>QHSO01000216.1 GCA_003220475.1 Candidatus Rokuibacteriota bacterium | reverse complement strand
CTGCTGCACGCCGCCGACGAAGCCGACGAGCAGGATGCGTCCGCCCCAGCCGAGCGCGGAGAGCGCCGCGTCGAACAACTCGCCGCCGACGGGATCGAAGCACACGTCGGCGCCCTTGCCGCCCGTCAACGCCAGCACGCGCTCGGTGAGATTTTCCGTCGCGTAGTTGACGGTCTCGTCGGCGCCCCGCTCGCGCGCGACCGCCAGCTTCTCGGCGCTGCTCGCGCCCGCGATGACCCGCGCGCCCATCGCTTTGCCGATCTCCACCGCAGTGAGCCCGACGCCGCCCGCGGCGCCCAGCACCAGCAGCGTCTCGCCGGGCTCGAGTCGTCCCTGCCAGCGGATCGCGACGTGACTCGAGAAGTACGCGATCGGAAATGCACCGGCCTCGTCGAACGGCATGCGGTCGGGGACAGTGAAGGTCTCCGCCTCGTCTGCGACCGCCATCTCGGCGAGTCCGCCATACGCGAGAATCGCCATCACGCGGTCGCCCGGCGCGAAGCGCGTCACGCCGTCTCCGCACGCCACCACCACGCCCGCCGTTTCGAGCCCGGGACTGAACGGCAGCGGCGGCTTCGTCTGGTAGCGGCCGGCGACCATGATCGCGTCGGCGTAGTTCACCGCCGTCGCCTTCACGTCGATCAGCACCTGGCCGGCTCCTGGCTTCGGCGCCGCGACGTCTTCGACCTTCAGCCTTCCGATATCACCCCATTCGCGACAGATCAGGGCGCGCATGAACGCTCCAGCTCTTCACGCAAGCGGGGCTTCTGCACCTTGCCTGTCGCCGTGCGTGGAAATTCGTCGGCCTTCCTGAAGACGATGCGCGCGGGCACCTTGTAGCTGGCGAGCCGCTCGCGGCAGAAGGCGGTCAGCGTCTCGACGCTCGCCGTGGTGCCGGCGTGCAGCTCGATGGCCGCCGCCGCGATCTCGCCCTTGCCGCGATCGGCAAGCCCCACGACATAGGCCTGCTTCACCGCCGGGTGCGAGAGCAACACGGCCTCCACTTCGAGGGGCGCGACGTTGATGCCGCCCGTCTTGATCATCTCCTTGAGCCGGCCGCGGAAGCGTACGCGACCGTCGTCGCCAATCGCTCCCAGATCGCCGGTCTTGAAAAAGCCGTCGGCGTCGAAGGCAACGCGGGTTTGCTCGGCGTCGCGATAATAGCCGGGCGTCACCCAGCCCTTCACGCGGAGCTCGCCGACCTCGTTCGGCGGCAGCGGCCGGTCGGTAGCGGGATCCACGGCGCGGATGTGCATACCGGGCAGCGCAAGGCCCTGCGTCGTCGACCGTAACTCCAGTGGATCCTCGGCATCCGTCACCGCGCAGTTGCCGTACGTTTCGGTCGCGCCATACACGTTGCACAGCTGGCGCGCGTTGACGGCCTCCATCGTCATCGTGAGGTCCTCAGGCAGGCCGATCGTCAATCCCGTGCGCATGGAAGCCAGGGCGCGCCGCGGCCGGTCGGGATGCTCGAGCAGCGCACGCGCCATGTTCGCCATGCCGTAGTAGACGCTGCAGCGCTCGCCGTCGAGCAGCGCCAGCGCCTCGCCCGGCTCGAAGCTTTCCTGCAGCACGAGCGCGCCGCCGTGCGTGACGATGGCGGGCAGCGCGTTGGCCGCTCCGAACGACCAGAAGAGCGGCACCGCGAGCCACACGCGGTCGGCGGCGGTGAGATGCTGGCGCTCGCCGATGTCGAAGCCGTTGGCGATCACCCCACCGTGGGTCAGCATGACGCCCTTCGGCGTCGCCGTGGATCCGGACGTATAGAGGATGAAGCACACGTCGGCGTCGCTCACCGCCGCCTGCGCGGACGCCAGCGCCGCCGGCCGCACATCACACGCCCGATCGAGAGCATCCGCCCACGCATAGACGCCGTCGTGACGTCGTGAGTCGATGCCGATCACCGCGCGCAGCTCCGGCAGCCGCTCGCTGTGCAATGCGCCCGGCGCGGAGTGCGCGAGCTCGGGACAGACGTCGCGGATCGCGCGCAGATACTCGTGGCCGCGAAAGGCCTCCATCGTCACGATGACGCGCGGCTGCGCGTGCTCGAGCGTCCATCCCACCTCGCGCGCCGTCGAGAACGTGCTGAGGGCGACCGTGAGTGCGCCGAGCTTGGCAGCGGCGACGGCCGCGACGAGCCACTCGGTACGATTCGGCAGCAAGACGGCGACGCGATCGTCCTTGCGCACGCCGAGCGCGAGCAGCGCGCGGGCGAGCGTGTCGGCCCGATCGCGCAGCGCCGCGTACGTGAGCCGCTCGCCGCGAAAGACCACGGCCTCGGCGTCCGGTCGTGCCGCCGCCATCTCGTCGATGAGCGCGCCCAGCGTCCGGCTCTGCGGCCGCATCGCTCAGCGCCCGGTGAAGCGCGGCGTTCGTCCTTCGCGGTGCGCGGCCGCGCCCTCGTCGACGTCCTGGCTGCGCTCGAACGCGTAGCGAAGCGTGTCGGAGAGCGCGCGCGCCTCGCCGAAGCCGGCGTAGAGCCGCGTGCCGACGATACGCTTCGCGCCGCGCGTCGCGAGTGGGCCACTGGCCGCGATGCGCTGCGCCAGCGCGCGCGCCTCGAGCATCAGGCGGTCGGCCGGGTAGACGCCGAGCACGAGCCCGAGCCGCTCCAACTCCGCCGCGCCGAGCTCGCGGCCGGTGCAGATGATCTCCAGCGCTCGCGCGCGACCAACCAGCGCGGGCAATCGCACCGGACCGCCGGCGCCCGGGAATCCGCCCCACAGCGCCTCGGGCAGCGCGAACGTCGCGTGCGCCGCCGCCAGACGGATGTCGCAGGCGAGCGAGAGCTCGGCGGCCCCCGCGCGCGCCGCGCCGTTGAGCGCGGCGATCACGATCTGCGGCAATGCCTCCAGCGCGTCGTACACGCGGTTCGCCGTCCGCACGAGCTCGAGGACCTGCTCTTTGCCGTACCTGGCGCGCACGACGGGACTCAGGATTCCCATCGAGAAGAATTCCGACCCGGCGCCGGTGAGCACGACCGCCTGCGTCTCGTCATCGCCGTGAGGTCTTTAGACGTGGGGGGCCCCGACATGGCCCCCCACACCCCCCCGCGCTCAGCGCGCCCCGGGGAACCCGTGGCGCGCCTCGTCATTTTTTGATCTCGAAGGTTTTCGTGTACACACCGGGCGAGCCCGGCGCGTGGCGCATGTAGCCGCGCATACGCTCCGAGGCCGCGACGGCGTTGCGCTGCGCGTGCCACTCGGGAGTTTCCGAAACACGCGGGTGCTCGAACTCGTAGAAGGTCAGGTACGTCGGCGTCCCGACCACGGCGCGATGGCGACGGCCGCGGATGACGCCGGGCACTTTTTCGTAATTCGGCACGTAGACCGTGTTGTACCACTCGTTCCATTCGGCATCGATCTCGGCGGGAACGTCCATACGCCCCAGCTGTAGGGCCGGCGCCATCCCGCTGGCCGCGATCGACGGCATGACGGCACGCGGGTGGATCATCGTATAGATGTTGCGGATGAACGTCGTCGCGATCGCCTGCGGCCCCGACCGCTGCGTCCACGGCGTCGGGTTGGCCTGGACCTTCTTATAGGCCTCGCTCTCCAGCACGGCCGGGCTTTCCAGCTCGTACACAGCGAGGTGCTTGGGCCCACCCTTCACCGCCTCGTAGCGCGCGCCGCTCAAGAAGCCGGCAATCGCCAGGCGCTCGGCGAGATGCTCTTCGTTGTACCAGCGGTTGAACTCCGCCTCCTTGTCCGCCGGCACGTCGGCCCACACCATCAGCAGTCCCGTTCCCTTTTTCGCCGTCATGGTTGGCCCCTTTCGGGAACGCATCGTAGATCAGCGGACGCCCGAGTGCCAGCGGTGGGCGCCTGGCGCAGGTGTTATAGTCGCGCGCATCGCACGACTACCGCCTCCTTTACGGAAGGAGATTCCGATGTCGCTTCGGATCGGCAGGCTCGCCGTCACCGTGCTCCTGATCCTCGTCGCCGCCGCGGCGCTGGTCGTCCCACCCGCGCCGGCCGCGGAGGACGTCAAGATCGCGCTCGTGGCCCCGCTGTCCGGCCGGTGGGCGCGGCAGGGCCAGCTCAAGAAGATGGGCGCCGACATGGCGATCGAGGAGATCAACAGTCAGGGCGGCATCAAGGCGCTCGGCGGCGCCAAGATCGTGCTGCGCGAGGCCGACGCCGGCGACAGCGTCGAGAAGGCGGTGAGCGCCGCGCAGCGCGTGTTGACGCGCGAGAAGATCAGCGCGGGCATCGGCTCGTGGCTGTCGTCCTTCACCCTCGGCGTGACCGAGGTGGCCGAGCGGCTGCAGGTGCCGTGGCTGACGCTGTCGTACGCGGACAGCATCACCGAGCGCGGCTTCAAGTACACGTTCCAGACCTCGCCGGTGTCCTCCGTGCAGGCCGAGCAGGCGCTCGAACTCGTCACCGAGCTGGCGAAGAAGAACAACCGTCCGATCAAGAAGGCCGCCATCGTCGGCGACAACACGGCCGCCACCGTGTTCTTCTTCAAGCCGCTGCGCGAGAAGCTGCTGGCCGCCAAAGGCATCGAGCTCGTCGTCGACGAGGTGTGGACGCCGCCGCTGGCCGACGCCACGGCCATCGCGCAGAAGCTGCGCGCTACTCAACCCGACATCGTGTTCTACGGCGCGACGAACTTCCCCGACTCGATCCAGGTGCTGCAGAAGGTCAAGGAGTTCAGCGTGAAGGCGCCGATCCAGGGCGTCGGCGCCTGGCTGGTGACGCCCGAGTACGTCAAGACGCTCGGTAAGGAGATGCTCGACAGCATCCAGACCGTCGTCGCGACGCATCCGATGAAGGGCCAGGAGGAGATCGTCAAGCGATTCACGCAGCGCACAGGCGAGCCGTTCATGACCCAGGATCCGCTGTGCACCTACGGCCACGTGTGGCTGATCAAGGAGGCGATCGAGCAGGCCAAGTCGGCAGATCCCAAGGCCATCCGCGACGCGCTCGCGAAGATCGATGTGACATCGGGGCCGGCGGCGACCTCCTTTTATCCGAACCGCATCAAGTTCGACGAGCGCGGCCGCCGCGTCGGCGCCACACCGCTCATCGTGCAGTGGCAGGGCGGCGAGCCGTTCACCGTGGTGCCGACGGCCGTCGCCACGCGGCCGGTCGCCTGGCACAAGTAGGCCGGGCCGCGGCACTCACCGGTGGTCGTCGCTGAGCTCGCCCAGTACGTCGCCACCGGACTGCTCGTCGGAGGCGTGTATGCGCTGATGAGCATCGGTCTCGCCCTGATCTTCGGTGTCATGCGCGTCGTGAACTTCGCGCAGGGCGACTTCATGATGCTCGGGATGTACCTGACGTATTTCTACGCGCTGGCCGGCGTCGATCCGCTGCTCGGCGCGCTGCTCACGATCCCGCCGTTCTTCGTCCTCGGCTGGATCGTCCACCGCGGGCTGCTCGCGCGCGTCACCGGCGGCGGGGATCCCCAGCGGCAGATGGACGCGCAGCTGATCCTCACGCTCGGACTCTCGCTGGTCATCACCAACGCAACCACGATGATCCTCACGCCCACACCGCGCGGCATACGCACCGCGTACGCCACGCAGGCCTTCACGGTGGGGCCGATCTTGCTGAACGAGGCGCGCTCCTACGCGTTCGCGATGGCGCTGGTGCTGGCGGCGGCGCTGTGGCTATTTCTCACGCGCACCGATGCCGGCCGCGCGCTGCGGGCGGCCGCGGACGATCCGGAGGCCGCCAGCTATCAGGGCATCGACGTGCGCGCGATGCACGGCCTCGCCTTCGGCGCCGGCATCGCGCTCGTGGCCGCCGCCGGTGGATTGCTCGCCACCTACTATCCGATCGAGCCGAGCGTCGCCGTGAACTTCATCGTGCTGATGTTCGTCGCCGTCGTGCTCGGCGGGCTCGGCAGCATCCCCGGCGCGTTCGTCGGCGGCCTGGTCATCGGCCTCGTGCAGTCGCTCACGCTGCTGGCCCTGCCGTTTCAGCTGCAGAACACCGGTGTCTTCATCGTGTTCTTGCTCGTCCTCTACCTCCGGCCGCAGGGCCTGTTCGGTCGGCGCGCGCGCACGGTCTGATGCCGTCGCACGCGCGAAGCTGGCTGGCGATCGCGGCGGTGGTCGCGTTCGGTCTGGTGCTCGCGCTCGTGCTCCAGGAGCGCTATCACCACCGCGTGCTCACGCTCGTGTTCCTGTGGGCGGCGATGGGATTGGCCTGGAACATCATCAGCGGCTACGCGGGACAGATCTCGTTCGGTCACCAGGTGTTCTTCGGGATCGGCGCCTACGTCACCGTGCTGCTCGTCGTGAAGCTCGCGCTCACGCCGTGGATCGGCATGGGCATCGCGGTAGCCGTCGCCGTGCTCGCCGCGCTGCTGATCGGCCTGCCGACGTTTCGGCTGGCCGGCATCTACTTCGGCCTCGCGACCCTCGCTTACCCGCTGATCTTCCGCATCGTGATGGACTGGCTCGGCTACCAGGAGGTCGCGATCCCGATGATGCGCGAGCGGCCCGCGTGGTTCATGCAATTCAGCGAGCCACGCTCGTTCGACCTCCTCGCGCTCGGCGTGCTCGCGGCCACGCTGGTGCTCTCCCGAGCCATCGAGACGTCGCGGCTGGGCTACCGGCTGCGCGCGGTGAAAGAAAACGAGCAGGCGGCCGAGGCCATGGGCGTCGATGCCTTCCGCGCGAAGATGGCCGCGTACGTGCTGAGCGCGGCGCCGGCGGCCGTCGTGGGCGCCGTCTACATCCACGCGATCCTGTTCATCGTCACGCCGGACGCCGTGTTCGGATTGCTCGTCATCTCGCAAACGCTCGTGGTCTCGCTCGTCGGCGGTATCGGCACGCTGTGGGGGCCGCTGATTGGGGCCGCCATCATGGTGCCGGTCAGCGAGGTGCTCGATTCGACCGTGGGCGACCGCCTGCCCGGCATCCAGGGCGTGGTGTACGGCGCGGCGCTGATGCTCATCATGCTGGGCGCGCCCGAAGGCCTCTACTGGCGCGTGCGGCAGGCGGTCCGCGCGCGCGCAGAGCGCCGCGCGGCGCCCGCGCGAGCGGTGACGCTGCCGCCGATGGACACGACGCCGGCGAGCGCGCCGACGTCCACGGTGCTGCTGGAAGTGCGCGACGTGTGGAAGGCGTTCATCGGGCTGCAAGCGCTGTCCGAGGTCAGCTTCGACGTGCGCGAGCGCGAGATCCTGGGCGTGATCGGCCCGAACGGCGCCGGCAAGACGACGCTGTTCAACGTGCTGAACGGATTCTTGCTGCCCGACCGCGGCACCATCCGCTTTCGCGGCGAGACGGTCACGGGGCTGCGGCCGAGCGGGCTGTGTCGGCGCGGATTGGGCCGCACGTTCCAGGTCGTTCGCACATTTCCTCGGCTGTCGGTGCTCGAGAACGTCATGGTCGGCGCCTTCGTTGGCGAGCGCGCGGTCGGCCGCGCGCGAGCGATCGCGGGCGACGCGCTGAGCCGCGTGGGACTCGGCGATCGCGCCGACGCCTTCCCCGGCGGCCTCACCACCCTCGAGCTCCGACTGATGGAGCTGGCGCGCTGTCTCGCGACGGCGCCACGCCTCGTGCTGCTCGACGAGCCACTGGCGGGGCTGTCCACCGACGGCGTCGACGTCATGATCGCGATGATCCGCCGCGTGCGCGCCGGCGGGGTTACCGTCGTCATCATCGAGCACACGATGCAGGCGCTGCTGCGCCTGGCCGATCGGCTCCTCGTGCTGGACCAGGGCCGGCGGCTCGCCGAGGGCGCGCCAGCGGAGGTCACGCGCAACCCGGTCGTCGTCGAAGCCTATCTCGGCAAGCGCTGGCTGGCGCGCATGGGAACGCCGGCGTGCTGAGCATCACGGGGCTCGGTGTGACATACGGCGGCCTGCATGCGCTCACCGGCGTCACGCTGGAGGTCGGCGCCGGCGAGTTCGTCACGCTCGTCGGCCCGAACGGCGCGGGCAAGACGACGCTGCTCAAGGCGATCTCCGGCACCGTCGCCGCGAGCGAAGGCCGCGTCGCCTACCAGGGGCGCGACGTCGCACGCCTGCGCGCGAGCGAGCGCGCGGCGCTGGGCATCGCCCACGTGCCGGAGGGCCGCCGCGTCTTCCCCACGCTGACTGTGCGCGAGAACCTGGAGCTCGGCTCGTATCGGCGCGCGGCGCGCAGGCGCCGAACCGAGTCGCTCGCGACGGTGCTAGAGCTGTTTCCGATCTTGCGAGAGCGCGAGCGCCAGCTGGCCGGCTCGCTCTCGGGCGGCGAGCAACAGATGCTGGCGCTCGGTCGCGGCCTCATGGCGCAGCCCGAGCTGCTGCTGCTCGACGAGCCGTCGCAGGGGCTCGGCCCGCGCATCGTCGAGCAGATCTTCGAGACGATCGACCGCATCCGGCGCGAGCGCCGGCTGACCATTCTCCTCGTCGAGCAGCGCGTGGTCGAGGCCCTCGAGCTATGCGACCGCGGCTACGTGCTGGAGACCGGCCGCGTCGTGCTGGACGGCGGCCGCGAGGGCTCTACGTTCACGAGCTCGGCGTCACGGATCCGCGAAGCATCGCGCTGTGGTCGGGCGTGCTGGCGGGCGTCACACCGGCCGTGTCGGGATTGCTCGGCCCGCTCGTCGGGCGGCTGGCCGATCGCTTCGGGCGCAAGATGATGCTCATCCGCTCGCTGGGCGGCTTCGTCGTGATCATCACGGCCATGGGCCTCGTGACGTCCGTACAGCAGTTCCTCGTCGCGCGGATCGTGCAGGGCTTCTTCGCCGGCTTCACGCCGATGGCCATGGCACTGGCCAGCGTGTCGGCGCCCCCCGACCGCGTGCCGACCGTGATCGCGATGCTGCAGTCAGCGCAGCTGCTCAGCAACGCCGTCGGCCCCGCCGCCGGCGGCTACGTCGCCTCGCACTTCGGCATCCGCTACGCGTTCTTCGTGACGGCGGGCATGTGCGCGCTCGCGCTGATCGCGCTCATCGTGCTGTTTCGCGAGGTGGGGCCCGGCCGGGCGGCCGCGGCCACGGCGCCGCCGCTGCGCATGCGCGACGTGATCCGCCAGCGCAACTTCCCGGTGGTCATCGCGCTACTGCTCATCGCGCAATTCCTGGACCGCGGGCTCGGGCTGCTCATCCCGCTGCAAGTCAATCAACTGCCCGGTGTGGAGGCCGTCGCCGCGGTGTCGGGCACGATCATCTCGGTGGCCGCGGTCGCGGCCACGGTCTCGTCCAATGTCGCCGCGCGTCTCACGCGCGGCATTCCCGCCGCGCAGCTGCTGATGCTCGTGCTGCTGATCGGCGGCCCACTCTGTGCGTCGATGGCGTTGGCGCGCAGCTGGCCGACGCTGCTCGTGCTGCGCGCGCTCGCCGGTCTTTGCCTCGGCGGCGCCATCACGCTGGCGTACACGCTCGGCGCCGAGATCGTGCCGAGCGAGCATCGCGGCGCGGCGTTCGGATGGCTCGCGTTCGGCCTGCAGTTCGGGACGGCGGCGAGCCCGCTGGCGACGGGGGCGCTGGCCGCCGTGAGCCTGCCCGGCGCGTATATGTTCTACGGCGCGCTGGCGTGGCTGGCGGCGGCGCTGCTCGCGTTCGGCGCGCGCGGATTGCGTCGGCCGAACGCGAGCGGACTGACGCCGTCTACGCGGCGCTGGCCTTCAATGCGGCGAGCACTTCGGAGGGCTCGAGGAGCATGGTGGGGTTCTCGAGCACCTTGACGTACTTGACCGTGCCGTCGCGCCCGATGATGAAGTACGCGCGCTTGGGATAGCGGAAAATCGGGCTGCTCTCGTCTGTGACGAGCGCGCCGTACGCGGGCAACATCTGGCGCCGGAAGTCGGACAGCTGCAGATGCTTGATGTTGTTTTCCTTCTTCCACGCCGCGAGAGCCTGCCACGCATCGCCACTCACGCCCACGACCTGGGCGCCGGCGGCTTCGAACTGCGGCAGCGCCGCGTCGAAGCCCGCCACTTCCTTCGTTCAGGTGCTGGTGAACGCCGCGACGAACGTATAGAGGACCACCGGCCCCTTCGCCGTCAGGTCGCCGAGCTTGACCGGCTTGCCGTCGGGGCCATTGAGCGTGAAGTCGGGCGCCTTGTCGCCCACCTCCAGCGCCTGCACCGACCCGACCAGCGCCAGACCGAGCGCCGCTGCCACCACCACTGCCATCACGGTTCGCATGGATGCCTCCTTGGATGTGGGTCTTGGTCAGCGTGCCGGGCGAACGCCTGCCGCGGCCAGCCTCGGGAATACAACATCTCTGAAGGCGACGAGTTCCTGCTCCGGCAGTCCGAACGTGAGTAGCGGCATCAGGTACAGCTTGCGCGCGCCGAGCTTGGTCATCTCGACGATGCGCGCGGCGCAGTCCGCCGGCGTGCCGACGAGCCCGATCGCGTCGCAGAGCTGCGCCACGACGTCGTCGGGCACGAACGACGTCGCCGCGATGGCCGCCTCCCAGTCGTGCGCGTGCGAGAGGTCGGGATAGATCTTCGAGACCGCGTCCGGAATCTCGAGCTTCGGCAGGCGCAGGCCGGCCGGCTCGACCCAATGGCCGCCCCAGCGCAACACGCCCCAGTGCACGGCCGTCGGCCGCGCGAGCCGCCGCGCCTCGGTCGTCGTCGACGCCAGGCCGACGCGGACCGCCCAGATGATTTCGAGATCCTCGACGCGGCGGCCCGAACGCTTGGCGCCGCGCTCGAGATGCTCGAGCGCCTTGTCGACGATGCCGTGGTTGAAGCCCACCAGCAGCAGCACGCCGTCGGCGATCTCGCCCGCGAGCTCGATCGCCTTCGGACCCGAGGCGGCCATCACGATCGGGATCCGGCGCCTGGACGCATAGCCGAGCCGTCCGGGTGTGCCGTCGAAGTTCGTCGTTTCGCCGGCGAGCAGCGCGCGCACCGTGCCAATGCACGCGCGCATCTCCGCAAGCGTCGCGGGCTTGCGACCGATCGTGCTGGCCGAGGTGTAGCCGGTGCCGATGACGAATTTCACGCGGCCCGGCGCCAGCTCTTCGATCGTCTGGATCGCACCCGCGAGCACCGACGCATGGCGCGTGAACGGGTTGGTGACTGCCGGAAATAGCGTGAGCCG
>QHSO01000215.1 GCA_003220475.1 Candidatus Rokuibacteriota bacterium | reverse complement strand
TCGCGCGACGCCTCGTCGATCACGGGGCCGACCACGATCCCCGGGACCTCGGCCGGGCCCATCGGCAGCGTCCGCGCCGCCTCCGCCAGCCGCTCGACGAGCCGCGGGTACACGCGGCCGACGCCGATCACGCGCGAGCACGCCGAGCACTTCTGGCCGGCGTAGCTGAAGGCCGAGGTGAGGATGCCCTGCACCGTCTCGTCGAGGTCGGCGTCGTCGTCCACGATGATCGCGTTCTTGCCGCCCATCTCGGCGACGACACGCTTGAGCATCCTGGTCCCCGGCGTCGCCGCCGCGGTCGCGTAGATGCGCGTGCCGACCTCCTGCGAGCCGGTGAAGGCGATCAGCGCGACGTCGGGATGGCGCACGAGCCGGTCGCCGGCGACTTCGCCGCGCCCGGGCGCGTAGTTCACGACGCCCGGCGGCACGCCCGCGGCCTCGAACACCTCCATGAGGCGCGCGGCGATCACGGGCGTCTGCTCCGCCGGCTTCATCACCACCGTGTTGCCGGTGGCGAGGGCGGCGGACGTCATGCCCGTGAGGATTGCGAGCGGGAAGTTCCACGGCGCAATCACCCCGACCACCCCGCGCGCCTCACGCGTGTAATGGTTGACTTCACCCCGGCGTCGGCCGAGCGTCAGCGGCCGCTGCAGCTCGCGCGCCCGCGCGCGATAATACTCGACGAAGTCGATCGCCTCGGCGACGTCGCCGTCCGCCTCCGGCCACGGCTTGCCCGCCTCGTCGACGATCCAGGCCGTCAGCTCGTGGCGTCGCTCGCGCAGCAGCGCGGCCACCCGACCGAGGATCTCGGCCCGCGCCTCCGCGCCGGTGTCGCGCCACGCCTCGAACGCGCGCCCGGCCGCCGCCACCGCCTGATCGATCTCGGCAGCCCCGGCGGCGGCCACGCGGCCGACGACTTCGCTCGTGCGCGAGGGATTCACGGAGACGATTCGCTCCTGCGTCTGGACGCGCCGGCCGCCGATCACGAGCGGCTCCTCGGCGCCGAGCCGGGGCCGGACGGCTGCCAGCGCGGCGGCGACGTGGTCGCGCACGGCAGCGCGGGTGAAATCCGCGTGCGGCTCGTTGTCGAAGTCCTGCGGCGTCGAGGGGGGCGGCGCCACGACAGCGTGCGCCGGATCCGCCAGCAGCGCCTGCGGCGACTCGCCCTCGGCGAAGCCGCGCCGCAGGAACGACTCGTTCGACGTGTTCTCCAGCAGCCGCCGCACGAGATACGCCATACCCGGGATCAGCTCGCCGAACGGCATGTAGATGCGCACCCGCTCGCCGCGCTCGGTGAGCGCGCGCACCAGCGGCTGGGCCATGCCGTAGAGCGCCTGAAACTCGACGCGTCCGGCGGCCAGGCCATAGGCCTCGCGCGCGGCCAGCGCGTGGGCGATCGAGCGGATGTTGTGGCTTCCGACGGCGAGATCGATCGCGTCGGCGTGCTCGAGAAACAGGCGGGTCAGGCGCTCGAACGACGCATCCGTTTCGGGCTTCGTCTCGAAGACGGGCACGGGCCAGTGCTCGAGCTCGGCGTGGGCGGTCTCGTAGTCCCAGTACGCGCCCTTCACCAGCCGCACGCTAACCGGCGTGCCGCGCCGCCGTGCCCACGCGATGAGCCGGCTGGCGTCCGCCTCGGCATCCTTTAAATAGGCCTGCAGGACGATGCCGAGATTGCGCTCATGCCGGAACTCCGGCTCCTCGGCCAGGTCCATGAAGATCCGCAGCGTCAGGTCGCGCAGCCGACGGTCCTCCATGTCGACGTGGATGTGCGCGCCGTTCGCGCGCGCCGCTTCCAAGATTGGCCGCAGGCGCCGCTTCACGGCGGCGGCGCCGCCCTCGGGATCGGCCGGCTCGAGCCAGGGGTGCAGCGCGGAGAGCTTCACCGAGACATTCACGCGCGGCAGCGGGCCCCAGGGCGCCGTGTCCAGGCGCGGCGCCGCCGGCCAGTGCCGCGCCTCGCGGCCCAGCGTCTGGACGAGCTCGACATAACGCGCCTGGTAGGCGTCGGCCTCGACGTCGCTCAGGCACGCCTCGCCGAGCAGGTCGAGTGTGAACGCCTGGCCGGCGCGCCGGGCGTCCAGCGCCGCGCGGCGGGCCTCGGCCGGCGTGCTGCCGGCGATGAAGCGGCGCGCGAGACGGCGCACCGTCTCTCGCAGCATGACGCCGATCACCGCATCACCGACGCGGCCGGCGACCCGCGCGACGCCGAGCGCCGCGTGCAGCAGGCCGGCGTACGGCGCGTCGCGCCCCTCGAAGTACTCGCGCAGGTGCCGCACGAGATCGCGATTGGTGTCGAGGGCCGGCAGCACGTCGACGAAGCGGAAGAGCTGCAGCTTGGAGTCCTCGTGCGCGAGCGACCATGCGAAGAGCGCCGCCGTCCAGCGATCGGCGGAATAGAACGCCTGACGGTCGGCCGCGACTCGCTCGAACAGCTCACGGCCGATCTGCTGTACGCGCGCTTCGTCCGGGCGAACGCTCATGGACACCCCACTTCTCACCTTAACCCCGCCACACCCACCAGACGAAGAACCCAACCATCACGAGTGCTAAGGCGAAGTGGGCGACGACCCCGGTGAGCACGCCGAGGGCGGCGCCGATCCCCGACCGGAGGCTGGCCGTTGGCGCGCGGCCGGTCAGGAGCTCGGCCGCGACGGCGCCGACCATGGGCCCGACGAGCAGTCCGATCGGCGCCACCATCACGCCGACGAGCATGCCGAGCAGCGCCCCGACGACCGCGGCGCGGCCGCCGCCGGCGCGGCGTGCTCCGACCACGCCCGCCACGTGCTCGAGGACCCAGGCGAGCACGCCGAGAGCGGCCAGGATCGCGAGCCGGCCGGCGCCGATGGGCGTGAAGTCGGTGGCCACAGCGTAGAGCAGCGCGCCGGCGAAGATCAGCGGCGCGCCCGGCAGCAGCGGCACGATCGCGCCGACGATGCCGGCGAGCATGAGGATGGCGACGACGACGTTGACGAGCGTCATTGGCGTGGCTCGCGCTGCACCAGCGGCGCGGGCCGAGGCAGCGTCGCCGCCACGACGAAGCCCACCGCGGCGAGGCCGAGCCACGGCCACATATATGAGCCGGTGCGGTCCACCACGAGGCCGAAGATCGGTGGCCCGACGAGCACGCCGCTCCAGGCGAACGCGACGGCGACGCCCGTGAGCAACCCGGCATAGCGCGCGCCGCCGATCTCCGCCACGAGGGCGAAGTACAGGCCGACCCAGCCGAACGCGCCGACGCCGGCGACGACCACCAGCGGCACCAGCCCCTCGACCGGCAGCCGATCGCCGAGCGCGAGCAGCGTGTAGGCGCCGCCACCTATGATGGCGTTGACCACGACGCCCGGCCGCCGGCGCCCGCCGAAGAAGCGATCGCTGATCGCACCCCACGCGAGGCGGCTGCCGGTGCCGCCGGCCTGCGCGAGCGCCAGCATCTGTCCGGCGGCAATCGGCGACAGCGCGAAGGTGTCGTGCGCGTAGATTGCCAGGTGCGCCAGCACAGAGGACTGCGCGATCGAGAGCGCGAGCCCCGACACGAATACGATCAGCACGCCCGGCCGGCGAAGAAAGACGCGCAGCTCGCCCAGTCGCGGCCACGCCGCCGCCGCGGCGCTCGTCGCGCCGGCGGGCGAGCGATAGACCAGCAGCGTGACCGCCGACGAGACCAGCGCGAGCGCGCCGCCGGCGACCAACGCCGCGCGCCACCCTGCGGCGAGCGCCAGCGGCGGCAGCGCCAGCGCGCCGGCGAGGCCGCCGAGCGTGAGCCCCGTCTGCTTGATGCCCATGGCGAGGCCGCGTCCGCGCGGCGGAAACCACTCGAGCACCGCCCTGCCGGTCGAGGGATTGAGCACGCTGAAGCCGAAGCCCGCGAGAACGAGACAGGCGAGCAACGCGGCGAGGCTGCCCGTGAGCGCGGCGGTGAGCACGAGCGCGCCGATCACGGCCTGGCCTCCGCCGAGCGTCAGACGCACGCCGAGACGATCAGTGAGCCAGCCCGCCGGCAGCGACATCAGGACGCCGCCGAGATAGACCGCGGGCAGCAGCAGACCGACCTGCGCGCGGCTCAAGGCGAGCGCGTCGCGCAGGAACGGCGAGAGCGGAGCGACGGAGAGCACGGCGAGCGCGCCGAGCGCATGGGCCACAGTGATCAGGACCAGGACGGTCCAGCGGGACATGCGGCTCCAGCCTACCGCGGCGTGCCGCGGAGTACGAGTCGCCGGCACACCCGTTGCTCCGCTCGACAGACCGCCACGTGAATGAGGGGGTTTGGGGGAAGCCGCAGGGGTCCCCCAATCACGGAGGGTAGGCCATGGACGATCGCGAAGACGAACGGCGCTATCGCGACGGCGACGACTATTACGGCGGATACTACGGGTATCAGCCGGCGCGCCATCGACGCGAGGACGAGCGCGGCTTCTGGGATCGCGCCGGCGACGAGGTACGCTCGTGGTTCGGCGATGAGGAGGCGTCGCGGCGGCGCGCGCGTGACGAGCGCGGCTGGGGCGGATCGTATGGCGCGCGCTGGGGCGCGCGCACCGAGGGCGTGCGCGACAACTGGGACTATCGCGACACCGGCGGTTTCCGCGAGCCCCAGCACTCGAGCCCGCCGCAGCGCTACGTCGGTCCGTCGTGGACGCGCGACATGGGCTACGGTGGCGAGGGTTGGGAGCGCTACGTCGAGCGGCCGGGCTGGGGCGATCCGTCGGCGTGGGGACCGGAGCGGCCGCAAGGTCCCCACGCCGGGCGCGGCCCGCGCGGCTACACGCGAGCGGACGAGCGCATCCGTGAGGACGTTTGCGATCGCCTCGCAGAGCACGGTTACGTGGACGCCTCCGACATCGACGTGCGCGTCAACGACGGCGAGGTCACGCTCGAGGGCAGCGTGCGCGAGCGCCGTGAGAAGCGCATCGCCGAGGACGTCGCCGAGCGTGTGGCGGGCGTCCGCGACGTTCACAACCTGCTGCGCGTCAATCGCGAAGGCGCCGACCGCGCCGCGTAGCCTGGCGCGCGCCGGCGCTCAAGGCCGCTCGGGCTGCTGATCCTCGTCCGGCGGAAAACGCCGGTGCTCGGGCCGCTCCTCTTCGGGCATCCGGCTATTGTCGGCGTCGAGCTTGCCCGTGCCGGATTCGGGCACACGCTGCGCATCGGTCTTCTGCTGCTCGCGTGGATCTTTGGCCATGGTGGTGGTCCTTTTTATTGGGGGACCCCCACGGCTTCCCCCAAACCCCCTCATTCGTGTTGCGCGTGATCGCCGGTTCGCGCTGCGCGCG
>QHSO01000035.1 GCA_003220475.1 Candidatus Rokuibacteriota bacterium | reverse complement strand
CCCCGGCGTCGCCTTCGCCAGTTCTTCCGGCGATGCCGCCCTCGGCCTCGGCGCCTTCGCAGTCTTCAACCAGATCCTCGGTGGAGTCGGAATCTTCGGGGCCGCGCGGCCCGTGGTGGTCGCGCCGGCGCCCGTGGTCGTTGCCCCGCCGCCGGTCTACGTCGCACCTCCCGCGCCCGTCTACTACGCGCCGCCCCCGCTGGTGTACGTCGCGCCGCCGGCGCCTGTGTACTATGCGCCCGCGCCCACCGTGTACGTTGCGCCTCGGCCCGTGTTCGTCGCTCCGCGTCCCGTCGTCTATCGTTCGGTGCCGGCTCACCGGCACGGCCGCTGGGGTCACGGTCCCCACCATTAAGCCGATATCGTCATCGCCCGCAGCAGTCGGAGCGCCCGGCATCGCCGCGGCGCTCCTCCTTTTTGATCAATCGCCGTCGGCCAGCGGCACACAGCCGGCGGGGTCGATACGAACGCCGACCGCGGCGCCAATCTCGAAGCGCGGGGTCGGCGGCGCCGCCGCCCGTAAGACCAGGTCGCTCCCCGCAATCGCGATCTCGTAGTCGACCGTATCGCCGAGAAATGCCGTCCTCCGCACCGTGCCCCGCAGGGCGTTCGTCGCATCGGTGGCATCACCCGGCGCGCCGAGTCTCAGCTGATGCGGCCGGATCGACAGGACGACGCGCGCGCCCGGCTCGAGCTCGCCCGACGCCACCCGCAGCCGTACGGTGCCCCGCGTGACGGTATCCCGCGACGCGGCGACGCCCTCCACGACGTTGGTGCGGCCGATGAACTCGGCCACGAAGCGTGTGCGTGGCCGGTGGTAGAGATCGTCGGCGGTGCCGGCCTGCGCCACCCGCCCGGCTTGCAACACGGCGATTCGATCGGAGATCACCATCGCCTCCGCCTGGTCGTGCGTGACGTAGAGCGTCGTGATGCCGAACGTCTCGTGCAGGCGCCGGATCTCGAAGCGCATCTCCTCGCGCAGGTTGGCGTCGAGATTGGACAGCGGCTCGTCCAGCAGCAGGATCTCGGGCTCGACGACCAGCGCGCGCGCCACCGCGACGCGCTGCTGCTGGCCACCCGACAGCTCGCCGGGGTACCGCGCCTCGTATCCGGCCAGCTGGACGACACGCAGCATCTCGCGCGCGCGGGCCTCGCGGTCGCCGCGCGAGAGGCCGGGCTTGAAGCGCAGACCGTAGGCGACGTTCTGCGCCACCGTCATGTGCGGCCACAGCGCGTAGCTTTGGAAGATCATCGCCATGCGCCGTCGCTCGGGCGGCACGACGCTGGTGGGCGTCGACAGACAGCGGTCGCCGACCCAGATCTCGCCGGCCTCCGGCGCCAGAAAGCCGGCGACGAGCCGCAGCGTGGTGGTCTTGCCGCAGCCCGAGGGCCCCAGCAACGCGAGCAGCTCTCCCGGCTTGATCTCGAGCGACAGGCCGTCGACCGCGCCGACGTCACCGTAGCGCTTCGTGAGCGCCTTGAGGATCACGCCTGGCATCGCGTCTCCCTCAGCGGCGCGCGCCGAGCACGTCGCGGCCGAGCGCCGCCTGCACGAGCGCGACCGTGGCGAAGGTGAGCGCGAGCATCACCAGGCCGAGCACGCTGATGGCGCCGAACTGGCCCTCTTCCTTCAAGTCGAAGATGACGACGGACATGACTTTCGTGCTCGGCGTGAACAGCAGAATCGACGCGGAGAGCTCGCGGATCACGCCGATGAAGATGAAGCACCAGGCGGCGATGATGCCGCTCTTCGCCAGCGGCGCGGTGATCTCGCGAAGAATGCGCAGGCGCCCGGCCCCGAGCACGCGCCCAGCGTCCTCGAGATCTGCGGGAATCGCCCGGAACGTCGCGTCGGCCTGTGCGTAGCCCACCGGCATCTCCTTCGTGAGATACGCGAGGAAGAGGATCCACAGCGTCCCGTAGAGCACGAAGGGCGGCCGCGTGTAGGCGATGAAGAGTCCCACGGCCAGCACGACGCCCGGCACCACCACCGGCGCCAGCACGAGAAACGCGACGAGCTGATGGCCGACGACCAGCCGGCGATTGGTCACGTACGACAAGAGCGCGACCATCGCGGCACCGACGCACGCCGTCAGCACCGCAAGCTCGAGCGTGTTGACGATGGCCGCGCGTGTGGACCCGTACTCGAAGAACGTGAACGCGAAGTTGCCGAGCGTGAGGTTGTCGCGACTGAGCGGCTGCGCCCACGCCCGCACGAACGCGCCCTTGGCCAGCACCCCGTAGGGCAGGAAGATGGCCGCCGACATCACCAGCAGGCAGGCGGCCAGGGCCGGCCATCGCCACGGCCCCAGCGGAATGGTCCGCCGCTGCCCGCCCTTGCCACCGACGGCCGCGTAGCCGCGCCGGCCGAGCAGCCGCTTCTGGACTTGCAGCAGCAGCGCCGTCGCGAGCAGCAGCGGAATCGAAAAGGCCGCGGCCTGCTCGACCTTCGGCGGGAACTGGAAGAGCGACCAGATCTGCGTCGTGACCGTGTGAAACCCGGCCGGCAGAGCCAGGATGGCCGGCGAGCCGAACAGCGCGAGCGCCTGCAGCACGGCGAGGATGAAACCGCTGGCGAGCGCCGGCAGCACCATCGGCAGCGTCACGGTGCGCGCGACGGCGAGACGGCCCGCACCGAGAATGGCCGCCGCCTCTTCCAGATCCGAGGCGATGAGCGCCAGCGTGTTCGCGACCATGATGTAGACGTACGGAAACGTGTAGATCGCGACGACGAAGACGAGGCCGGGCATGGTGAAGATGTTCAGCAGCGGCTCTTCCGCGCCCGTCACGGAGCGCCACAGCGTGTTGAGGATGCCGGCGTTCGGGCCGGCCAGCATGACCCAGGCAAAGGCGCCGAGGAACGGCGGCGTCACGAACGATGCGAGCACCAATCCCCGGATGAGGCCGCGGGCCGGCACATCGGTGCGCGCGGTCAGCCACGCCAGCGGCGCGCCGATGGCGACCGAGACCAGCCCCGTCCAGAACGCGAGCACCACGGTGTTCCAGAGCGCCTTCTGCAGCGCGGGGTCGGCGAACGCCTCGCGATAGTGGCCGAGCGTGGCGCCGTGCTCGCCGCTGACGCTGAGGTACGCCAGCCAGCCGAGCGGCAGCGCGATGAGGACGACCAGCGCGAGCGCGGCGCCGACCCAGACGGCGATCGAACGGTCCACCCTCTACGCCCCGAAGAACTCCACGAAGCGCTTCCGGAGCTCCTCGTTGCGCTTCTCGAGCTCCTCCGGCGTCACCGTGAGCAGCTTGAGCTCGTTGAGCTTCGGCTTGTCGGCTGGATACTTCACGTCCGGGTGGCCCGTGTAGAGTCCCTCGCTGTCGGCCATCACCTGCTGGACCTCGCGCGTGAACGTGAAGTCGGTGAAGAGCCGAGCGGCGTTCGGATGCGGCGCGAAGGCGGTGATCGCGGTCGGCGACACGACGAGCGGCACGCCTTCCTTGGGATAGACGATCTCGATCGGGTTGCCCTTTTTCTTGAGCTGGTAGGCGCTGTAATCGCCGCCGTTGACGGCGACGATGCGCTCGCCGGAGCTCACGACCGTCGAGGGATCGTTGGCGGACTGCACGATCATCAGCTTGTTCTGCGAGAGCGCTTTGAAGTAGTCCCAGCCGTACAGATGCACGAGCGCCAGCACGTGCGTCGCGATCACGCCGCTGTAGCCGGGATGCGCGGTCACCATCTTGCCCTTCCACTTGGGATCGAGCAGATCCTTCCACGTCTTCGGCGCCTCGGCGGCAGACATCGCCTTCGTGTTGTAGAAGATCGCGTTCACGGTGGCGCGCAGCCCGTAGTAATAGCCGTCCTTGTCCTTGAACCCGGCGGGAAAACCCTCGACACCGGCCGGCGTGTACTTCGCGAGCAGCTTCTTTTCCTTGAGCAGCACGTAGTGCCCGGCGTCGGACGTGTGGATGACGTCGACGTTCTTGATGTTGGCGGACAGCTCCTGCATCACGCGCTGCAGTATTCGCTGCGAGCCGGTGCGGTGAACCTCGACCTTGATGTCGGGGTACGCGGTCTCGAACAGCTTGGCGACCCGCTCGGCACTCGGCAGCACGAGCGACGTGTACCAGACGACCTTGCCTTCCTTCTTCGCGGCCTCGAGGTGCGTGCTCGGTGTCTGCGCCTCGCCGCGCGCGACGAGGCCCGCGAGGAGCGCGACCGCGACGGCGAGGCCGGTTGATCTCTTGCTCATCGATGGCTCTCCGAAGTCAGTGCGGTGATCAGGTCCTTGAGACTCGACGCGGCAGCGAGACCGCTCACCGCGGCGATGACGGCGTCGGCGCGGCCTGCGGGCAGCGCGATCCCGGCATTGCCGCGGAATTTCGCCTCGATCTCGGCGCGCGTCAGCGGCGCGTCGGGCCCGCCGCGCGGGCGATCCTGCCGCTCGCGCAGCCTGCGCCCGTCCGCGAGCGTCACCTCGACGTCGCCGACGAACTGCCGCGGATAGTCGATCGTCGGATCGAGCTCATACGTCACCCGCGACGCCAGGCGCAGCACGTCACGATCGCGCACGGCCGCATCGGTGAACTCGGCGAGGCCGGCCCGGCCTTTCACGAGAATCACCGCGATCAGGTACGGCAGGCTGAACTTCGCCGCGTAGCCGTTCGGCGGCGTGTGCTTGGCCGCAAGCGGCTCCCATAGCCGAGGCACGGGACCGGGCGACGTGCGGCAGCGAATCGCCGTGATGGCGTCGGCGGAGATTCCGTCGCGCGCGCGCAGGCGCGCGGCGCAGTCCATGTAGGGCTGCGCGATCGAGCCGCACGGATACGGCTTGAGCGTGAGCTCGGCGAGCTCCCACGTCGTGCCGAACGTGCCGAGCAACCCGTCGAGCCGCGCGGCGTCGTGACCTCCGGCGAACGCGGCGTAAAGGCCGTGCTCGCCCTCGAGCACGCTCGCCGGCCCCGTGAAGCCGCCGCGCGCGAGCAGCGTCGCCACCACGCCGGCGTGCGCCGACCAGCCCGGATGCATGCGCTTCGTCCACGAGCCGTCGGCCAGATACTCGATGATGCCGGAGGCCTGGCTGCCGACGATCCCGAACGCGTGCGTGAGCTGCGCGTCGCTCAGGCGCTGCAGTCGACCCGCCGCGGCGACGGCGCCGAAGCCGCCGGCGATGGCCGTCGGATGGAAATGCCGCGCGTGCAGCGCGCCCGGCACGGCGAGCCCGACGCGGCACATGACTTCCACGCCCGCGATGAGCGCCTCGAGCATCGCCCGGCCGGACGCGCCAACCGCCTCGCCGACGGCGAGCGCGGTCGTCACAGCCACGCAGCCCGTATGCACGATCGCGTCCTCGCGCGTGTCGTCGAAGTCGAGTCCGTGCGCGAGCGTCGCGTTGGCGAGCACGGCGTTGGCGGCGGCCACACGCGTCGCGCGTCCGAGCAGCGCGCTCTCGGGCGCGCCGCCCAGCCGCTCGGCCACGTCGAGCGCGGCGCGACCGAAGTCGTCGCCGGCCGCGGCGAGCCCGTTGCCGAGCGTGTCGAGCGCGAGCAGCGTCGCCTGCTCGACGACCCGCCGTGGGACGGTGTCCAGCGAGAGGCCGGCGACGAAGCGAGCGAGCCGCTGCGCGGCGGTCATTCCAGCAGCTCCTTGGCGATGACCACGCGCTGGATCTGGTTGGTTCCCTCGTAGATCTGCATGATCTTGGCGTCGCGCATGTAGCGCTCGACCGGGAACTCGCGCGTGTACCCGTAGCCGCCGAAGATCTGCACGGCGTCGGTGGTGACCTTCATCGCCGCGTCGGCGGCGAAGCACTTGGCCATGGAGGCCTCGTAGGTGTTGCCGGTGATGCCCGCGTCCAGCTGGCGCGCGCAGTGATGGATCATCAGCCGCGCCGCGTGCACGGCCATCGCCATGTCGGCCAGCATGAACTGGATGCCCTGGAACGCGCCGATCGGCTGGCCGAACTGCTGGCGCTCCTTCGCGTAGCCGACGGCCGCGTCGAGCGCGGCCTGCGCGATGCCGAGGCCGAGCGAGCCGGTCGCCGGCCGCGTCATGTCGAGCGTGCGCATGGCGAGCTTGAAGCCCTCGCCCTCGGCGCCCAGGCGGTTGCCCACCGGCACCGCGCAGTCGCTGAAGTGCAGCGCCACCGTCGGCGAGGCGCGGATGCCCATCTTCTTTTCTTTCTTGCCGACCGCGAAGCCGGGCGTGTCCTTCTCGACCAGGAACGCCGTCACGCCGCGCGCGCGCTTCGACGGATCGACCGTCGCGAACACCGTGATGACATCGGCGTGGTCGCCGTTGGTGCACCACTGCTTGGAGCCGTTCAGCACGTAGTGATCGCCGCGCCGCACGGCCGTCGTTCGCAGACCGGCGGCGTCGGAGCCGGCGGCCGGCTCCGACAGCGAATAGGCGCAGAGCTGCTCGCCCGTGGCCAGGGCGGGCAGAAAGCGCTTCTTCTGCTCCTCGGTGCCGGCGAGCATGATCGGGATGCCGCCGAGCGCCTGGTCGAGATACTGCGTGCCCGTCGACGCGCATGCCGCGGCGATCTCTTCGCAGGCGAGCGCCAGCGCAAGCGCGCCCATCGCGCTGCCGCCGTAGGCCTCGGGCACCCAGATGCCGTAGAGGCCCGCCTCGATCAGCGCGCGGATCGAGGCCTCGGGATACTCCTCCGCCTCGTCGTAGCGTGCGGCATTAGGCGCGACTCGCTCGCGCGCGATCTTCCGCGCCAGGTCGCGGATCATCCGCTGCTCGTGGGTCAGATAGAACGGCTCGTTCATGCCGACCGCTGCTTCACGCTGTCCGCTGGTTCATGCCGACGCTCGCTCATGCCGACCGCTCGTGTGCATGTCTCCCCGCTCGCTCATGCGCGATTACTATACAGTCCGCGTCGCGGCCGGGCGCGCCGCCGCGTCGGCGACGGCGCGGAGCATCGCCCTTCTGATCAGCCCGCTGAACGGCCGAACGGCGAGCCAGTAGACGCGAAAGCGGCGACGGCTGGTCGTGTCGAGGCAGGCGACGCGCGTCTCGGTGATCAGTCGCGTCGCGGCCGTGCCGGCGGGCGCCACACTGAACGTCCAGACGACCTTCGCGTTACCCGGCTCGGCAAACGCGCGGAATTGATCGGGCGTGAGCCTCACGCGCCCGCCCGACGGCAGCCAGAACCGTCCGACGAGCCCGAGCGCGACCTCGCGGCCGGCGCGCTCGCCGAGCGGAATGAATCCACCCTCGACGAGTCGCTCGAGCGTGAGGCGATGCGCCCGCGCGGGTCGGCGCAGCCCGCGCACGACCAGCAGCGCCCGCACGTACCACGCGCCGGCGAAATCGGCCCGGTGCAGCGCGTCCCACACGACCGAAGGCGACGCCGCAACGTCGATCGCGTGACGCATGACGACGTCGTACGCGGGCAACAGCTCGTCGGCCAGCGACCGCTCCGTCACACGATCCCGCGCGCCTTGAGAGCGGCGATCTCCGCGCTCGTCAGCGCCAGCGCGCCGTACACGCGCGCGTTGTGCTCGCCGAGCCTCGGCGGAAAGCTCAACGCCGGCGGCTCGCCGACGGGCGGCGGGGGCAGCGCGATCGTCACGCCGGTGCGCGCGTCACGGACGCGCACGAGATGCGGCGCGACGAGCGGATCGGCCAGGACGTCGGGCAGCGTCGCGACGCGCGCGACTGGCACCTCGGCGCCGCGCAGCAGCGCCAACGCCGCGTCGGTCGTGAGCCGTACGAGGCGCTCGCCGAGCGCGGCATGCAACCGTGCGGCGTCCGCGATGCGCCCGGCGTTGGCCGCGTATTCCGGGCGATCGATGCCGGCGAATGCCGGCAGCGCCGCCAGGGCCTTCCACTGGGCGTCGTTGCCGACGGCCAGATAGACGTGGCCGTCACGCGTCGCTTGAACGCCGACCGGCGCGAAGAACTGGTGACCGCTTCCACGACGCGTGACCGGCTCGCCGAGGCTCTCGACCGCGAACGGCGCGACGAGCCACGAGACGGCGCTCCGGAACATGGCCACGTCGATCCGCGCGCCCTCGCCCGTCTTCGCGCGGCGGTAGAGCGCCTTCATCACCTCGCCATAGGCGTGCTCAGCGGCGCCCAGATCCACCATGGGCGCGCCGAACGGCGTCGGTGGGCCGTCGGGCTCGCCGGTCAGCGCCATGAACCCGGCCCGCGCCTGCAGCACCGGATCGTAGGCGGGCTCGTCGTGGTCGGGGCCGAAGCCGCTGATGCCGAGCCAGATCAGATCGCGGCGCACCGCGCGCAGCGTCGGCTCGTCGATGCCCAGCGCCGCGTAGGAGCGCGGACGCTGGTTGGTGGCCAGCACGTCCACGGGCAGGCGTCGCACGAGATCGTGCAGCAGCGCGCGGCCCTCGGCCGTCGCGAGGTTCAGGGTGATGGCCTCCTTGCCGCAGTTGTTGGGCAGAAAGTACGCGCGCATGGCCGGCTCGCCGAGGACGTCGCGCCCGACGAAGCGGTTGGGATCGGGCCGCTGCGGGTTCTCCACGCGGATCACGCGCGCGCCGTCGCAGACCAGTCGATACGTGAGAAACGGCAGCGTCGTCGCCTGCTCGAGCGCGAGCACCGTCAGCCCCTCGAGGGCGCGGGTCATGCTTTCGGCCGACGGTCCACGACGCGCAAGGCCTTACCCTGCGGGCGTTCGAGCGTCCCGGCCGGGCACAGGCGGATTTCCGGGCCGAGCGCGAGCGCGTCATGCAGGTCGCGCTTGATGCGCGACGCGATGCCGGGATCGCAGCCCGGCTCCGTCTCGACGAGGACGGTCATGCGCTCGCCGCCCTCGGCGTCGAGAACGATCTGGTACTCGTGGCTCACGCCGGCGTGCGCGAGCAGCAGCGTCTCGATCTGGCGCGGATAGAAGTTGACGCCCTTGTAGATGACCATGTCGTCGGTGCGGCCGCGCAACCGGTCCAGCCGCAGCGACGTTCGCCCGCACGCGCACCGCGCACGTGAGAGCACGCGCGTGAGGTCGTGGGTGCGATAGCGCACCAGCGGCAGCCCTTCGCGCGTCAGCGTGGACACGACGAGCTCGCCCTCCTCGCCGTCGGCGCGCGGCGCGCCGCTCGTCGGATCCACGATCTCGACGACGTAGTGGTCCTCCCACACGTGCACGCCGGCGCGCGCGGCGCAGTCGATGCCGAGGCCGGGCCCGCCCGTTTCGGTCATGCCGATGATGTCGTACGTGCGGATCGACAGCTCGCGCTCGATCCGCGCGCGCAGGGCATCCGACCACATCTCCGAGCCGAAGATGCCCACGCGCAACGAGAGCGTCGAGAGATCGAAGCTCTCCTCGCGCGCCACCTCGAGCAGCCGCAGCGGATAGGTCGCGATCGCCGTGATTACGGTCGTCTTCAGATCGCGCATCAGTCGCAGCTGCAGCGACGTCCGGCCGGCGCCGACGGGCACCACCATGGCGCCCAGCCGCTCGGCGCCGTAGTGAAAGCCGAAGCCCCCGGTGAAGAGCCCGAACGACGGCGTGATCTGGATGACGTCGTCGCGCGTGACACCGGCCGCGACGTAGCACCGCGCCATCACCTCGGCCCACTGCGCGACGTCGGCGGCCGTGCACGGGTTGAGAATCGGATTGCCGGTGGTGCCGCTCGACATGTGCACGCGGCGGTAGCCTTCACCGCACGCGAGGCCGTAGGGATAGGCGTCGCGCAGTTCGTCCTTGGTCAGGAACGGCAGTCGCGCCCAGTCCTCGACGCGCTTGACGTCTTCGGGCCGGACGTCGCCGAGCCGCCGCCGCCACGCCGCGTTCGAGCGGCAGCGCGCGAGCGTGGCGCGCATGCGCTCGAGCTGCACTGGCGCGAGCGCCTCGCGGTCGAGGGCCTCGACCTCGGGCTGGAGCATCGCGAGCGGAGTATACCCGCGCTCAGGCGTCGGACGGTGAGCGGTCCCGCGTCGCGCCGGCACCGCGACGACACCCGCGCTGACGACGAGCACCGCGCACGCGGTGACGAGCGCCGCGGAAAAATCGGCGTCGCCACTCGCGAGGCGTCGAACGACGACGGGCCCGGCGATTTGCCCGACGCCGAACGCGGAGGCGAAGGCGGCGATCATTCGCACACCGCCGACGTCGCGCGCTTCTTGAAAGCCGGCCATCGTGATCACCGTGAACATGCCGCCGACGAGCCGCGCGCAGACCATGATCGTCGCGATCCCCGGTGACAGCACCGGCAGGACGACGCCGAGCGCCATCACGCTGTGACCGAGCGCCCACAGCCGGCGGTTTCCGAGTGAGCTCGACAATCCGGCGGCCGTGAACGTGGACGCGGCGGCGGTCACACCGAACACCGGCCACGCCCAGCCGAAGACGGCCGGATCTGCGTCCGCCCGCCGCGCCATGACCGGCAGGAACGTCGCCGGGACGATGTAGCCGAATCCGAACGCGCCGTAGCACGCCACGAGTCGCACGGCATCGGCGCCCCAGCGTCGCCGAGCGCTCACGGAAGGTCCCTCCGCGCGCGGCGCGGCGTCGCGTTCACCGAAGCGCCGCCAGACCACCGCGGTGGCGACGAGCGACACCACGCCCACACCAAGCCACGCCTGCGACGAGGTCGCATGGACGTGCATCAGCGCGATGCAGGCCACGCCCGTGGCCGCGATCCCGACGCCAAACCCGGCGAAGAGGGTCGCGCTCAAGAGCGGCCGCCGAGCCGGCGACACACGCTCGAGCGCCCAGCCCGAGGCGAGTGGCAATACCCAGCCGGTCGCAAGCCCCGCGATGAACCGCAGCACGACCCACGCCGGCACGCGATGCGCGAGCCCCATCGCCAGCGTCGCGAGAGCGATCGTGAGCAGCCCCCCGCGCAGCGCCGGCGGCAGACGCATACGCACCACGGTCGCCGTGACGGCACCGATGAGCGTTCCGAGGTAATTCGCGGACGCGAGCCAGGCCCCGTCGGCGATCGAGAGGCCGGCGTCCTGCATCAGAGGCAGGATGGGCGTGAAGGCGAACCGGCCAACGCCCATGGCGATCGCGAGAGCGGTCATCCCCGCCACGGCCGCCACCCCCGGAGACAACGTCCGTGCGGGCGCCGTCACTCAGCGCACGACGCGCGGGATCGCGGCTAGAAGAAGAGCATGCCGATGATGAAGAGCACGACGAAGGCGGCCGCGGCGACATAGAACCATTTCTGGATCTTCTCCCGCAGCTCGCGCTCGGCGCGGGCCTCGGCGGCCATGGCGATGAGGAACTTTCGCTCGGCCGCCGCCTTCTCGGAATCGGCGTCGGGCTTGTTGGTCACGCTGCCCTCCCACTTCGATCCTAGCCGACAGGGGGCGGGCGCGCGAAATCCTGACTCAGCCCGCTCCCGGCCCCTGGGGAGGGTCGGACGGCGCGATCTCGCGGATCCGAGGCCGCACGGTGCGCCGCATCATCCAGCGCACGACGAGCAGGTCGAGAAACGCCGGCCACGCCCGATTCCAGATGCCGAACTTCGAGCGGCCGAGGCCACGCGGGCGATGATTCACCGGGACCTCGACGACGCGGTATCCGGCGAGCCGCAGCAGCGTCGGAACGAACCGGTGCATGCCCGAGAACGGCGGGATGGCGGCCAGGCACTCGCGGCGCATGACGCGCAGGCTGCACGCGCTGTCCCTGACGCGATCGCCGGTGACGCGATTGCGAATGGCGTTGGCGATGCGCGACGAGATGCGCTTGCGCCAGCGGTCGCGGCGCCGCTCGCGATAGCCGACGGCGGCGTCCGCGCTCCCCAGCGCGGCCAGCAGCCGCTCGACGTCCGCGGGATCGTTCTGCAGATCCGCATCCATCGTGACGACGATCGGCGCGCGCGCGGCCGCGTAGCCCGCCTTGAACGCCGCGCTGAGCCCGGCATTGGCCTCGAACGACAAGAGGCGCACGCGGGTGTCGCGCTTCATCAGCGCCTGCACGGCCTCGCCGCTGCCGTCGGTCGAGCCGTCGTCGACGAAGACGATCTCGGCCCGGCGGCCCATCTTCGCCAGCGCCGCCTCGAGCTCGCCCCACAGCAGCGGGACGTTGTCGACCTCGTTGAACATGGGAACGACCACGGACAGCTCGAGCTCACCGCTCATGGTGTGCCTCGTCCGACGACCACCGTCGAGCGCTCCCGCAGGTCGGCCGACGCGAGCACCCGCCAGCGCGGGTCGACCCCACGCGCGAGTGCTTCCCACCGGGCCGCCGGCATGATCAAGCGAGCGTCGGCGGCGGTGGCGAGCTGCGCCCGGACGTCGGCCTCCGTCGGCAGCTCGATCACGCGGCGCCCCAGGTAGATGTCATAGCTCAACCGCAGATCCGGATGGCCGAACACCACCCCGTCTCGCGGGACCCCGGCCGCTGCCGCCGCGGCGAGCGGGCGGATGTCGAACACGCGGGTGTAACGCACGGGATAGGTAAACCCCTCGATGACGAGCATACCGGCCAAGGCCAGCCCAAGACCGAGCCCGCCGGTCCAGGGCGCGCGCCGTTGCGCGCTGACCACGAGCGCGGCCGCGCCTGCCAGGGCGAGCAGCGCCATCGCGGCTCGCTCCGCGGCCCCGCTCGGTAGGTATGTGCGGTCTTCGGGGCTCAACCCCGAGGCGAGGAGCCGTTGCGCCGAAGGACTCCAGAGCGCGACGGCGATGATCGCCGCCAGCGCCGCACAGGCCAGCATGGCCCACCGAAGCGCGCGCGCCGCACGGCCGGTCACCGGCGCCGTCACGACCTCCGCCGTCAGCAGGGCCAAACCCGGCAGCACCGGCAGCACGTAGCGTGATCGGAAGGTGCCCGACATCCCGATCAATACCCACAGCGTCGCCGTCCAGAGCACGACGCGTCGGCGCGCGGGATCGGGATTCTGTCGCCACCACAGCGGCGCGGCCGCGAGCAGCACCGTCCACGGCAGAAAGGCCGCCACCGCCTCCGTCAGGCCCTCGAGCCGCTCGAGCAGCGAGCCGAGCAGATACCACGTCACGTAATGTCCGCCGAGCACCTGATGACTGAAGCGTCCCACCGAGTGCAGCTGGTACGGGACGAGCCAGACCGCCGCCGCGATGACGAGCACCGCGCCGAGGCCGAGCACCGGACGCAGTCTGCGCAGCGTCGCGACCCCGTCGGTGAACGCCACCGCGACGACGGCGGCGGCGATCCCCGCCAGACCCGCCGGCCCCTTGCTCAGCAGCGCCCCCGTCAGACACGCGTAGAGCCCGACGAGCGGAGCGACGGACCAGTCCGAGCGCGCCGCGCTGACCAGGAAGTACAACGCCCACACCAGCCACGCGCTCAGCATGATGTCGGGCAGCACCTGATGCGCCATGTCGAACTGCAGCGGCGTCGTCGCGAGCACGAGCCCTGCGAGGGCACCGGTCGTCCATCCCCAGAGACGCGAGCCGATGGCGATCACGCCGGCGACGGCGGCGATGGCCGCGAGAATCGGGACGATTGCCGCGCTCGACTCCGTCACGCGACCGAACGGCCGTGAGGCGAGCGCCACCGACCAGTAGAACAGCTGGGGCTTGTTCAGGTAATCCTGACCGCGAAGCTCGGCCACGAGCCACCGCCCCTCCTCGAGCACACTGCGTGCGAGCAGCGCCACGCGCGCCTCGTCGGAGGACCAGAACGGTCGCCGGCCGGCGGGAATCGCCGCGAGGGCGGCCGCCAGCAGAATGACGCCGGCGATGCAGGCCGCGGCATGCCAGGGGTGTCGGGCCATGCGAGCAGCGTACACGACACGCACGGCCGAACGATCACGACAAACGCGTCGCGGGCCCCGGGATGCCGAGATAGGCGGCCCGGATACGGGGATCGGCGGCGAGCTCGGCGCTCGGGCCGGCCACGGCGACGCGCCCGGTCTCCAGCACGTAGCCGCGCCCGGCCAGCGCCAGCGCCCGGCGCGCGTTCTGCTCGACGAGCAGCACGGTGACGCCGTCGTGGTTGATGCGCTCGATCACGTGGAAGATCTCGCGCACGAGCCGCGGGGCCAGGCCGAGCGAGGGCTCGTCGAGCAGCAACAGCCGCGGCCGCGCCATGAGCGCGCGCGCGATGGCGAGCATCTGCTGCTCGCCGCCGGAGAGGGTGCCCGCGCGCTGCGCCTGCCGCTCCCGCAGCACGGGAAAGGCCGCATAGGCGGCCGCGAGCCGCGCGTCGACCTCGCGCCGCGGCGCCGTGTGGGCGCCGACCAGTAGGTTCTCGCGCACGCTGAACTCGCCGAAGACGTCGCGGCCCTCGGGCACGTGACCGATGCCGGCGGCGACGATCGCGTCCGCCGAGAGGCCGCGCAGATCACGGCCGCGGTACCGGATGCGGCCGCGCTGCGGGGGCACGAGGCCGGAGATCGCGCGCAGCGTCGTCGACTTGCCGCTGCCGTTGGCGCCGAGCAGCGTGACGATCTCGCCCTCGCGCACGCTGAGCGACACGCCCTCGAGCGCGCGTCGCTGCCCGTAGGCGACGCTCAGATCCTCGACGTCGAGCACAGTCACGCGTCGTCCTCGGTTCCCAGATATGCCTCGATGACGGCCGCGTCGCTCGCGACCTCGCGCGGCTTGCCCTCGGCGATCTTGCGTCCGTAATGCAGGACGACCACGCGGTCGGAGATGCCCATGACCAGCGGCATGTCGTGCTCGACCACGATCATCGTCAACTTCAGATCTTCGCGCAGCCGCACGATGAGATCCATCAGGGCGCGGGTCTCGGTGGGATTCAGGCCGCCGGCCGGCTCGTCCAGCAGTAGACAGCGGGGCTCGGCTGCGAGCGCGCGTGCCATCTCCAGGCGCTTCTGACGGCCGAGCGGCAGCCCGCCCGCCTCCACGTCGGCGACGTCCTCCAGGCCCAGACGCGCGAGCAGCGCTCGCGCGCGCTCACGCGCGGCGCGCTCCTCGCGCGCCACCGCCCGCGACCAGACGGCGGCCCCGAGCAGGCCGCCGCGCAGGCGCGAGTGCAGTCCGACCAGCACGTTGTCGAGCACGCTGAGCGGCCGGAAGACCTCGGTGTTCTGGAACGTCCGCGCGATCCCGCGGCATGCGATCGCGTGCGGCGTGAGATCGAGCAGGCTGCCGCCGTCGAAGGTGACGCGGCCGGCGTCGGGCCGGTAGAGCCCGCTGAGCACGTTGAAGACCGTGGACTTGCCGGCGCCGTTGGGCCCGATGAGCCCGAGGATCTCGCCATCCGCCACGTCGAAGCTGACGTCGGAGAGCGCCGCGAGTCCGCCGAAGCGGATGGAGAGACCCTCGACGCGCAGCAGCGGCACGCGGCGCTAGTCCGCCTTGAGCCAGTCCGTCAGCGCCTTGAAGCGTCCCTGCTCGACGCGGACCCAGAATCCCTGCTTCTGCGTCTCGTGGTCGGCGCCGATCGAGAGCGGCGGCAGGATGCCGCTGTCGAAGTTGCGGATGTTTTCGAGCGCGCCGATCAGCGTCTCGCGCGTGAGGGTGCGGCCGGCGCGCTTGGCCCCTTCGGCGAACAGCATTCCCGCGAAGTAGCCGGAGAGGGAGTAGCGATTGGGCTCGTTCTTGTCGAAGTACTTCTGCATGGCCGCGCGGTAGGCCTTGACGCCCGGCAGATCGGAGGTCAGCGGATCGGGCCAGAGCGACAGACCCTCGACGCCTTCCGCGGCGTCGCCGGCGAGCCCGAGATATTTCTCGTCGGTCAGCGGGCCCGACGAGACCATGACCGTCTCCGTCCAGCCGATCTTCTGCCGCTCCTTCAGCGCCTGCGCGCCCGGGCCCGGCGTCAGCACGAGGAACGTGACCTGCGGCGAGGCGGCGCGTAATTTCGCGATCTGAGCGCTGACGTCGGTCACGCCGCGCTTGACCGGCTCGGCCGCGCCGAGCTTGAGGCCGTGCCGCGCCAGATCCTTCTCGTAGGCGGCGAGAAACGCCTTGCCATAGTCGTCGTCCTGGTAGAGCACGCCGAACGTCTTGAACTTCCGCTGGCCGACGAGGTAGTCGATCATCATCTTCGACTGGCGGTCGTAGAGCGTCATGCCGCTGAACACGTACTTCTTGCCGCGGATCACCGGCGAGCCCTGGAAGGGAAAGAGCAGCGGGACGCGGTTCTCCTCGAGGTAGTCGAGGGTCGCCATCACGGGCGGCGTGCCCTGCGGCGCGATGACCGCGAAGATCTTGTCCTGCTCGAGCAGCTTGCGCGTGTTGGCGACGGCCTCCTGCGGCTTGTAGCCGTCGTCGTAGTAGACGGTGCGGATCTTGCGCCCGTTGATGCCGCCCGCGTCGTTCACGACCTTGACGTAGAGATCGACGCCATAGCGCGTGGCCTGCTCACCCGTGTAGGCGAGCGGGCCCGAGAACGAGTTGGAGCCGCCGATCACGATCTCGGTGTCGGTGACGCCCTGCTGGGCTGCCGCCGTCGCCCCGCTGAGCATGACGAGCGCGACGACGAGCGAGACGGCCAGGCGCATGGAGATCCTCCTTGTGGCGGCCGCGATGCCGCCGGGCATGAAGCGCATGCACGCGATCAGGATGACGCCGAAGATGAGCGGCCGATAGTTCTGAAACGCCGCGAGCGAATCGTGCAGCACGGTGACGATGGCGGCGCCGACGATCGATCCCGGCACGGAGCCGAGGCCACCGACGATGATCATCACGACGAAATCCACGGACAGGAACACGTCGAAGGCGTCGGGCGAGAGAAAGCCCACGACGAAGGCGAAGAGGCCGCCGGCGACGCCCGTATAGAACGCCGAGACCCCGAAGGCGAGCGTCTTGTAGGCGGCCACCGGCACGCCGCTCGCCTCCGCGGCGATCTCGCTCTCGCGCAGCGCCAGGAACGCGCGGCCCGTTCGTGTGCGCACGACGTTCACGGCGGCGGCGACCATCACCGCGGCGGTGGCCGCGGTGAGGTAGTAGCGTCCGGTGTCCCCCAGCGTGCCGACGCCGCCGACGGCCACCGCGGGCACGCGCAGCCCGTCGGCGCCGTGGGTGATGTCGAGGCTCAGGATGGCCTCGGTGATGACGAAGCCAAACGCGAGCGTCGCCATCGTCAGGTAGAGGCCGCCCAGACGCAGGCACGGCACACCGAAGGCGAGGCCGACGACGGCGGTGACGACGCCGGCGAGGAGCAGCGTCAGCACGACCGGCACGCGCGGCGCGTGGATCGCGGTGAGCGCCGCCGTGTAGGCCCCGATCGCGAGGAACCCGGCGTGGCCGAACGAGAGCTGGTTGGTATAGCCGGAGAGCAGATTGAGGCCGAGCGCGACGACCACGTTCACGAAGACGAGACTCGCGAGGAACACGAAGTAGCGCGGAGCCACCCACGGCCAGCTCGCCACCAACACCGCCGAGGCGATGACGAGAGCGGCGCGCCTCAGACCTTCCTCCGCTCCACCCGGCCGAGCAGCCCGCCCGGACGCACGACGAGAATCGCGATGAGCACGAGGAACGGCACCGAGTAGCGGATGCCGGACGGCAGGTAGAGCGGCGCGAGGTTCTCGATCACGCCGAGCAGCATCCCACCGACCACCGCGCCCGGCATCGAGCCGAAGCCGCCCACCACGGCCGCGGTGAAGCCGTTGATGACGAGGAGCCCCATCTTCGAAGAGAGGAACACCACCGGCGCGACGAGGACACCGGCGACGGCCCCGACGACGGCGGCGAGCACCCACGAGGTCGCGTACACACGCTCGACGCTGATGCCCATCAGCCGGGCCGCGCGCTGGTTCTGCGCCACCGCGCGCATCGCGCGTCCCAGGCGCGTCCAGCGGAAGAGCGCGGCGAGCGCCGTCATCAGCGCGAGCGAGCCGCCGATGATCCCGAGCGACACCGGCGCCCAGCGAGCGCAGGATCAACGACAGGCCCAGCGTGATGATGAGCACGTCCCAGTGAGTGGCCGACACCGCGCGCCGGATCAGCAGCCGCTCGATCGCCAATCCCATCAGCGCCGCCGCGACGACGGCGACGACGACGCTCACCGCGAGCGGCCAGCCGAGCGCGCGCTGCGCGGTCCAGCCGATGAACGTCGAGACCATCAGCATCTCGCCCTGCGCGAAGTTCAGCGTGCGCGTGGCGTTGTAGATGATGACCAGCGCCAGCGCCATCAATGCGTAGATCGACCCCGTGGCCAGCCCAGAGACGACAACGTGAATCAGAGATGCCCAGGTCATTTGAAGGTTGGGGGGGATGAGGCATCCCCCCCAACTCCCCCCCGGTCTGCGCGGGGTGGTGTCACCGTTTCGAACGGTCGTGTCGTTATCACCTCGAACCGGCAGCGCTCGGCGCCCATCGCGGCGCACGCGGTCTCGGTGATCGGCGCCGGACGCTCGAGGACGACCGAGGCCAGGGCCTCGAGCACGCCGCGCGTGAGATGACACACGGGCGAGGCCGCCGCGCCGTACGAGCGCGCGAACGGCGAGCCGGCGACGGTGACCACGAGCGCGTCGGTGGTGAGCCGCTCGAGCGCGAATTCGCCCCAGCCGATCTCGCGTCCCGCGCTCAGGAGCCGCCGCGCACGCGTCGGCGCGTCGCCCTCGAGCGCGGCCGTGGCCGCGGCGCCGCCAACGCGGCCGCCGGCGGCGAGGCACTCGCCGGCGCGCGCGCCGAGCGCCGCCTCCATCGCTTTCTGGACGCCGACGAGAGTTTCGGGACGGATCAGGATGTAGCCGGGCGGCGGCGTCATGGGCGCACGACGCGACGCCACAGCGCGGACTGCCAGCCCTCGTGGAACAGCTCGCGCACCTCGCGCAGCGTGAGCTCGCCGAGGCCGAGATGGTCGAGATCGCGGCCGCGCCCGGCCAGCGGCCGGCCCAGCAGCGCGCCGAACACGCCGAGGAGGCCCGACGTGGCCGGCGACGCCACCGAAACGGAGCGCGCCGCCGACTCGAGAAACGGCAGCCCGAGCTCCACGTCCTCGCTGACGTAGCGATGCTCGAAGGTCAGGATCTCGTTCCACAGCCCGCTCGCGATGAGCTTGGCCTTCGCGCCGGCGCCGTAGAGTCCCTCGGCGGCGCGCGACTCGTCGTAGTACGTCGCCATCTCGTAGTGCGGCGGCGGGAAGCCCCAGCCCTGGCGGCTGGCGACGCGCTCGGCGTCGACGGCGTCGATGAGCCGGCGCGTGCGGTCGGTCGTCCCCGCCGCGTGGATATCGAACGTGCCGCGATCGATGGCGCCGGCGTTGACGAGCACGAGCGGCGGGTGGATCACGGGCCCCACATTGGTGAGCGCGACGTCCACGGCGTCCACGCACGGCCGCGTCGCCGGGTACAGCTCGCGCACGCGCGCCAGCGCTTCCTTGGATCGCGATGCCGGAAAGACGCCAACCGGCAGGTTGCCCGCGCGCACCGGCGCCGCGACGGCCGCGGGCCCCGTCTTGCGCGCGAGGTACGGCAGCGTGCCGGTCTCGGCCAGCGCGAGCGGCAGCGCGCGGCC
>QHSO01000214.1 GCA_003220475.1 Candidatus Rokuibacteriota bacterium | reverse complement strand
TTCACTCGGGGCGCGAGAGTGGGTGATCGAGGAGCGCCCCGATTCACTCGGGGCGCGAGAGTGGGTGATCGAGGAGCGCCCCGATTCACTCGGGGCGCGACGAGCGCTGGGGGGTGTGGGGGGCCATTTCGGGGCCCCCCACATACATAGATAAATGAGTGAGTTCCTGCGAGTGGAGCGCAAGGGCCCGGTGGCCACGCTGTGGATCGATCGCCAACCCAAGATGAACACGATGACGGTGGCGATGCGAAACGAGTTTCCGGGCATCTTCGCGGGACTCGAGGCGGATGAGGGCGTGCGCGTCGTCGTCGTGCGCGGGGCCGGCGGCAAGGCGTTCAGCGCGGGCGGCGACGTCGCGGAATTCCTGACGCTGGCGCCGGCCGACCTCGAGCAGTGGGGCGACACGCTGACGTCGGCCGAACGATTCCGCAAGCCCGTGGTCGCCGCCATCGACGGCTATACGATGGGCGCGGGCCTCGAGCTGGCCGTCGCGTGCGACTTCCGCATCGCCACGCTGCGGTCCGAGTTCGCGTTCCCCGAGGTCCGCCTGGGCATGATTCCCGGGTCGGGCGGCACGCAGCGCGCGCTGCGGTTGATCGGCATGACGCGCGCGAAGCTGTTCATGATGACCGGCCAGCGGATCAGCGCCGAGCGCGCCGAGGCGTGGGGACTCATCACCCAGGCCGTCGCCAACGACAAGCTCGACGAGGCGGTGGACGCGCTGACCGGCGAGCTCGCCGAGCGTGCGCCGCTGGCGCTGCGGACTCTCAAAACGGTGCTCAACCGCGGCGCCGACGCGCCGCTCGAGACGGCGCTGGAGCTCGAGCGCAAGGCCTACGCGTGGCTGCGGAGCACGCACGACTACGAGGAAGGCGTGAAAGCGTTCGTCGAGAAGCGACCGCCGAAATACCGGGGGCGATAACATGGCGCAGACACTCGGTCTCATCCTCGCCAACCGCGCCGTCGTGCTGGGCGCGATCAAAGCACGCGACCTGCTGGAGCAAGCCGCGAACGCCGAGGCCTCGGGCGTCTTCGACGCCGTGTGGGTCGGCGACAGCCTGCTCGCGAAGCCACGGCTGGAGTCCGTGGCGTTGCTGTCGGCGCTCGCCGGCGTCACGCGCCGCGTGCGGCTCGGCGTCGGCTGTCTCGCGACGTTCGTGCACCGCCATCCCGTGCTGTTCGCGCAGCAGTGGGCGAGCCTCGACGTGCTCAGCGAAGGCCGAGCGTGGCTGGCCGTGTGTCTCGGTGGTCCCGACAGCGCCAACGCGGCGCAGGCCGCGGAGCACGCCGTGATGGGCATCGCGTCCGCGGAACGCGTCGAGCGCCTGGAGGAAGGCATCGTGATCCTTCGCGCCTTGTTCGCCGAGGGCAAGGCGTCGCACGCCGGGCGCTTCTATCGCTTCGACAACGTTGCGCTGCAGCCCAAGCCCGTGCAGCGGCCGCTGCCGATCTGGATCGCCTCCAATCCGACCGGTCTCACGTGGAAGCAGGGCGCGAGCGCCTCCGCGGCCGTCGTCGAGCGCGGGTTCCGGCGCGTGGCGAAGTACGCGGACGGCTGGATGACCAACAAGCTGAGCCCGTCCGAGTTCGCCGAGCAGTTCGGCCGCATCCGCGCGATGGCGAAGGAGGAAGGCCGCGATCCGGCCGCGCTCGGCAGCGCGCTCTACCACAACCTCAACGTCAACGAGGATCGTCAGGCGGGCCTCGAGGAGTCCAAGAAGTTCCTCGACGCCTACTACTCGACCAACTTCACCGCGAAGTTCGTGGAGCAGTGGACGATCTCCGGCGATCCGAAGTCGTGCGCGGCCGAGCTGCGCGCCTACGCCGACGCCGGGCTCGGCCACATGGCGCTGCGCCTGGCCTCATGGGATCAGCGCGGTCAGCTCCGGCGCTTGCTCGACGAGGTCGTGCAATGAGGGGAATCCTCGCAGGGATCCTGACGCTGCTCCTGGGCGTCGGCGGCGCGGCGGCGCAGACACCGGTCAACCTGGCCTTCGCAACGCTGGACACGGGCAGCGCCTGGTACGTGTACGGCGCCACCATGGCGGAGCTGCTGCGCAAAGCGCTGCCGCCCGGCTCCAACGTCGACGTCAAGCCGCGCGCCGGTGGCGTGGGCAATCCGCGCCTCGTGGCGAAGAACGAGACACCGCTCGGCTTCGGCTTCACGGTCACCAATCGCTGGGCGTACGAGGGCAAGGAGGCGTACACGGAGAAGCTCGACAACATTCGCGCCCTCGTCGGCGGGCTCGACACCTATTACCTGGTGGCCGTGGCGAGCAAGAAGCTGGGCATCGGCTCGGTGCGCGAGATCCGCGACAAGAAGCTGCCGGTGAAGATCTATACGCAGCCGATCGGCGCGCTCGGCGAGTTCGCCGGCCGCCAGCTGCTGCGCGCCATCGGCACGTCGTACGCCGACATCAAGGCGCTGGGCGGCAGCACCACGCACGTCGGCTACAACGTCATCGTCGATGCGTTCAAAGACGGTCGCGCCGACGTGCTCTTTGCCGTCGTCACTCCCAAGCATCCGTCGGTGAGCGAGATCGCCAACGACGGCAACGTGAGCTTTCTCGGCCTCGATGCCGAGACGACGAAGGCACTGCTGCCGCTCGGCTACGTGCAGGCGACCATGCCGGCGAACACGTTCAAGGGCCAACCGGAGCCGGTGGCGACGGTCGGCTTCCCGACGGTGCTGATCACCAACAAGGAGCTGCCCGAGCCGATCGCCTACACGGTGACGAAGACCGTGCTCGACAACAAGGACGCGCTCGTGCGCGGCCACGCGGGCCTCGCCGAGTTCGATCCCAAGACGGCGTGGCAGCCCGACAAGGTCGGTATCCCCTTGCACCCCGGCGCCGAGCGAGCGTATCGCGAGAAGGGGTGGCTGAAATAGCGGCTCCCGGTCATGCCTGACGCCAGGTCGCCGCGGGTCTGGCTCGCCGTGGCATGGTCGGTCTTCCAGCTCTACACGGCCTACGCGGGGATGTACGACCTGCTGATCCAGCTGCCGGTGCACGTCGCCTTCGCCGTCGCGCTCGGTTTTCTCACCGCTCCGATCGCGGACTCGCCGGAGGCCACCGCCCGCCTGGCGCGACGGCGGCCGCGGCGCTGGCTCGACGGCGCGCTGGCAGCGCTGGCGCTGCTGTGCGCTGCCCACTACCTCTGGCACAACGAGCGCCTGGCCAGCCGCATGGCGATGGTCGACGCTCCGCTGCCGATCGATGCCGCCGTCGGCGTGCTGTTCGTGGCGCTGCTGCTCGGCGCCGCCTGGCGTCACATCGGCCCCGCGCTCGTCGTGATGGCGCTGGCGTTCATCGCGTATGTCTTCGTCGGGCCGCGACTGCCGGGCTTTCTCTCTCACGGCGGCGAGTCGGCGCTGAACCTGATCGATCAGCAGATGCTGACGACGCAGGGCGTGTTCGGCATCCCGACGCTCGTGTCGGCAACGTTCATCTTCCTGTTCGTCGTGTTCGGCAGCGTGATGTCGTACGGCGGCCTCCTGCGCTTCTTCACCGACGCGGCGCTGGCCGTCGCCGGTCACACCCAGGGGGGCGCCGGTAAGGTGGCGGTCATTTCGAGTGGCCTCTTCGGAACCGTCAACGGCAGCGCCATCGCCAACGCCGTCACCACCGGCGCGTTCACGATTCCGCTGATGAAGCGCGCGGGCTACCGTCCGGCCTTCGCCGCCGGCGTCGAGGCCTGTGCGTCGATGGGCGGACAGCTCATTCCGCCGGTGATGGGTGCGGCCGCGTTCATCATGGCCGAGACCCTGCAGATGCCGTACAGCAGCATCGCGATCGCGGCCGCCATTCCGGGCGTTCTCTACTTCGTCGCCGTCGGGGTGATGGTCCATTTCGAGGCCGCGCGGCAGGGGCTGCCCGTGCTGCCGCGTCACGAGCTGCCGCGCCTGGCCGCTGTGCTCCGCCGCGACTTCCACCTGCTCGGTGGGCCGGCCGTGCTCGTATGGTTTCTCGTGCAAGGCCGCTCGCCGATGTTCGCCGGCTTCTGGGCCCTCGTCGTGGCCTTCGCGCTGTCGTGGCTCCGGCGCGAGACGCGCATCGACGCCCGGAGGATCTTCGCCATCCTCGCCGACAGCGCGCAGGCCGCCATGCCCGTGGCGCTGGCGTGCGCGACCGTCGGCATCGTCGTCGGCGTCGTGTCGATCACGGGACTCGGACTCAAGCTCGCCACCGGCATCGTCGGCCTCGCCGGCGGCAGCCTGATCCTGACGCTGCTCCTGACCATGGTGGCCGCGCTCGTGCTCGGCACGGGGCTACCGACTTCGGCCACCTACATCATCACCTCGATCATGGCCGCGCCCGCGCTCGAGCAGCTCGGCGTGCCGAAGCTGGTCGCGCACATGTTCGTGTTCTACTTCGGCATTCTCGCGGACCTCACGCCACCGACGGCGATCTCGACGTACGCGACCTCGTCCATCGCCGGCGCCGACGTGTGGCGTACGCAGTGGCTGGCCATGCTGTTGGCCCTGTCGGGCTTCGTGATCCCGTTCAGTTTCGCCTACGACCCGGCGCTACTGCTGATCGGCGGCTCGGTGCCGCACATCGCGTTGCGGACGGCGGCGGCCACGCTCGGCATCGTGATGCTCGGCGCCGGTCTCATCGGCTACTTTCGGGCGCCCACGCGGCCGTGGGAGCGCGCGCTGCTGCTGGCGGGCGCGCTGCTGCTGATCCTGCCCGGCGTGTCGTGACAGCAATCGGTGGAGGAACCCGATGAGCCAGGGCTTCATGGATCTGCGCGGGTGGATCGCGCTGCTCGAGAAGGAGAACGAGCTGCGGCGCATCCGCGCCGAGGTCGACTGGGACCGCGAGATCGGCGCGGTCTCGCGGCGCGCGCTGGAGAAAAAGGCGCCCGCGCTGCTCTTCGAGAACATCAAGGGCTATCGCGCTGGCCGCTGCACGCGGGTGCTGACCAACGCTCTCGGCGACCGCCGCCGACTCGCGCTGGCGCTCGGCTTCCCCAAGGACGTCGGCAACGCCGAGCTGGTGCAGTACGTCATGAAGAAGAACCGCGAGACGATTGCCCCGCGCGTGGTGGCGACGGGGCCGGTGAAGGAAGTGATCGTCCGCGACGAGGCCGTGGATCAGACCGAATTTCCCGTCCCCAAGTGGAATTTCCGCGAGGGCGGGCGCTACATCCACACGTTCTCGGGCATCGTCACGCGCGATCCCGACACGCGCGTGATGAACGTCGGCATCTATCGCGGGATGATCGGCCGAAAGAACACCACGCCGTTTCTGCTGATCAAGGGCGGCCAGCACTGGGGCGCGCATTTCGTGAAGTACGCGGGCCGGGGCCAGGCCATGCCGGTCGCCTGCGTGATCGGCTGGGATCCGATCATGCCGTTCCTGGCCGGCTCGCCGATTCCGACCGGCGTGTGCGAGTGGGACGTGATGGGTGGCTACCGCGGCGAGCCCGCCGAGCTCGTGCGCTGCGAGACGGTCGATCTCGAAGTCCCCGCATCAGCCGAGATCGTGCTGGAGGGCTTCATCTCCGACGACCCGAGCACGTACGAGTCCGAGGGACCGTTCGGCGAATTCACAGGCTATGTGTCCGACGTGCCGACGCCGCGGCCCACGATGAAGATCACGTGCATCACCCATCGGCGCGATCCGATCTTCCAGGGCTGCCTGGAGGGGACGCTGCCCGGCTCCTACAGTGAAAACAGCGTGATGTCCTCCGTGCAGCGCGCGGCCATCGCGTGGAACATCCTCGTCGGCGCCGGCATTCCGGGCATCCGCGACGTCTACGTTCACCCGATCACCAATGGCGTGAACGTGTGCGTGAAGATCACCAAGCACTATCAGGGACAGCCCAAGCAAATCGCCGCCGCGCTCTGGGGCAACGCCGCCGCGCAATACCGCTACAAGCACGTCTGGGTCGTCGAAGACGACATCGACATCTCGTCCTACGAGCAGATCGACTGGGCGGTCGCGCATCGCGTGAACGCCGGCGAGGGGGGCATCGTGATCTTCCCGGGCTCGTTCGGCTCGCCGATCGATCCTTCCACGCCGCTCGAGGACCGCAACGTGGCCCAGCTGGGCACGGGACTCTGGAACCGCGTGCTGATCGATGCGACGCGCAACTGGAAATTCGAGCGGCGTGCCGAGTGGGGCGGCGAGCGCTTTCCGCCGACGGTCCGCCCCGCGCCGGAGGACGAGGCGCGCGTGCGCGAACGCTGGGAGGAATACGGGCTCGGCGATCTGTGAGCGCGGGCTGACACCGGCGGCACGCGTCGGCGTCACGCGCATGACACGGCCGAGGCCGGGCGGGCGCGCAACTCCTCGATTTCCGAACGAAGGCCGTCTGGCCCGGACGTTGCGTCGCTGTGTCGGCGATGAAGGCGAAGATCGTCGCCGGCGCGCTCTACGCGGCGCTCCTGGCCATCGCGGCTCTCGCGTACGCCGACGAGGGCCACGGCTTTCCTGAGCCGAACGGATTTCGCGACGTGCCGTGGGGTGCGTCCGAAGAGACGCTTCGCTTCCGCATCCGGACGCAGTCGTGCGACGTCGTCGATGCCACCGTCGACTTCGGCACCCGACGCTGCGTCGCGACGGGCAGCGTCACCTTCGGCCACGTCCCGCCCAACGCGGTGTTCTTTTACTTCCGCAACGACATGCTGGTGGCCTGGCAGATCAGCGCCCACCCGCGCTTCCGCGAGACGCTCGCCAGATCGCTCATGGCCCAGTACGGCAAGCCGACGGTCGTGTACAAGGGCAACCACGTGACGTGGAGGGGCCGCACCTGCGACCTCGACTTCGTGGGCGGCGCCGTGCAGGACACGATCGTCGCCGTCACGAAAGCGGAGCTGATGACGCGCGAGGCCGAGCGCCGCGATCGGACGCATCGCGCGGCGACGCGGCCCTAGAACGGAATCAGGAAGACCCGCGTCCGCCGAACGCTGAGCGTCTCGGCCTCGGTGAGACTGGGCGCCGCGATCGAGATGCGAATTCCGTGACGGGCGGTGATGAGGACGGCGTCGGCGCGCCCATCCCGCACGAACCAGGCCCGCTGACCGGGACGCAGCGACCGGCTCGCCGTCAGGCCGACCCAGCCGCTCACGGGCCTCCAGTGAAGCCGCAGCGGCGGGAGAAAGACGCCGACGCCGAGCAGCGCAAGCGCAAGCAGCGCGAGCGGCCCGCGAGGCGTATCGGGCAGAAAATCCGCCACGACCGCGAAGAGCACGATCCACGCGGCGAGCGCATCGATCCAGCGCAGATATTGTGAGCGGGAGATCCAGCGCTCGATCGCGGTCGGCACGGGCGCCGTCGGGGTCGCCATCGTCCGAGCGTAGCACGCCCGCGCGCGGCGGCCGTCGGCGACGCTACGCGACGCGGCGCTGGCGCACCGCCGCGCGCCGGTCTTCTTCGTCCTCCACGCCGACGCGGTGCGCGTAGACGAGCTCGCCGCCGAGCCAGCCGGAGACCGCGACGCCGATCACGCCCACGATCGAGAGCACGAGCGGCCACGGCGAGTCGGCGCCGACGCGGGTGCGCACGAGCCAGTTGACGGCGAAGATCGCGACCGCGCCCAGGTTCAGGAGCATGTGATAGGTGCCGATGCGGGCCGCGCGGCCGGTGAGATCGAGCCAGTCCACGAAGCCCGGGATCGCGGCGAGGAGCGCGCCGATGACGCCGGCCCCGACGTTCCAGAAGGCCACCGTCCGCATCGTCGGCTGACCGGTGACCGCGTAGATGATGTCGAAGACGAGCGCAGCCACCCACAGGCCGAGCGGAAAGACGACGAGCATCGGGTGAATCGGATGCTTGGCGACGCGCGCGCTCATGAGGCCCATGGCGATCCTCCGTTGCGACAGCCTTCGCGGTGCCGGGCTGCATCCGATATGCCACCGAGCTGAATCGCCCGCACGCCGTCGCGAGTCGCGTCGGCGAGCGCCAGTCGTGCGCGAGGCGCGTCAGCCGCGCGGAGCGACGGGCGCGGCGACGGCAGGACGCAGCACGAGGCAGAGCGGAATCGTCGTCAGCACCACGAGCGCGACGAGGCTCAGCGTGAGCGACACCCCGCCGGCGTCGCCGACGAGCCCCCACACCGTCGGGGCGAGCGCCGAGGCGCCGACGCTGACCGTGTAGTAGAGGCCGTACGCACGCGAGCGCCGCTCGCTCGAGACGAGATCGGCCACGGTGCCGTAGAGCACCGACGACGTGCCGTTGAGCGCGATGCCGAGGGGGATCAGCACCGCGAGCGCGATGGGCAGTGGCGCGCCCACGACCGTGAGAATCAGCGCGGTCGTGGCCGCCTCGGTGATGACGACGGTGCGGATCACGCCCACGCGATCGGCGACGACACCGCACACGAATTTCCCGGTGGCGCCGCCGGCGAATACGAGCGCGAACGCCAGGCCCACGCCGCCCACGCCCAGGCCTTTGGCGATGAGGATGAACGGCATGAAGGTGAGAAAGCCGGTGCGCGTGGCGTTGTCGATCATGCCGATCGCGCACAGCGCCGAGAAGCCGCGGCCGTCGCGGATGCCCCAGCCGCTCGACGTGACGTGCTCGGCGAGATCACGGGGCTCCGCCGCCCCCGCGCCGAGCCGGCTGAGCATCGGAACGATGGCCAGCGCTGCGGCCACGCCGAGCACGCCGTACGTCGCGCCCGCCGCGCGCCAACCGACGACGCCGGCGAGCACGCCGATGGCCGCCGCCACGCCTGCCTTGCCGAGGTCGCCCGAGAAGTTATAGGTGCCGAGCGCGGTGCGTCGGTGGCCGTCCTCGTACGCCTTGCTGACGATCGACGACGACAACGGATGCTGCACACCGGAGCCGAGGCCGGCGGCCAGCAGCAGCGCGAGCAGCGAGATGAACCCGCCCGCCCAGCCCGCGGCGATGAAGCCGAGCGCTGTCACCGCCGTCCCCAGCGCCAGAATCCGACGCTCGCCGAACCGTTCCGCGAGGAAGCCCGCCGGAATCTGGAATGCAGACATGCCGCCCGTGTACGCCGTGCGGATGAGACCGACCTGCGAGAACGAGAGGCCGAACTCGCTCGCCCACAACGGCAGGAACACGTAGAGCGTTTCGGAGAAGCCGTCGTGCAGGAAGTGGATGGTGGAGGCGGCGAACAATACCGTGCGCGGTCGGCTCTTCACGGCCCGATCATCCCCGGCCGCGCCACGCGGTTCAAGTAGAATACCCGGCGGATCGAGGAGGCGCTGCGCATGCCGATCAGTATCACCCGTGTGTACACGCGGCTCGGGGACGGTGGCGAGACCGCGCTCGTCGGCGGGCGCCGCGTGCCCAAGGACTCACCGCGCATCGTCGCCTACGGCACGCTCGACGAGCTGAACGCCGCCGTCGGCCTCGCCCGCGTCTTCAACGCCGAGCGCATGACCGAGCGCGGCGCGGGCCGCGAGCGTCACCGCTGGCTCGACGGAATCTTAAAGAGAATCCAGAACCAGCTGTTCGATCTCGGCAGCGAGCTCGCGACGCCGCCCGACGCCGCCTACGAAGGGATGTTTCGCATGAGCCAGGCCGAGGTCGACGAGCTCGAGCGGCTGATGGACGCGTGCCAGAAAGATCTCAAGCCACTGAAGTCGTTCATCCTGCCCGGCGGCGGCCGCATCCAGGGGTTCCTGCACCAGGCGCGCACGGTGTGCCGGCGTGCGGAGCGCGAGATCCTGGCGCTGTCGCGGGTGGAGGCGATCGGCGAGTGGCCGCTGCGCTACGTCAATCGGCTGAGCGACGCGTTCTTCGTGCTCGGCCGGTGGGTGGGCAAGCACATGGACGAGCCGGAGTATTACTGGGAGCGCGGGCTCTCGGCCCACGCGCGGCCCCGGAGAGCCAAATGACGCCGCAGGCGCTGATCGCGGGCGTGCACGAGTTCCCCGAGCGCAAGACTACCAAGAGCGTGCTCGAGATCCAGGCGCTGTCGGCGCGTGCCGCGCTCGAAGACGCCGGGCTCTCGAAGAAGGACGTCGACGGCTACTTCACCGTCTCCGGCAATCCGGGCATCGGTCCGCTGCCGATCGTCGACTATCTGAACCTCAATCCCAAGTACATCGACGGCACGACCATCGGCGGCTCGTCGTTCGTCGCGCACGTCAATCACGCGGCGGCGGCGATCGCGCAGGGCCGCTGCCGCGTGGCGCTGATCACCTACGGCAGCACATCGCGCTCGTCCGGCATCGCCGTCGGCACGCGCGAGCGCATCGCCGGCGACTATCTCGACCAGTTCGAGGCGCTGTACGGCACGTCGAGGACGTGCTCGCGTCGCCGATGATCTCGGCGCCGCTGCACCTGCTGGACTGTTGCGTGATCACCGACGGTGGTGGCGCGCTCGTCGTCGTGCATCCCGACCTCGCGCGCGATCTCAGAACACCGCCGGTGCGGCTGCTCGGCAGCGCCGAGGCCATCGCGCACACCTCGGCTGGGCGCCGTGACTTCCTCGTCTCCGCGGCCGCGGAGTCCGGGCCGCGCGCCTTCGCCGAGGCCGGCCTCTCGCCTCGCGACGTGCAGATGGCGATGATCTACGATTCGTTCACGATCACCGTGCTCGTCACGCTCGAGGACCTCGGATTCTGCAAGAAAGGCCAGGGCGGGGGCTTCGTGTCGGGCGGGCGCATCGCGCTCGGCGGCGAGCTGCCGATCAATACCGACGGCGGCGGGCTCTCGTCGAACCACCCCGGCATGCGCGGCATTTTCCTCGTCGTCGAGGCGGTCAAGCAGCTGCGCGGCGAGTGCGGCGAGCGCCAGGTGCCCAACTGCCGCGTCGCGCTCGTGCACGGCACGGGCGGCGCGCTCGGCAACCGGCATTCGGGCGCGACGCTGATCCTGGGGAGGACCTAGCGATGACGGGTGACCGCCAGAACGTCGAGCGCGGAAGCGCTCCGACGCCGAATCCAACGGACCGCCCGAACGTCGAGCGCGGAAGCGCTCCGACGCCGAATCCAACGGACTATACGAAGCCGCTGCCGGAGATTAGCGCGGAGTCCAAGCCGTTCTGGGACGCCTGCGCACGGCACGAGCTGCTCGTGCAGACGTGCCGCGCGTGCGGGAGCGTGCAGTACTACCCGCGCGGGGTGTGCGCGACCTGCTGGAGCCCCGACGTCGCGTGGACGCCGAGCTCGGGGCGCGGGCGCGTCTACACGTTCACGGTCACGCACCGCACGCAAGCGCGCGGCTTCCGCGACGACCTGCCCTACGTGCTCGCCTGGATCGAGCTGGAAGAGGGCGTGCAGGTGATGAGCAACATCGTCGGCGTCGATCCGGTGAAGGTCGCCATCGGCATGCCGGTGAAGGTGACGTTCGAGGACGTGAAGGACGGCCTCAGCATTCCGAAGTTCACGGGGAGATGATTCCATGAGACGGAGCAGAGCATTCGTGGCCTCGCTCGTCGTGTCCGTGTCCGCGCTCGCCGCGTCGCTGCCGACGCTCCAGGCGCAGACGAGCGGCGAGCGGATCGGTCAGGTGAGCTTTCCGACGTCGTGCGCCGCGGCCGTGCAGAAGCCGTTCGAGCGTGCCGTCGCGCTGCTCCACTCCTTCTGGTACATCGAGGCGGCCAAGGCGTTCACGGCGGTGGCGCAGGCCGATCCGGACTGCGCGATCGCGTACTGGGGCCTCGCGATGAGCCAGTGGACGCAGATCTGGGCGCCGCCGCAGCCGGCGGCGCTCAAGCGCGGCCTCGACGCCGTCGAGAAGGCGAAGGCCGCGAGCGCGAAGACGGCGCGTGAGCGCGACTACATCGCCGCCGCCGAGGCGTTCTTCAAGGACGCCGACACCGTCGATCATCGGACGCGGGCGCAGGCCTACGCACGCGCGATGGAGCAGGTGTCCGCGCGATATTCTCAAGATCGCGAGGCGGCGATCTTCTATGCGCTGGCCCTGCAGGCGGTGGCCGATCCGCACGACAAGACGTATGCGAATCAGCGCAAGTCGGCGGCGATCGCTGAGAAGGTCTTCGCCGCCGAGCCCACACATCCGGGCGCCGCGCACTACATCATCCATGCGTACGACTATCCGCCGATCGCGCGTCAGGGGCTGGGCGCGGCCACGCGCTATGCGGACTTCGCGCCGTCGGTGCCGCACGCGCTGCACATGCCGTCGCACATCTACGTCCTGCTCGGCATGTGGCGGGAGACGATCCAGAGCAACGTGCTGGCGGCGACCGCGGAGAAAGACCGCGGCAACCCCGATGACCGGATGCACGCCCTCGATTACCTCGTCTATGGCTACCTGCAGCAGGCGCAGGACGGCGAGGCGAAGAAGATCGTCGACGAGGCGCGCGGGATCATAGCCGACCTCGCCGCGCGCAACTACAACTCGGGCCGCGCCACCGCGGCGTTCGCGATGGCCGCCATCGAGGCGCGGTGGGCGATGGAGCGCGCGCGCTGGTCCGAGGCGGCCGCCATCGAGCCGCGGCCGACGCGCTTTCCGCAGACGGACGCGATGATCCACTTCGCGCGCGCCGTCGGCGCCGCGCGCAGCGGCGACGCCACGCGGGCGCGCGTGGACACCGACAAGCTCGCGAACCTGCGCGAGACCCTGCAGCAGAACAAGGACACCTACTGGGCCGAGCAGGTCGAGATCCAGCGACGCGCCGCCGCGGCGTGGACGGCGCGTGCCGAGGGCCGGACCGACGAGGGGCTGTCGTTGATGCGCGCGGCGGCCGAGCTGGAGGCGGCGACCGAGAAGCACAACATCTCGCCGGGCCCGATCGCGCTCGCCCGCGAGCTGCTCGGCGACATGCTGCTCGACATGCGCGAGCCGGCCAAGGCGATCGCCGAGTACGAGACGGCGCTCACCGTCGCCCCGAATCGGTTCAGGGCCCTGCACGGCCTCGGCCGGGCCGCCGAGCTGGCCGGTGACCGGGACAAGGCGCGCACGGTCTACGGCAAGCTGCTCGCGATCGCGGCGTCGTCCGACGGCGCGCGCCCCGAGCTGGCGCAGGCCAGGGCCGTCGTCGGCAAGTAGCGGGCGCAGAGTGGCGCTGGTCGCGTCGGCCCGGATGTACTCGTGGTCGCCCGCGCTCGCCGCCGAGTGGCGGCGGCTGCTCTCGTCGATCGTCGCGCGCGCCGGCGTCGACGCCGCCGTGATGGACGAGCACGACCCGACGCCGCTGGACGAGCTGTGGCGCCGGGCCGACCTCGGCTGCGTCTTCATGTGCGGCTATCCGTGGGTGCTGCGCACCGACCGCCCGCGTCTGCTCGCGGCCCCGGTGCCGTCACCGCCGCGCTATGCCAACCGCCCCGTCTATGTGACCGACTTCATCGTCCGTGCCGACAGCGCGTACGCGCGTCTCGAGGACACGTTCGGCGGGACGATCGCGTACTCCATCGAGCACTCGCACTCCGGCTACAACGCACCCCGGTATCACCTGCTGGCCTATCGGACGCCGGAGCGCCAGACGCTGTACGGCTCGGTCCTGGGGCCGCTCGTGCGCCAGCGTCCCGTGCTCGACGCGGTCGCCGAGGGACGCGCCGACGTCGCGGCCATCGACGGCTGGGCGCTCGACCTCCTGCGACGCCATGCTCCCGAGGTTGCCGCGCGCGTGCGGGTCATCGAGTCGACGATTCCGGCGCCGAGCGCGCCGCTCGTCGCGTCGCCCGGAACGTCGGAGGCGACGTGCCGGGCCCTGACCGACGCGCTCGTCGAGGCCCACACCGTGCCGGAGCTGCGACCGACGCTCGATGCGCTGCTGCTGTCGCGCTTCGTGCGCGTCGCGCCGGGCGACTTCGACGTCTTCCTCGAACGCCAGCGCGCCGCCGAGGCCGCCGGGTATGCCAAGCTCGCCTGAGCTCACGCCGAAAGGATCGCGAATGAAGCGTTTCGCGCTCGTCTTCGCCCTCGTCACGCTGTACGTCGTCGCGGCCGGCGCGACCGCCGTCTTCGCCGAGGACCTGACCGTCGCCCTCTCGAGCCTCTCGACCGAGTCGCTCGACCCCGTGCTCGGCGGCCACGTCGTGAAGTTCTATCTCGATCAGATCTTCGAGTACCTGGTCGGCGTCACGCCGGACGGCCAGCTGTCGGCGGACGGCGGTCTCGCGACGCGGTGGGAGACGTCGCCGGACCACAAACGCTGGACGTTTCACCTGCGTCGCGGCGTCAAGTTCCACAACGGCGACGAGCTGACGTCGGAAGACGTGAAGTTCAGCTTGCAGCGCGCGATGGGCAAGCGCTCGACGACGGGCTACGCAGAGCCGCTGCGCGTGCTGATCAAGGACATCGAGACGCCGGCGCCGGACCGCGTGGTGATCCTGACCAAGGAGCCGACCTCGATCATTCCGCAGTACCTGTCCCGCGGCCTGGCGACGGAAGGCATGATGGTGCCGAAGAAGTATCTCGAGACCAAGGGCGACGACATCTTCGCGCGGGCGCCGGTGGGAACCGGCCCGTACCGGTTCGTCGAGCAGGTCATCGGCTCGCACATCAAGCTCGAGGCCGTGCCTTCACACTGGCGGGTCGGGACGCCGCGCTACCAGACGCTGACGTTTCGCATCGTGCCGGAGGAGACGACGCGGATCGCGCTGCTGCGCCGTGGCGAGGCGGACATCGTGGAGGTCAGTCGCGAGCGCGTGAAAGAGCTGCAGGGCTCGGGCGTGTCGATCGTCACGCGCCGCCAGGACGCGCACGTCGATTTCTGGTGGCTCCTGCCGTGGACGAACTCGCCGATTCGCGACAAGCGCGTGCGCGAGGCCCTCAACATCGCCATCGATCGGGCCGAGCTGATCGACACGGTGTTCGCGGGCATGGCCGAGCCCGGCGCGGTGCCGTTCGCGATGGCCACCGCGATGCGCGACGTGAAGTTCCGGATCACGCCGGAGCATCGCTACGCGTACGATCCCGCGCGGGCCAAGCGGCTGCTCGCGGACGCCGGCTATCCGAAGGGCTTTGCCATGGAGCTCTATGCCTACCAGCTCCCAGGTCTGCCCGAGGGCCGGGCGATGGCCGAAGCGCTGGCCGGCTACTGGCACAAGATCGGTGTGCAGACGACGCTCGTGCCCGTCGACTATCTCGCGTTTCGCAAGAAGTGGTTCGATCGCTCCGCGCCGGGCGCGCTCGGCTACTACAACCAGTCCAATCGCGACTGGCTCGGCACGTTCGCGATGATCGACAAGTGGACAAACCCGACGCAGAAGTCGGCGTCGATCAGCGATCCCGAGCTCGATCGCCTCGTCGGTGCCGTGCTCGCGGAGACGGATCGCGAGAAGGTCAACAATCTGATGCGCGCGATCTTCCAGCGGCTGCGCAGCGAGCACCTCGGCATCCCGCTCGTGTATCTGCACAGCGCCTACGCGACGTCGAAGAACGCGGCGCGCTGGAATCCGGGCGCGGTGATGTACGACCTGAACATCGACGAGTTGACCCGCCAGCGGTAGCCCGCCGGCGGATCAGCCGCTGGCCTCCGGACCGGCCGCGCGGCCCGGCCTGGCGCTCAGTTGACGTGCGAGACGGCGACGGCGGTGTGGCGGCGAGCGCGACTACGCCGACGCCAGCGGTGGATGGCGTAGGCGGCAGTCCGGCCGAAGGGTGAGTCGGCGGCAATGATGGCGCACCCGGCGCCCATGAACGTCGCGGCGACAATTCCTGCGAGCAGCATCGGCGCGTTCCTCCC
>QHSO01000213.1 GCA_003220475.1 Candidatus Rokuibacteriota bacterium | reverse complement strand
TCGTTGAACAGCGCTTCGCGGTGCGGCTCGACGTCCATCATCACCCAGAAGACGTACGGAGTCCTGCCGGTAAGCTCGGGGCGCCCGCCGACCCAGTCGTACACGGCGAGATGACGATTCATGGTGTGCGGGCGGATCTCGCCGGGCCAGCGTCCGGCCTCGCCGGCGGCTTTCCATGCCGGGCTCTGGAGCACGCCGGCATCGTCGAGCTCGTACGCGGCGAGATAGCGCGGCTCCGTCGGCGAGGACTGACGATAGCGGCCCGCGCGGCGCACGCCGCGCACGCCCTTGAGATTCGGAACGTGCTCCTTGTCGTAGACCTGGTTGAAGACGGCCTCGTGGTCGTGCGCCACGTCCATGCGTACCAGAAACAGCGCGTGTGCGCTCATGCGAGCCTCCTTCGCCGACTCAAAGCACGGACTCAGACGCGCGGGTCCAGCGCGTCCCGGAGCCGGTCACCGACCAGATTGATGGCGAGCACGGTGGCCAGGATAGCAAGGCCGGGAAACGTCGGGAGCCACCACGCCACGCTCACGAAGTCGCGGCCGAGCGCGATCATCTGCCCCCACGTCGGGTACGTCCGTCCCGAGCCGACGCCGAGGAACGACAGCGCGGCCTCCTGCAAGATCGCCTGCGCCACCTGCAGTGTGGACAGTACGACGATCGACGAGAACGTGTTGGGCAGCACGTGGCGGAGCAGGATGCGCGCGGAGCCGATGCCCATCGCGCGCGCGGCCTCGATGAAGTCCTTTTCGCGCAGCGCGAGCACTTCGGCCCTGACCACACGCGCGTAGCGCTCCCAGCCCGTGAAGCCGAGGACGAGGATGACCGTGACGAGGCTCGGGCCCAGCGCGGCGACGAAGGCGAGCGCGAGCAGGATTTGCGGGAACGACCACGTGATGTCCACCACGGTCATGATGACGGTGTCGGCGCGTCCGCCGACGAAGCCGCTGACGAGGCCCAGCGTCACGCCGACCAGCACGCTGATCACGACCGCGAGCACGCCGACGAGCAGCGAGATGCGCGCGCCGTGGATGATGCGGCTGAGGATGTCGCGGCCGACCTGGTCGGTGCCGAGCGGATATGCGGCGTTGCCGCCGGGCGCCCAGACGGGCGGCGTGAAGCGGCGGATGAGGCTCTGTGTGGCGGGATCGTGCCGGGTGATCCACGGCGCGGCCAGCGCCGCGCCGACGACGACGAGCAGGATCAGCATGCCGAGCAGCGCGGCGGGATTGTGAGCGAACTTGCGCCACGTGCGCGAGCCGGACGGCGCGCGCGCGACGTCGTCGGCGTAGGGGAGCACGGCGGACGGCAGGGAGACGGCCACTCAGCGGACCCGGATCTGCGGATTCAGATAGACGTAGAGCAGGTCGATGGCGAAGTTCACGGTCACCACGATCATGGCCAGCAGGAACACGCCGGCCTGCACGACGGGAAAATCGAGCTGACGAATGGCGCCGACGATCAGACGGCCGACGCCGGGGATGGCGAACACGGTCTCGGTGATGACGGCCCCGCCGAGCAACAGACCGAACTGCAGCCCGGTCACCGTCACCAGCGGCAGCGCGGCGTTCTTCAGTGCGTGGCGGCCGATGACGACCCATTCCGACACGCCCTTGGCGCGCGCCGTGCGCACGTAGTCCAGGCCGATGACGTCGAGCATGCTCGAGCGCACGATGCGCAGCAGCAGCGGCGCCGTGAACGTGCTCAGCGTCGCCGTCGGCAGCACGACGGAGGCCCACGAGCTCCAGCCCGAGACCGGCAGCATCCGCCACTGCACCGAAAAGAGCAGGATGAGCATGATGCCCGTCCAGAACACGGGCATCGACTGGCCGAGGAACACCGTCCCCGTCGCGAGCTGATCGACGGCGCGGCCGCGCCGGACGGCGCTGTAGACGCCCACGGGCAGCGCGATGGCGAGGGCTAGCGTCATCGACAGCGCGGTGAGCAGCAGCGTGGTCGGCATGCGCTCCATCACCAACCCGAAGGCCGGCACGCGATGGAAGAAGGAGGCGCCGAAGTCGCCGGTGAGCGCGCGGCCGACGAAACGCGCGAACTGCACGGCCAGCGGATCGTGCAGGCCGAGCGCCTGCCGGAGCGCCGCCCGGTCTGCCTCGGGCGCCTCGGGCATGATCAGCGCGACGGGGTCGCCGCTGGCGTGCAGGATGGCGAACGTCACCAGCGTGACCCCGATCACGACCACCAGCAGACGGATCAGCCGGCGGACGACGAACGCGGTCACGAGTCAGGCGTCAGCGCTTGGGCCTGGCGTCGAAGAGCCAGAGCCACTCGTCGCCGCGCGCGGCGTACTCCACGCGCTTGGAGATCGCCAGCGTGTCGTATTGCGTGAACAGGAAGATCGACGGCGCCTCCTCGCGGATCATCCGCTGGATCTGCGCGTACGTCCGCTTGCGCGCGTCGCGGTTGAGCGTCGAGCGGCCCTCGTCGATGAGCTTGTCGAGCCCTTCGACGCGCGTATAGTGCTTGCCGATCCAGCCGCCGACCTCGCTGTGATAGACCGGGTGCAGCACGGCGTCGGCGTCGAACACCGAGTAGTTGCCCCACGTGAAATATGCGCCGTTGGTCGCCTTGCCGTCGGCCTGGAAGAACTTGTTCCACGCCGGGCCCGGATCCCACACGCGCGCGTTCACGCGGATGCCGACCTCGGTGAGCATCTGGGCGATGGCCTCGAACTGCGGCCGGACGGCGATCTCCGCGCTGTGCAGCGTCACGTCCACGCCGTTCGGATACCCGGCCTGGGCGAGCAGCTCCTTGGCCTTCTTGGGATCGTAGGGATACGGCTTGACCTCCGGATCGAAGCCGAACGCCGGCGGCTGCACCACCGTCGCCACCTGCGTGCCGAGGCCGCCCATGATCTTCTGGATCAGCGTCTGCTTGTCGATCGCGTAGTTCGCGGCCTGGCGCACGAGCTTCTTGTCGAACGGCGGCACGCGCATGTCGAACTCGACCTGGTGCACGCGCAAGATCGGCGCGGACGACACGTAGGTCTGCGGGTGCGCCTTCAGCTCGGGCAGGATGTCGGCCGACACGCTGCGGATCAGGTCCACGCCGCCCGTCTTGATCTCGGCGATCTGCGTGGCCACCTCGGGGATCGCGCGCACGACGAGGTACTTGAACGGCGGCTTGCCGCGCCAGTAGCCGTCGAAGGCCTCGAGGCGAATGTACTGGTCACGCTTCCACTCCACGAACTTCCACGGTCCCGTTCCGACGGGCGCGCTCGCGCCGAAGGCGTCGTCACCGACTTTCTCGATGTGCTTCTTGGGCACGATGCAGAAGTAGACGAGTCGTTCCAGCAGCAGCGGGAACGGCTTGTCGGTCACGATGTGAATGGTGTCGGGATCCACGATGCGCACTTCCTTGATGGCGCGGATGTTGCCGTACTGGGGCGACTTCTTCTTCTCCTTGCCGGGCTCGGTGACGCGATCGAACGAATACTTCACGTCCTCGGCCGTCAGCGGCTCGCCGTTGTGAAACTTCACCCCGCGGCGCAGCTTGAACTCCCACGTGGTGTCGTTGAGCGCCTTCCACGACGTGGCCAAGCCTGGCTCGTACTCGAGCTTGGGGCTTCGATGGAGCAGCGAGTCGAACATGTTGATGTTGACGAGCACGCCGACGCGCTCGAAGTGCATGTGGGGATCGAGCGTCGGCGCGTGCGAAGGCAGCGCGATCGTGAGCGTGTCCTTGGGCTGCGCGTCGGTGAGGGACGCGACGGCGAGCACCAGTGCCAGGACGAGCAGCGGCAGGGACCTGAGCCTCATGAGCGCCTCCTTTAGCGGGCGGAACGCAGCATATATCACGGCTCAATTCCCGGCGGGAAGCGGGATCTTCGGCGCCCACGTCAGCCACTCCTTCTGCGGCTTGTCGTGGAGCACGAACAGCGTGCCCTCCCTGGCGGGCGGGCTCGCGGCGTCCGGCGTGGCGAAGGCGACGCCGCCCGCGACGAGCGAGCGCAGCGACTCGACGCTGATCTCGATGCCCTTGAAGAGGCTGACGTTGACGTCCACACCGCTCGCGCTCCAGAATCGCGAACCGATCCGCACCAGCCGCGCGTAGCGCGAGTCGATGAGCACCTGCACGTGGGCCGCGGTGGCGTCACGGCTGAGCGTCGTCGTGGTGACCGTACCGACCTCGATGCCGCGGTAGATCACCGCGGTGCGCGGTCGCACGGAGCCGAGCTGCGCGGTGGCGAGCGTGATGGGGAGGCCCGCGCGCCCGAGCGCGGGCGACGTCCGCTCCACGCCGATGAACTCGGTCTTGGGCACGCCCGAGCCGGGCAGGACCTCGATGTACGGCCCGGTGATGACGGTGGTGAGGCCGCGGACCGTCTCGATGCCGACTTCGGGGCGAACGACCCAGAACACCGAGCCCGTCCGCGCGATGTCGGCCGCCTCGCGCCGCAGCCGCGCCGTCAGCACCACGTAGGCGCGATCGGGCGTCAGCTCCAGCGCCGTCAGCTCACCGACGACCACGCCGCGATACCGGATCTCGCTCTGGCCGGGCTTGAGGCCGGTGGCGTCGCGAAACATGATCGTGATCGTCGGGCCGTATTCGTGCAGCCGGTTGTAGAGGAGATAGCCCGCGAACACCGCGGCGATCAGCGGCACGAGCCACACGAGCAGCGCGCTCCACCGCCGTCGTCGTCGGATGCGCGCGACCGGCGGCTCTTCGGGCGCCGGCGCGTCGTCGGGGATGTCGTTCATGGTCGCGCGTCCCGCGGCGTCCAGATCATCCGCGGATCGAAGCTCGCCGAGGCCATGATCGTGAGCACCGCCACTGCCGTGAACGAGAACAGCCCGCGCCCCGGCAGCACGGTGGCGAGCTCGCCGAGCTTCACGAGCGCCACGAGCACGGACATCACGAACACGTCGAGCATCGCCCACGGGCCGATGAGCTCGAGCATCCGGAACATCCACAGCCGTTGGCGCCGCGAGGCCGTCGAGCCGAGCTTCACCGTGGCGACGAGATAGAAGAGCGTCACGAGCTTCAGGAACGGGATGACGATGCTGGCGAGGAAGACGATGATCGCGATCACGGGCTGGCCCTGGCGGAACAGCGCGACGGCACCATCCCACGCCGTGCTCTCCGAGTGTGCGCCGTACCACTCCATCCGCAAGATCGGATAGAGGTTGGCCGGCGCGTAGAACATCAGCGCGGCCAGCGCGAACGCCGCCGTGCGCGCGAGGCTGCCGCCGTCCTGCACGATGAGCGCCGCGCCGCAGCGGGCGCACTCGGCCGCCGCGCCCGGCGGGAGCTCCGGCAGCCGCTGGACGAGACCGCACGTGTCGCATGCGATGAGGGACATGGCTCAGGGTGCCCGAGCGCCGGCGCCGTGACAAATGCCACGGCGCCGGCGTGGCTCATCAGTAGAGCGCGATCGGGTTGCCGGGGGAGCCGGTGCCGCCGACGATCTTGAGCGGCGCCCACACGAACGCGAACTCGTAGACCTTGTCTTTGAGCAGCTGCGTGAACTCGAGATTCTCGATGTTCCATATCCCGCGCCGTGTCTGCATCTCGGTGTGACACGGCACCGCGAATTCCTCGCCCTGCTCGCCGGCGGGCTGCGCGTCGTTGGCCGACGTGTCGCCGCCGGTCAGGATGATCTTGCGCTCGGCCATGTACTCGCACGCGCTGAGCCCGAAGCCCGGCTCGCCGGAGTTGAACTCGTCGCGTCGCTTCGCCTTCTCCGCCGGCGACAGCCCCTTCCACTCCGCATTG
>QHSO01000034.1 GCA_003220475.1 Candidatus Rokuibacteriota bacterium | reverse complement strand
GGCCCCGACGACACCGGTCGCTATCTCGACGGCCAGGCCGCGCTCGGGATGACGCGCCTGTCGATCATCGATCTCGTGACCGGGCGCCAGCCCATGAGCAGCGACGACGGCACCGCGACGTTGGTCTTCAACGGCGAGATCTATAACTTCCGTGATCTGCGCGTCGAGCTCCAGGCCCGCGGCCGGCGATTCGTCACCCGCAGCGATACCGAGGTGCTGCTGCGCGCGTGGGAGGAATGGGGCGAGGCGTGCGTCGATCGCCTGCGCGGGATGTTCGCGTTCGCGGTCTGGGACGCCGGGCGCCGTCGGCTGCTGCTGGCGCGTGACCGCGTCGGCAAGAAGCCGCTGTATTACTGGCACCGCGACGGTGTGCTCGTGTTCGCGTCCGAACCGAAGGCGCTGCTGCGTCACCCGGCGGTGGGCCGCGAGCTCGACCTCGAGGTACTCGAGCACTACGCGGCCTTCGGCTACACGCCGGCCGCGCACTCGATCTTCGAGGGCATCGCGAAGCTGCCGCCCGCGCACGTGGCGATGCTGGACGGCGGCGTGCTCACGCTGCGCCGGTACTGGACGCTGCCCGCCGGGACGCCGGCGTCGGCGACGGCGGTGCCGGCCGACGAGCTGCGGGCGCGCGTGCGGCACGCGGTGCGAGACGCCGTCCGCGCGCGGCTCGAGGCCGACGTGCCGCTCGGCGTCTTCCTGAGCGGCGGTGTCGACTCGAGCGTGATCGTGGCGTGCATGCGCGAGCTGAACGTCGGCCGGGTGGCCACGTTCACCATCGGCTTCGCCGCCGACGCCTCGCACGACGAACGGGCATACGCGCGCGCGGTCGCGCGCCGTTTCGAGACCGAGCATCACGAGGAGGTGCTCGAGCCGAAAGCCGCCGACCTCGTGGCCGCCGTCGTGCGCGCGTTCGACGAGCCGTTCGCGGACTCTTCGGCGATCCCGACTCTGGCCGTCGCCGAGGCCGCCGCGCGGCAGCTCAAGGTCGCGCTCTCCGGGATCGGCGGCGATGAGGTGTTCGGCGGCTACCCGCGCTATCTCGGCGTTCGGTTGTGTGAAGCCTGGGCGCGCGTGCCGCGTCTGCTGCGCGCCGGGCCGGAGGCGCTGGCGCGCCGGCTGCTGCCCGACTCACCGGCCAGCCGCAACCTCGGCGACTGGGCGCGTCGGTTCGCCGACGGCGCCGCGCGGCCGATGCCCGAGCGTTACGTCGGCTGGACGCGCTTCTTCGATGCGCCGGCGCTCGCCGCGCTCGTTACGCCGGCGCTCGGACACGCGTTCGATGGCGACGTCGAGACGGCGCATCGCGCCGCGTGGGCCACGCGCGGCCACGACGACGCGGTGGACGGCGCCTGGCGCATCGACCTCACGACCTATCTCCCCGACGACCTGCTGACGATGGCCGATCGCATGACGATGGCGCGCTCGCTCGAGCTGCGCGCGCCGTTCTGCGACCACCGGCTGATCGAGCTGAGCCTCACGATGCCGCCGGCGACCAAGCTTGCGGGCGGCACGCTGAAAGCGCTGCTGAAGGCCGCGTTCGCCGACGTGCTGCCGGCCGAGGTGGTGCGGCGGCGCAAGCAGGGCTTCATGATCCCGCTCGGTCGGTGGCTGCGCACCGAGTTGCGCCATCTGCTCGACGACGCGCTCGCGCCCGAGCGCGTGCGCGCCCGCGGCCTCTGGCGCCCCGAGGTCGTGTCGCGGCTCGTGGACGAGCACGTCGCGGGTGTGCGCACGCACAGCGACCGGCTCTGGACGCTGCTCGTGCTCGAGCTGTGGATGCGCGAGTACCTCGACGCGCGCGGGGACTGGCGGCTCGCGTGAACCCACTGCGCGTGCTGATGGTCTCGGACGTCTCGCCGCTGAGCGGTGCAGGGGGTGGTGAGCGCGTGCTCTGGGAGCACGCACGTGGCCTGGCCCGCCGCGGCCACGCCGTCACCGTGCTCGGCCGCGCGCCAGAGGGTGCGGCGGCCGCGGCGCTCGAGCGCCACGGTGTGCGGGTCGTCCTGTTCGCCGTCGGGCGCCGCAGCCGCGCCGGGTTCGTCCGCGACGCCGTGTTCGCCGCGCGCGAGGCGGCGCGCGGCGTGCTCGCGGCCTCCGGCTTCGATGTGCTGAACGTCTACCAGCCGCTCGCGGGCTACGGCGTGCTCGGGCTGCCCGCCGCGCGGCGCGTGCCGGCGCTGTACACGTTCCTGTCGCCCGCGCCGCTCGAGTATCGCGCGCGCGAACGGATGACGCATCAGCACGTCGGCGGCGTCAGCGGGCGGCTGGGCAGCGTCGCACTGTGGGCCCTCGAGCGTGCGTGCCTGCGGCGCGCCGGCCGCATCCAGGTCCTCAGCGAGTACTCGGCGGAGCAGCTGTGGCAGCTGTACCGGATCGCCGAGGACCGGTTCGTCAAGATTCCGGGTGGCGTCGACCTCCGCCACTTTGCTCCGAGCGACGACCGCACCGGTGTGCGCGCGCGTCTCGGTCTGGCGAAGGAGGCGCCGTTGCTGCTCACCGTGCGCAATCTCGAGGCGCGCATGGGCCTCGACACGCTGCTGCACGCGTTGCCGCGCGTGCTCGCTCGGCATCCGGGCGTCCAGCTGCTCGTCGCGGGTACCGGCTCGCAACGCGCCGCGCTGGAGAGCCTGGCCGCGGCGCTCGGCGTCGCCGCGCACGTCCGCTTCCTCGGCTTCGTGCCGGACGCCGCGCTTGCGATGTACTACCAGGCGGCTGATGCGTTCGTGCTGCCCACGCGCGATCTGGAGGGCTTCGGCCTCGTCACCGTCGAGGCGCTGGCGTGCGGCACGCCGGTGCTGGCCACGCCGATCGGGGCGACGCCGGAGCTGCTCGATCCGCTCGATCCCGCGCTCCTGTTCGACGCGGCCACGCCGGAGGCCATCGCCGAGGGCATCGTCGCGTTTCTCGAGCGCCTGGAACGCGATGAGGCGGCCATCGCGCGGCTGCGGCACGCGGCGCGTCTGCACGCCGAGCGCCGCTACAGCTGGACGCGCGCGATCGACGCGCTCGAGGCCGAGCTGGCGCGGCTGGTGGCGGGGACGACGACGGCGCTGCCCGCCGCGGCGTGCGAGGCATGCGGCGCGCCGCTCGGCGGTGACCGGTTGGTCTACCGCGGACGCCGCTATCGCCGCTGCGACACGTGCGGCACGCGCGCGCGGGCGACGCCGCCGAATGCGGCCGAGCTGCGTTTGCGCTACGAGACGGCGTATCCGCGGAGCTTCGCGCCGGCGCGAATCCGGACGCCGCGCCGCGAGATGCTGACGAGCCTGCTGCGGCGCGCCGGTCTTCACGCAGGGCCGGGCCGGCTGCTGGACGTCGGGTGCGGCGGCGGTCATCTGCTGCGCGCTGCGCGGGGGGAAGGCTGGCGCGCCGTCGGCACCGATCTCGGCCACGCCGCGTGTCGCGCGGCGCGCGAGACGGCCGCCGCGCCCATCGCGCAGGCGGAGGCGACCGCGCTGCCATTTCGCGACGGCGTGCTCGACGCGGTGACGCTGGTCAACGTCCTCGACCACACGGCCGCCGCGCGCCGCACGCTCGAGGAGGCCGCGCGCGTGCTGCGCCCGGGCGGCCTGCTCGTCCTGCGCGTGCTGAGGCTGCTCACCGCGACGGGCTTCGAGGTCATGAGCGTGATGAACTCGGGGCTCGCCGGCGCCCCGGACGGCCGCGCCGGCCGGGCGCTCGGCGCCGCGGTACAGGGGGTGGCGAGTGTCGCTGCGGCGGTGTCACGCGGCCGCTGGCTGCTGGGCCCATCACTCGAGGTCTACGCGAGGCGCCGGCCGCGGTGAGCCTCCGCACGCTGCACGTCATCACGCGACTGACGCTCGGCGGCTCGGCCGAGAACACGCTGGCCACGATGCTCGCGCTCGAGGCGGCGGGCTATGCCGGCTCGCTGGCGGTCGGCGTCGCGGCGTCCGATGCCGCCAGCGTGAACGACGCGCGCCGGCGCGGGGCGACGCTGCACGACGTCCCGGGACTCGGCCGCGAAGTCGGGCCGCGCGACGCCGCGGCGCTCGTGCGGCTCTGGCGCCTCATGCGCGCGCAGCAGCCGGCGATCGTGCACACCCACACCTCCAAGGCCGGCTTCATCGGACGGCTGGCGGCGCGCCTCGCGGGCGTGCCGGTCGTGATCCATCAGCCGCACGGCCATATCTTTTACGGCTACTACGGCCCGCGACGCACCGCGTTCTACGTCGCGCTCGAGCGCCTGGCCGCGCGCTGGACGGATCGCATCGTGACGCTCACCGAGCGCGGGATCGACGAGCATCTCGCGCGAGGCATCGGCGAGCGCGCGCAGTACCGCGCGGTCCCGAGCGGCGTGCCGACCGCGGAGCTGCGTGCCGCCGCGCCGACACGCGGCGTCGCGCGGGCGCGACTGCGACTGCCCGACGATGCGTTCGTCGTCGTGGGGCTCGGGCGATTCGTCCCGGTCAAAGGCTTCGACGTCCTCATCACCGCCCTGCCGACGCTGGCCGCCGCCGTGCCGTCGACGTGCGTCCTGCTCGTCGGCGATGGCCCGGAGCGCGTGGCCCTCGAGGCGCAGGCCGGCCGGCTCGGCGTGCGCGACCGCCTGCGGTGCACCGGCGTGACGCCGGACATCGCGGTGTGTCTGGCCGCCGCCGACGTGCTCGCCGCGCCCTCGCGCAACGAAGGCATGGGCCGCGCGCTCGTGGAGGGCATGGCGCTCGGCCTGCCCGTCGTCGGCAGCGAGGTCGGCGGCATTCCGGCCGTCATCGCGGACGGCGAGACGGGATGGCTGGTGCCGCCGGGCGACGCCGCGGCGCTCGCCGAGGCCCTCGTGGAGCTGGGACGCGACGCGGCGCTCTGCGCCAAGCTCGGGGCCGCCGCCGCCGCGCGCGCCGAGGCATTCTCGAGCCGGGTCGCCCACGCGGCCATGCGCGCGATCTACGACGAGCTCATGTTCGAGAAGCGGCTGCTGCGCTGGCAGCCCGAGCCTGCATGACATCGGCGTCACGTCTTGCGCGGCTCGTCGCGCTCGGCTGGCTGCTGATCGCTGCGCCGGCGCACGCGGCGGAGTCGTACGAGCGGGTCGCCGCGATGGTCCACGTGCACTCCGATCTCTCCACCGGCGATTTCCCGCTCGAGGAGCTGACGGACATGGCCGAGCGGCAGGGGCTCGGCGCCGTATTGCTGTCCGAGAACTATCTCAATCGCGTGGAGTACAGCCTGCCGCCGTTTCGCGCGCTCACGCGCGTGGCGTACGAGTCGCGCTCGGTGCGCAACCGCCTGGACGAGTACTTCGCGCGCGTCGCGCAGGCGCGCGCCGCGCGGCCGCGCGTGCTGATCGTGCCCGGCGTCGAGGTGATGCCGCACTACTTCTGGACGGGCTCGCCGTTCTCGCTCGCGCTGACGCTGCACGACACCCAGAAGAACCTGCTCGTATGGGGTCTCGACCGGCGCGCGCTCGAGGCACTGCCGGTCATCGGCAACGCGCGGGCCGGGGTCCGAGGGCTGCAGACGGCGCTCGACGTGTTGCCCGCGGTGCTCGTCGTCGCCGGCGTGCTGCTGCTGGCGTGGCCGCGCACGCGGCGCCGGCAGCTGGGACGCGCGGTCGTCGTGGTGCGCCGTCGCGCCTGGCTGCCCGGGCTGCTCCTGTGCGCCGTCGGCGTCACCGCCGTCGTGCGTGCATGGCCGTTCACCCACCCGGTTCACTCCGCGTGGGCGGACGCCGGCAGCGCGCCCTATCAGGACCTGATCGACTACGTCGAGCGCGCGGGCGGGGTGAGCGTCTGGTCGCTGCCCGAGGCACGCGACGACGGCGAGCAGGCGGTCGGCCCGGTGCGCGTCACGTGGACGACCGAGCCCTATCCGGACGACCTCTTGAAGACGTTCCGGTATACGGCGTTCGGCGCGATCTACGAGGACACCACCCGCGTCGAGCGTCCGGGCGACGGGTGGGACCGGCTGCTCGGCGAGTACGCGGCGGGCCAGCGTACGCGCGTGCCGTGGGTGCTGGGCGAGGCGGCCTTCCATGAGCAGAGCGCCGGCAAGCGCGTGGGGCTCGTGCAGACGGTGTTTCTCGTGCGCGAGCGTAGCGAGGCGGGCGTGCTGCAGGCGCTGCGCGCAGGGCGGATGTACGCGCTGCAGCGCGGGGGGGACACCGGCCTGGCGCTCGGCGAGTTCGTCGTCACCGGCGGTGGCGCGGAGGCGAGCTCCGGCGAGACGCTGCGCGCGACACCCGGGGCGCCGCTCGAGATCAGTGTGGCCATCGGCGCCGAGCCGCGCCCGACCGACGTGCGCGTGACGCTCGTGCGCAACGGCTCGGTCATCGCCGTGTGGAGCGGCTCGACGCCGTTGCGCGCCACACACCGCGAGGCGTGGGACGGCCGGCCCGCGGTGTTCCGCCTCGACGCGCGCGCGGCGGGCGGCGGCCGACTGCTGAGCAACCCGATCTTCGTGAAAGCGTCGTGAGGGTCGCCATCCACCAGCCGCAGTATTTGCCGTGGCTCGGCTATCTCGCCAAGTGGGCGGCCGCGGATCTCTTCGTCTTCCTCGATTCCGTGCAGTACGAGAAGAACGGCTGGCAGAACCGCAATCGCATCAAGACGGCGGACGGCGCGCGGTGGCTCACGGTGCCGGTGCACGCGCGGCTCGGCACGCCGATCACCGACGTTGCGATCGACGGCGAGCCGGCTCGCCCCGGTGGCGGTCGCGAGCGCCGAGCTTCTCGCCCGTGCGATCGGCGTGACGACGCCGACGCGCATGGCGTCATCGCTGGCCGTGGACGACGACGACCCGACGGGTCGGCTGGTGGCCCTCTGTCAGGCCGTCGGCGCCGACACCTATCTGGCCGGCGGCCACGGCAGTAGATATATGGATACCAAGCGCTTCGCCGACGCGGGGATCCGGGTGCTCTATCAGGCCTATTCGCACCCCGTCTATGCTCAGCAACACGGCGATTTCGTGCCGTTTTTGTCTGGCCTCGATCTATTATTGATGCACGGCGATGCGAGCCTTCCCATCCTGCGTCGCGGCGATGCCTGGACGGAGGAGCCCTGAGTGAACGTCCTCGCGATCGGCGCCCATCCCGATGACATCGAGTTCGGCTGCGGCGGGATGCTCACCAAGTACGCGGAGCGCGGTCACGCCGTCTATCTGTACGTCGCCTCGGACGGCTCGCTGGGGGGCGACGGCGCCGTCCGCCGTAGCGAGCAACAGGACTCCGCGCTCATCATCGGCGCCCGCGAGGTGTTCTGGGGCGGCTATCAGGACACGGAGGTCCCGCTCAATCGCGACATGATCGTCGGACTCGAGGCGGTGATCCGCCAGATCCAGCCGCGCATGATCTTCGTCAACTATCCCGAAGACACGCACCAGGACCATCGCAACCTCGCGCAGGGCACGCTGTCGGCGACGCGCTACGTGCCGAACTTCCTGTTCTACGAGGGCCCCACCAGCGTCAACTTCACGCCGAACTGCTTCACCGACATCGAGAAGGTGCTCGACAAGAAGCTCGCGTGTCTGGAGGCGCACCGCTCGCAGGTGGCCAAGACCAACATCGAGGATCTCTCGATCCTCGAGCTCGCCGTATCGACCGCCAACTTCCGCGGCATCCAGGCCCGCGTCAAATACGCGGAGGCATTTCAGTCCATTCGGCTTCTGCTAAACCTTTGACCTTGCGACGTCCCCGCTCCAAATGATCCCCCACTCGAAGCCCTCTATCACCGACGACGATGCCGAGCGCGTCGCGCGCGTCGTGCGCTCGGGGCAGCTCGCGCAGGGCCCCGAAGTGGCCGCGCTCGAGCGCGAGCTGGCCGCGCGCCTCGGCGTTCAGGACGCGGCGGCCGTCGCCTCGGGCAGCGCGGCGCTCGAGCTGGCGCTCGGCGCGCTCGGCGTCGGCGCGGGGGACGAAGTGCTGATTGCCAGCTACGTGTGCGACGCGCTCTATCACGCGGTGCGACGGGTGGGCGCCACACCGGTGCTCGTGGACGCCGATGCCGCGACGCTCTCGCTCTCGGCGAAGGACGCCCTCGCGCGGCGCACGTCGCGCACGCGGGCCGTCATCGTGCCGCACGCCTTCGGGCTCGCCGCGGATCTCGAGCCGTTCCAGGCGCTCGAGGTGCCGGTGATCGAGGACTGCGCGCAGGCGCTCGGCGCGGAGCTGGACGATGGCCGGCCCGCGGGCTCGCGCGGCGCGCTCGCCGTCTGCTCCTTCTACGCGACCAAGATGATCGCGGCCGGCGAGGGCGGCGCGGTGGCCGGACCCGCCGCGCTGATCGCGCGCGTGCGCGAGGCGCGCGACTACGACGAGCGGACGACGCTGGCCCCGCGCACCAATGCGAAGCTGACCGACATGGCCGCGGCGCTGGCGCGCGCGCAGCTGGCGCGGCTCGACGCGTTCATCGCGCGCCGCCGCACGCTGGCCGCACGATACCGCACGGGACTCGCAAGCGCGCCGGCGCGCCTGCCGACCGACGCGGGGCGCCGGCATGTCTATCACCGCTTCGTGCTCGGCCTGGATTGCGCCCCGGACGCCGTCATCGAGGCGCTCGCCACGCGTGGTGTCGCCGCGCGCCGTCCGGTCTTCCGCCCGGCCCACCGCGCCCTCGGTCTCGACGGCTTTCCCGAAGCCGACCGGCTGTGGGCGGAGTCCTTGTCGATCCCGTGCTATCCGGCGCTGACCGACGACGACGCCGAGCGCGTGCTGCGCGCGGTTACGGCGGTGCTCGCGAGCGCCGCCGAGGGAAATCAGTCCCGATGAGGCAGTGGGTCCCAATCCCGAGGCGCGCCACGGCTGTGCCGGGGCGCGTCCGAGCGTGGGGGGTGTGGGGGGCCATGTCGGGGCCCCCCACCTGGTGATCGCCGCCACGCTCGCACGCGTCGCGTTCGTCATCGCGCTCACGTTGCCGCCCGTGCGGCGCGCCTTCTCGGCGTCGGGACTCGGCTGGGTCTATCTGGTCGTGCTCGCCTTCGCGCTGGCCCTCGTCGGCGTGCCGCTCGTCCGCGCGCTGGCGCACTGGTGGGGCGTGCTCGACCGACCCGCCGCGCGCAAGGTGCACATGACGGCCACGCCGCTGCTCGGCGGCGCGGCGGTCTACGGGGCGTTCGCGGCCACCGTGCTCTTCAACTTCACGTTCTCGCTGCAGCTCAAGGGCGTCGCCGTCGGTGCCACGATCGTCGTCGCCGTCGGCCTGCTCGACGACGTGTTCGACGTGCCGGCGCGCTGGAAGCTGGCGGGCCAGGCCGTCGCGGTGGCGGTGGCGATGGCGTACGGCGTCGTGCTCGATACGGTGCCGACCGCCTGGCCGGGCTCGGGCGTGATCAACGTCGCGCTCACGCTCGTCTGGTTCCTCGCGGTGACCAACGCGCTGCAGTTCCTCGACGGCATGGACGGCCTGGCGGCGGGACTGGGCGCCATCGCCGCGCTGTTCTTCAGCCTGGCCGCGCTGCAGACCAGCCAGCCGTACTTGATGTTCCTCGCGGCGCCGCTGGTCGGCGCCTGCCTCGGCTTCCTGCCGTACAACTTCCGCTTCGGGCGGCCCGCCACGATTTTTCTCGGCGATGCCGGCGCCTCCTTCATCGGCTTCACGCTCGCGGGACTCGCGGTCATGGGCGAGTGGGCCGAGAACGACTTCATCGGCCTGCTCACGCCGGTGCTGATCCTCGCGGTGCCGCTCTTCGACATCGCGTTCGTCGGCACGGTGCGCGTCGTCACCGGCAAGGTGCACTCGGTCGGCGAGTGGCTGGCCTACACGGCGAGGGATCACATCCATCATCGCTTCGAGGCGCTCGGGCTCACGCGCACGGAGACGGTGCTGCTGATCTTCTTCATCGCGGCCACGCTCGGGATCTCGGCGATGCTGCTCAAGGAGGCCACCAAGCACGAGGCGGCACTGGTGCTGATCCAGGCCGGCTGCGTGCTCGCCATCATCGCGGTGCTCGAGGGCGTGGCGCGGGGACGCGGGCGGTGAGCCCGGGCCTGCTCCACGCACTGTCGGTCGGGCTGACGCTGGCCCTGCTGCTGGCCGGCTATCACATCGTCCAACGGTTGATCGATCGTCTCGTGCAGCGCGTGGCCGCGCGTCAGCACGATACGGCGCGCTCGCGCACGCTCGGCTCGCTGCTCACCAGCCTCATCCGCTGGGTGCTTGCCTGCGCCGTGGTCGTCCTCATCCTGCGCGAGCTCGGCGTGGACGTGCAGGCGATCGTCGTCTCCGCGGGCGTGCTCGGCGTCGTCATCGGCCTCGGCGCGCAGGCGCTCATTCGCGACCTGCTCACCGGCATCTTCCTGCTCTTCGAAGGCCTCGTCGCCGTGGGTGACGAGATCCAGGTCGGCACCGCGACGGGCACCGTGGAGTCCGTCGGCCTGCGCGTGACGAAGCTGCGACTGCCGGAGGGCGCGGTGCGCGTCGTCCCCAACGGCGCGCTGACGGAGTTCACGAACTTCAGCGCGGGCTGGGCGCGCGCGACCGTGGAGATCGCGGTGCCGCGCGAGGTCGACGTCGATCGCGCGCTGGCGCTGCTGCGCGAGGCGGGCGAGACGTGGGCGCGCGCGACGGGCGCCGCCCTGGACGCGCCGACCGTGCAGGGTATTATGAGATTCAGCGCAGGCGATGCCGTTCTCCGGCTCAGCGTCCGGGTCGACCCGAGCCGTCGCGTCGAAGCGGAGAACGACCTGCGACGTCGGATCAAGGCGACGTTCGATCGCGAGGGGCTCAGCGCGGTCGGCGTCTGATCGAGGGAGTCATCGATGTCCATGCGTGTTCGCAAAGGTGTCTTTCCGGCCGCCGGTCTCGGCACGCGGTTTCTGCCCGCGACGAAAGCGCAGCCCAAGGAGATGCTTCCGCTCGTCGACAAGCCGACCATCCAGTACGTCGTCGAGGAGGCGGTGGCCTCGGGGCTGCAGGAGATCATCATCGTCACCGGTCGCGGCAAGCGTGCGATCGAGGACCATTTCGACGCCGCCTTCGAGCTGGAGTACTACCTGAACGACCGCGGCAAGTCCGAGGAGCTCGCGCAGATCAAGACCATCTCCGAGCTCGCGTCGGTCTCCTATGTCCGCCAGAAGGAGCCGTTGGGCCTCGGCCACGCCATTCTGTGCGCGCGCACGCTGGTGGGTGAGGAACCCTTCGGCGTCTTTCTCGGCGACGACATCATCGGGGGCGCGGCGACGCCGTGCATGCGCCAACTGCTCGACGTCTTCGAACGCCACGACGGTCCTGTCATCGCTGTCGAGCGCGTGCCGCGCGAGCGGATCCACCACTACGGTGTCATCGCCGGCCGCAACATCGGCGGCAACGTGTGGCAGATCGACGACCTCGTCGAGAAGCCGCGCGCGGAGGACGCGCCCTCCGACCTCGCGATCATCGGCCGCTACGTGCTCACGCCCGATCTGTTCCCGATCCTGGCGCAGACCGCCGCCGACAAGCGCGGGGAGATCCAGCTGACGGACGGCCTGCGCACGCTGCGCAAGCGCCGACCGATGTACGCCGTGGAGTTCGTCGGCAAGCGTTACGACACCGGCGACAAGCTGGGCTTCCTCAAGGCCACGGTGGAGTTCGCGCTCGCCCGCCCGGATCTGTCCGACGCGTTTCGCGCCTACCTCAAGGGTCTCGACCTCTAGGCTTCGGGACCGGCCGTGCCCGCGGCGGACGGCGGGTTTCGTTGACTCGCTGGGGCGGGTCTGCGAGTATTTACGGCACGTTTCCGGCAGATTCGATGGCACCCAAAGACAGCAAGCGCCCGTTCCACACCGCGTCCGACGCCGAGATCAAGAGCGGCGAGGTCTACGACGTATATTTCGAGCGCACCGTGCAGATCCTCAAGGCACGGGGTGACCGCAAACGAGTCAAGGCCGAGGTCTACCTCAAGGCGCTGCCGGAGGACTGGGAGTGGGGCGTGCTGGCGGGCATCGAGGAGGCGGCCGCGCTCCTCGAGGGTGTGCCGGTCGACGTCCGCGCGATGGACGAGGGAACGATCTTCGCGCCATACCAGCCGATCATGGTGCTGGAAGGCGTGTACGTCGACTGGGCGCAGTACGAGACCGCGCTACTCGGCGTGCTCTGCCAGGCCTCCGGCATTGCGACCAAGGCCGCGCGATGCAAGAAGGCCGCGGGCGAGCGTCAGGTGATCTCGTTCGGCGCGCGCCGCATGCACCCGGCGCTCGCGCCGATGATCGAGCGCAACGCGTTCGTCGGCGGCGCGCTCATCGACACGCTGCAGGACGAGAAGTTCGAGGCGATCCGCGTGGCCGAGGCGCTCGGCGACGATCTCTTCGCGGTGCGGCTCGACACGCCGTCCTCGCGCCGCGGCGATCTCTATCGCATCGTGCAGGAGGTGCGCTGGGAGCTCGACCTGCGCGGCTTCGGACACGTGAAGATCATCACCTCGGGCGGGATCGACGAGTACGAGATCCTGCGCCTCAATCCCGTCGTCGATGGCTACGGCGTCGGCACGTCGATTGCGAACGCGCCTGTCGTCAGCTTCGCGCTCGACATCATGGAGATCGAGGGGCGGCCGATGGCCAAGCGCGGCAAGTGGTCGGGCGCCAAGGACGTCTTTCGGCGCCGGGGCACACTCGAGACGGTCGTCGTGCCCGCGGGTCGGGGCGCGCCGCGCGACGGCGCCTGGGACCCGCTGCTGAAGCCGCTGCTCAAGGCCGGCCGGCTCACGCGCGATCTGCCGCCGCCGCGCACGATCCGCGACTACGTGCTGGAGCAGCTCGCTCCGGTGTCGCTCGATACGCTGCGCCGGCAGGGGCAGCGCCGGGACTTCTGAGCCGCCTCACCGATGTCCATCCTCGACGAGATCGTCGAGCACAAGCGCGCCGAGGTCGTCGCGAGCAAGCACGCGACGCCGCGCAGCGCGCTGGTGGCCCGCGCGGCGACGCTCGCACCGCCGCGCGACTTCGAGCGCGCGCTGGCGCCGCGGCCCGGCCGCGCGCGGCTCATCGCCGAGGTCAAGCGCGCCTCGCCCTCACGCGGCGTTCTGAAGGACGATCTCGATCCCGTCGCGCTCGCCTCGACCTACGCGCGCCACGGCGCCGACGCGATCTCGGTGCTGACCGACGCCAGGTACTTCCGCGGCAGCCTCGACGATCTCGCGGCGGTGCGTGCGGCGGTCGACGTGCCGCTGCTGCGCAAGGACTTCGTGCTCGACGACTATCAGCTCTGGGAGGCGCGCGCGGCCGGCGCGGACGCCGTGCTGTTGATCGTCGCGATCCTCGAGCCGTCCCAGCTCTCCGAGCTTGCCGCCGCGGCCAAAGGCCTGGGACTGGCCGCGCTGGTGGAGTGCCACACGGCGGCCGAGCTCGACGTCGCGCTGACGATGGGCGCGAGGCTGCTCGGCATCAACAATCGCAACCTCGCGACGTTCGAGACGCGTGTCGAGACGACGCTGTCACTGCTGCCACAGATCCCGCCCGGCCCGCTCGTCGTCAGCGAGAGCGGGTTCTTCACGGCCAGCGACGTGCGCCGCGTGATCGACGCCGGCGCGCACGCGGTGCTGGTCGGCGAGGGCCTGGTGCGCGCGCCCGACGTCGGCGCCAAGATCCGCGAGCTGACCTTGGCCGGAGCCCGGGTTTGAGACTCCCAGGCTGTCGGGCGCCCCGCGAATCGGGCGGGAAATGGGCAACGCGCTGTCGAATCGGCGGGGAAATGGGCAACGCGCCGTCGGGCGCCCCGCGGATCGGCGGGGAAATGGGCAACGCGCCGTCGGGCGCCCCGCGAATCGGGGGGGAAATGGGCAACGCGCTGTCGGGCGCCCCGCGAATCGGGCGGGAAATGGGCAACGCGCTGTCGGGCGCCGCGCGAATCGGGGGGGAAATGGGGGGGGCGTCTCGCCCCACCCATTCAACAATGATCCGCGTCAAGATCTGCGGCATCACCAGTCTGGACGACGCGCGGATGGCGGTGCAGGCGGGCGCCGACGCGCTCGGCTTCATCTTCGTCGAGAAGACCCCGCGGTTCGTGACACCCGAGCAGGTCGCGTCGATCGTGCGCTGGCTGCCGCCGTTCGTGACGCCGGTGGGCGTGTTCTGGGATCATGCCCCCGCTCACGTGAAGGCCGTCATCGAGGCGTGCCGGCTGCGCGCGGTCCAGCTGCACGGCGACGAGAAGCCCGAGGACTGGGCGGATCTCGCGGTGCCCATCATCAAGACCGTCAAGCTCGCGCCGGCGACGACCATCGCGGGGCTGCCGGAGTACAAGCTCGGCGAGCGCATGAACGCGCTCTGGTGGCGCAAAGTCGCGAGCGCCATTCTTTTCGACAGCGACGCGCGCTGGAGCGAGGACGGCGACACGCGGGAGCCCATCGAGTGGCGCAGCATCCGCATGATGGGCGCGACGGCGCCCAACGAAGGCAGGGTGCACCTCGTGCTGTCGGGCGGGCTCACGCCCGACAACGTCGCGCGCGCGGTGGAGATCGTGCGTCCGCACGCCGTCGACGTGAATTCCGGCGTGGAGGCGCGGCCGGGCCAGAAGGATCCCGACAAGGTGCGGCGCTTCATCGCCGAGGCGAAGGGCGTGCGGTGACGACGCTGCCCGACGCGCGCGGCCACTTCGGGCGCTTCGGCGGACGCTTCGTGCCCGAGACGCTGATGGCCCCCCTCCTGGAGCTGGAGAAGGCGTACGCGGCGGCACGGCGCGACCGTGGGTTCCAGCAGCGGCTCGCGTCGCTGCTCGCGGACTACGCGGGCCGTCCCACGCCGCTCTACTTCGCCGCGCGACTGACCGAGCACTGCGGCGGCGCACGGATCTGGCTCAAGCGCGAGGATCTCTGTCACACCGGCGCCCACAAGGTCAACAACGTGCTCGGCCAGGCGCTGCTCGCCGCGCGCATGAAGAAGACGCGCATCATCGCCGAGACCGGCGCGGGCCAGCATGGCGTGGCCACCGCCACCGCCGCCGCGCTGCTCGGCGTGCCGTGCGAGGTCTACATGGGCGCGGAGGACATCGCGCGCCAGGCGCTCAACGTCTTCCGCATGCGACTGCTCGGCGCCAAGGTCATTCCGGTCGAGTCGGGCAGCAAGACGCTCAAGGACGCGGTGAACGAGGCGCTGCGCGATTGGGTCACGAACGTGCACACGACGTACTACCTGCTCGGCTCGGCGCTCGGCCCGCACCCCTATCCGATGATGGTCCGTGATTTCCACACCGTCATCGGCAAGGAAGCGCGCACGCAGTCGCGGCGCGCTATCGGGCGGGTGCCCGACGTGGTCGTCGCGTGCGTCGGCGGCGGGAGCAACGCGATCGGCCTGTTCCACCCCTTCATTGAAGAGCGCCGAACAAGGATAGTGGGTGTCGAGCCCGGCGGCGGCGGGCTCGCCAGCGGCAAGCACGGCGCGTCGATGGCCGCCGGCGCCGTCGGCGTGCTGCACGGCTCGATGAGCTATCTGTTGCAGAACGACGATGGCCAGGTGGCCGTCGCGCATTCGATCTCGGCGGGGCTGGACTATCCCGGCGTCGGCCCCGAGCACGCCTATTACAAAGACACGGGCCGCTTCGAGTTCGTCTCCATCACGGACGAGGAGGCGCTCGAGGGCTTCCAGGCGCTCACGCGACTCGAAGGCATCATGCCCGCGCTGGAGTCGGCGCACGCCGTCGCGCACGCCATGCGCCTGGCCAAGACGCTGCCGCGGTCGAAGGTGATGGTCGTCGGCCTTTCGGGACGCGGCGACAAGGATGTGTACGTCGTCGCCAAGGCGCTCGGCATGGAGATCGGGTGAGCCCGACTGCCGGCAGGACGAGTCGTCTGGACGAGACGTTCGCCCGGCTTCGCGCCCGCGGCGAGCGCGCCCTCGTCGCCTATCTCATGGCCGGCGACCCGTCGCTGGACGCCACGCGGCGCCTCGTGGTCGAGGCCGAACGCCGGGGCGCCGACGTCATCGAGCTCGGCGTGCCATTCTCCGATCCACTCGCCGACGGCCCCGTCATCCAGCGCGCCGGCATTCGCGCGCTCGCCGGCGGCACGTCGCTGCCGCGGATCCTGGAAATGGTGGCGACGCTGCGCGCCGAGGTGCGAGTGCCGATCGCGCTCATGACGTACTACAACCCGGTGCTGGCGTTCGGGCTCAAGAGCTTCGCGCGCACGGCCGCCGACGCCGGCGCCGACGGGGTGCTCGTGCCGGACCTGCCCTGGGAAGAGTCCGAGCCGCTGCGCGCGGAGGCCGAGCCGGCCGGCCTCGACGTGATCCAGTTCGTCGCGCCGACCTCGACGCCCGCACGCGTCAAGACCATCGCACGCCTGGCGCGCGGCTTCATCTATCTCGTCTCGCTGACCGGGGTCACCGGCGAGCGCCGCGAGCTGCCAAAGGACCTCGACGCCCAGATCCGCACCCTGCGCCTGCTCACGACCAAGCCCGTCTGCGTCGGCTTCGGCGTCTCCACACCCGACCAGGTCGCCGCCGTCGCCGCGGCGGCCGACGGCGTGGCGGTGGGTTCCGCGATCGTCCGAAAAATCGAGGAGTACACCGCCACCCCCACTCTGATAGAAAAGGTAGGAGACTTCATCGCTACGCTGAAAGATCCACTCCGCGCAGGTTCGAGCGCGGGCTTTGCCCGCGCAATCCTGGGGGGAGGCACGGAGGAGCGCGCCGTCAGGCGCGCGACGACGGTCGGAAGGGGGGCGTAGCCCCCCTCCGAGGGGCACTTATGGCCTGGTTCAGACGCAAGCCCGAGGAGATGGCGGGAACGCCGAAGAAGGTCAACATCGCCGAAGGCCTGTGGATCAAGTGCGACTCCTGTAAGGAGATCGTGTACCGTGCGGAGGTCGAGCGCGTCGGGCGCGCATGTCCCAAGTGCCACTATCCGTTTCGCATCGGCTCGCGCGAGCGGATCGCGCTGCTCGCCGACTCCGGCACGTTCGAGGAGCGGCAAACCGGGCTCACGCCCGCCGATCCGCTGAACTTCAAGGACTCCAAGCGCTATCGCGAGCGCGTCAAGGCCGCGCGCCAGAAGACGTCCCTGGAAGAGGCGGTCGTCACCGGCACCGCGGCCATCGGCGGCTTCCCGACGATCCTGTGCGTGTTCGAGTTCGCCTATCTGGGCGGCAGCATGGGCTCGGTCGTGGGCGAGAAGCTCACGCGCGCCATCGAGCTCGCCATCGACAAGCATCTGCCGGTGATCATCGTCTCGGCCTCGGGCGGCGCCCGCATGCAGGAAGGCATCCTGTCGCTCATGCAGATGGCCAAGACGTCCTCGGCGCTCGAGCGACTCGCCGAGGCCGGCCTGCCCTACCTATCGGTGCTGACGGACCCGACCACCGGCGGCGTCACCGCCTCGTTCGCGATGCTCGGCGACGTCATCCTGGCCGAGCCGCGCGCGCTGATCGGCTTCGCCGGCCCGCGTGTCATCGCCGAGACGATCCGCCAGCCCTTGCCGGAGGGCTTCCAGCGCTCCGAGTTCCTCCTCGAGCACGGCCAGCTCGACCTCGTGGTCGAGCGTCGCGATCTCAAGGAGACGCTGCGCCGCCTCCTCGCGTTTTTCGCCGACCAGCCGACCGACCCGCCCGAGCGCGCATGACCTACGCCGAGGCGCTCGCCCGGCTCCTCGCCCTGCGTGGCGGCGAGCACGCCGGGATGCGCCCGGGCCTCGAGCGCATCGAGACGCTGCTGCAGGCCCTCGGCAACCCGGAGTGTCGGTACACGCTGGCCCAGGTCGGCGGCACCAATGGCAAGGGCTCGGTGGCGGCGATGCTCTCCTCGATGCTCCGCGCGGACGGCCGCCGGGTCGGCCTCTACACGTCGCCACACCTCGTGTCCTTCCGCGAGCGCATCCGGGTGGACGGCGAGGCCATCAGCGAGGACGACGTCGCCGATGGCTTCGATGCGATCGCGACGCTGGTGGCCCGGGTCGACGCGACGATGTTCGAGGCGACGACGGCGCTGGCGCTCGATCATTTCGCGCGCGAAGCGGTCGACATCGCTGTGCTCGAGGTCGGGCTCGGCGGGCGGCTGGACGCGACCACCGTCGGCGCGCCGGCGGTGACGGCGGTGACGCGCGTCGATCTCGACCACCAGGAGGTGCTCGGCGCGACGCTGGCCGCGATCGCCGCCGAGAAAGCCGCGATCATCCGCAGCGGTGTCGCCATCGCCTCCGCCCAGGCGCCGGAGGCGGCGCAGGTGCTCTGCGCGCGCGCCGAGGCGGTCGGCGTGCCGCTGCTGATGGAGGGCCGAGAGCTCAGCGTGCGCGTCCACGCGCGCGACCGCTCCGAGCAGCTGATCGACTGTGCCGGTCCCGGCTGGCGGCTCGAGGGCCTGCGGCTGCCGCTGCTCGGCCTCTATCAACCGTCGAACGCGCTCGTCGCGCTGGCCGCCGCCCGCGCGCTCGGCGTGCCCGATTCCGCCGCGCGCGAGGGGCTGGCGCGCGCGCGGTGGCCGGGGCGCTTCGAGATCCTCCGCGCGCGCGACCGCACGGTGGTGCTCGACGGTGCCCACAATCCCGCCGGCGCGCAGGCCCTCGCCGCCTCGCTCGCGGAGTGGTTCGGCGACACGCCGGTGACGCTCGTCTTCGGCGCACTTCGCGACAAGGACGCGCCCGGGATGCTGGTGGCGCTGGCACCACGCGCGCAGCGGATCATCCTGACGGCGTCGTCGAGCCCGCGCGCCGCCACGCCCGCCGCGCTGCGCGCGGTGCTACCCGCCGCGACCGCCGCCGAGCTCGCCGACTCCGCCGCGGACGCGCTCGCGCTCGCCGCGCGAGAGCCGCGGACCCCTATCCTTTGTATCGCCGGCTCCTTGTCGCTACTGGGCGACGTGCTCCGCATCGCGACGGGTGATAAGCCTTGCCCCGTCGAAAAGGCGGCTGATAGCATAGACCTCCTTATCTGACGAGGCCTTCTGAGACACTTGAGGACGCGATTGGGCCGTCGAGTGGTGTGCGCCGCGGCGGGGCTCGTGCTGCTCGCCGCCGCGGCGGCGCCGACGGCGGCGCAGGTGCCTCAGGGGCCGGTCACGGTCGGAACAGCGGGCGGCGACGTCACGGTCGTCGCCGATCAGCTCGAGCAAGTCGGGCCGGACAATCTGCTCGTCGCCACCGGCAACGTGGAGCTCACGAAGGGCGCCACGCGACTGATGGCCGATCGGATCGAGCTCAACCGAAACACGGGCGATGCGGTCGCGCAGGGGCGCGTCATCTTCTACGACGGTGAGGATCAGCTGACGGGACAGCGCATCGAGTACAACGTGAAGACGGGCACGGGCGTCGTGTACCAGGGCGAGGCTCGGGGCGCGCCGTACTACCGCCTGTCCGGCGAGCGCATGGAACGGGTCGGCGAGAGCGTCTATCGCGTCCAGCAAGGCGTGTTCACGACGTGCCAGGACGATCCGCCCGACTGGGCGGTGCACTTCGGCTCCGCCACCGCCGACCTCAACGAGTTCGTCTACGGCACGAACGCCTCGTTCTGGGTGCGCCAGATCCCGCTCATTCCGTTCCTGCCGGTCTTCGCCGCCGCGATCCGCCGCGAGCGGCAAACCGGATTCCTCTTCCCGAAATTCGGCTACTCGACGACCAAGGGCGCCTACGCGGAGTTTCCGTTCTTCTGGGTCATCGACGACAGCCAGGACGCGCTGATCTCGCCGATCTTCTATACGAACCTCGGTGAGGGCTTCAACCTGGAGTATCGCTACATCCTGCCCGACAAGCAGCGCGGGCGATTCAGCGGCTTCTTCATGCAGGAGACGGCCAGGCACGACGCGTCGCGCTTCTTGGGCCACACGCGCCAGGACTGGTACCTGGCGCCGCGCACGTGGCTCAAGGTCGATGCCGCCGGCGTCTCCGACGACACCGTCCTGCGCGATTACGGCGACGAGCTCTCCCAGCGCAGCTCGCAGCGGGTGGAGTCCAACGTGTTCCTGACGCGCTCCTGGAACACGTGGAACCTCGTCGGCGACGTCTTCGTGTACCAGGACCTCACGACGCGCCGGCCGGTCGAGCTCAATCGCCTGCCCGACGTGCGGCTCCTCGGTACGCCCCAGCCGGTGGGCGGCATCCCCGGGCTGCTGTGGGAGTTCGAGGGCAGCGCCGTCCACTTCGTGCGCGACGTCGGCTCCAACGGCGATCGTCTCGATCTGCATCCGCGCGTCTCGCGCCCGATCCCCATGGACGTGGTGACGCTGACGCCGTTTCTCGGCGGGCGCCTCACGGGCTACGACCGCACGGTGACCGGCGTTCGCACCAGCCGGGGCGTCGACGGGCCGATCGAGATCACCAGCGACGATCCGCGGCTGCGGCGCCTGCTGGAGGCGGGTGCCGACCTCGAGACGAAGCTGACGCGCGTGTACGACACGGGCGGAGTCTGGAACATCGACGCGATGCTGCACACGATCGAGCCGCGGGTGAATTACACGTGGATCGCGGGCAAGGACAAGAATCAGCTGCCGCAGTGGACGCCCGCCCTCGACTCCATTCAGGACGCGAGCCGCGTCGAATATTCATTGACGAACCGCATCCGCGGTCGCACGGTCGCGCTCGCGAACGCCGAGCCGGTGCGCTGGGAGCTGTTCCGGCTGACCCTCGGCAACGGCTACGACGTGCGCCACGCCACCTGGGAGGATGCCTTCGCGACGCTGATCGTCGCGCCGACGCCGACGACCAAGCTGCGCAGCGACATCACGTACGATCCGCACAACGCCAGCTATCCCTTGGTGACGGCGGACCTCTCGACGGTGATCCCGCGCGGCGAGGTCAGCGTCGGCGTGCGCCACAGCGATGCCGCGAAGTTCACCTTCGTGCAGGGCGGGTTCAAGGTGTCGCCGTGGCCGTGGCTGACCACACGCGGCACGATCAACTGGGACGTTCGCACGACGACCTTCGTGGAAAGTCGCCTCGCGTTCGAATTCCACTGGCAGTGCTGGGCGTTGGCCGTCGAGTACGTCAACCGCACCCAGCGCGACGACGAGGTGCGCTTCACGCTGAATCTGCTCGGCGTCAGCGGTCCCATCAGCACGCGCGTCGGTCTCGGCGCGATCGAAGGAGGAGGCACGCGATGATTCCGTTCCTGGATCTGACGCGCCAGCATGCCGCGCTCAAGCGCGAGCTGATGGCGGCCGCCGAGCGCGTCCTCGACGCCAGCCAGTTCGTGCTCGGCGGCGAGGGCCGCGCGCTGGAGGCCGAACTGGCGCAGCTCACCGGCGCACGCCACGGGCTGGGCGTCGGCTCCGGCACCGACGCGCTGCGGCTGGCGCTGAGCGCGCTCGGCGTCAGCCGCGGCGACGAGGTGCTGACGCCGGCGTTCTCGTTCGTGGCCTCCGCCACGACCATCGCGATGACCGGCGCCACACCCGTCTTCGTGGACGTCGAGCAGGACACGCTGACGATGGATCCCGACGCCGCCGCGCGCGCGCTCACGCCGCGCACGAAGGCCGTCATGCCCGTGCACCTCTACGGGCATCCCGCGGCCATCGACCGCCTGGCGGCGTTCGCGCGCGCGCGGGGCCTCGCTCTGGTCGAGGACGACGCGCAGGCCATCGGCGCGACGTGGGGTGATCGCCCGCTGGGCGGTTGGGGCGATGCCGCGTGCCTGTCGTTCTATCCCACGAAGAACCTGGGCGCGTGTGGCGACGCGGGCATGGTCGTGACCACGCGCGACGACGTGGCCGAGCGCGTGCGTCGGCTGCGCCATCACGGCGACACCGGCCGGTACCATCACGTGGAGGTCGGTTACTGCAGTCGGCTCGACGAAGTCCAGGCCGCGTGGCTGCGGGTGAAGCTCCGGCATCTCGGCGAGTGGACGGAGCGCCGGCGCGCCATCGCCGCGCGCTATCGCGCCGGCCTTGCCGGTTTGCCGCTCACGCTGCCCGTCGAGCGCCCGGGCGCGCGCCACGTCTACCATCTCTTCACGGTCCGCCACGCGCAGCGGGACGCGCTCGCCAAGCGCCTGGCCGACGCCGGCGTCGGGACCGCCGTGCACTACCCGCGCGCCGTCCCCGACCAGCCGGTGTTCGCCGCCGACGGCGAGCGGCGCTGGCCCGAGGCCTACCGCGCCGCGCGCGAGGTGCTGTCGCTGCCGTGCTACCCGGAGATGACCGATGACGAGGTGGAGGGCGTGGTCGACGCCGTTCGCACCGCGTGCGAGGAGCTGGGATGACGGCGGCCGCGCGGCTGCGCGAACGGCTCGTCGGCCAGCCGATCATCGGGGTGATCGGCCTCGGCTACGTCGGCTTGCCGCTGGCCGTGGCGTTCGCGGACTCCGGTGCCACCGTCATCGGCCTCGATGCGGACGCGCGGCGCGTGGCCGGCGTGAACGCCGGCGCGTCCTTCATCGAGGACGTGCCGAGCGCGACGCTGCAGGCGCTCGTACGGGACGGCCGGCTGGCCGCGACGGGCGAGGTGGAAGCGCTCAAGGACGCGGACGCCATCGTCATCTGCGTGCCGACGCCGCTCGGCAAGTCCAAGGAGCCGGACATCTCGTTCATCATCGCCGCCGCCGACGCGGTGGCGACGATCATCCGCGCGGGCCAGCTCGTCGTGCTGGAGTCGACGACGTATCCCGGCACCACGCAGGAGATCCTGCTGCCGCGCCTGCAGGCGCGCGGACTGACCGTCGGCGAAGATTTCTTCCTCGCCTTCTCCCCCGAGCGCATCGACCCAGGCAACCGCAAGTGGACGCTGCGCGATATCCCGAAGGTCGTCGGCGGGCTCACCCCCGCCTGTCGGGAGCTGGTCGCCGCACTCTACGCGCGCATCACGCCGCGCGTGGTGCCGGTGTCGGGCCCGGAGACCGCCGAGATGGTCAAGCTGTTCGAGAACACGTTCCGCTCGGTCAACATCGCGCTCGTCAACGAGTTCGCGATCATGTGCCGCAAGCTCGGCATCTCGGTGTGGGAGGTGGTGAGCGCCGCCGCGACGAAGCCCTTCGGCTTCATGCCCTTCTGGCCGGGGCCGGGACTCGGCGGTCACTGCTTGCCCAGCGATCCGTATTACCTGTCGTGGAAGGTGCGGCTGGAGGGCTACGAGCCGCGCTTCATCACGTTCGCCGACGAGATCAATCGGCACATGCCGACGTACGTCGTGCAGCTGATCACCGACGCGCTGAACGATCGCGGCCGCGCCGTGCGCGGCGCGCGCGTGCTGGTGCTGGGCGTCGCCTACAAGCCCGACGTGTCGGACACGCGCGATTCGCCGGCGCTCGAGATCATCGACACGCTGCTCGGCAAGGGCGCGCGCGTGGAGTACCACGATCCGCACGTGCCGACCGTGAGCACCGTGCGCGGGGTCGCGCTCACGTCGTGCCCGGCTGTGCGCCCCGCCGAGCACGACGTCGTGCTGATTCTCACCGCGCATGCGGCCTACGACTGGCCCACCATCGTGGCGGAGGCGCCGCTCGTCGTCGACACGCGTAACGCCACCGCCGGCGTCCGGGACGCCGAGCGGGTGATCCGGCTCTAGCCGCGGGATGCTGGCCGCCGTCCTCGTCTCGCTGCGACCGCAGCAGTGGGTCAAGAACCTGTTCGTCTTCGGCGGCCTCGTGTTCGGGCAGCGGCTGTTCACGCCGTCGGTGTGGCCCGCCTGCGGCGCGTTCGTGATCTTCTGTGCGCTTTCGGGCGCGATCTATCTCGTCAACGACGTCGCCGATCGCGACAACGACCGACTGCATCCCAAGAAGCGCGAGCGTCCGATCGCCGCCGGTCGCCTGCCCGTCGGCGTCGCCCTCGGCGTGGCGGTGGCGCTCGTGGCGGGCGGGCTGGTGGCGGCGGCGTGGCTGTCCACGGGCGTTCTGCTCGTGGCGGTGGCGTACGTCGTGCTGCTGACCGCGTACTCGGCGTGGCTCAAGCACGTCGTCATCGTCGATGTGCTGGCGGTCGCCGTCGGTTTCGTGCTGCGCGCGCTGGCGGGCACGTTGGCCATCGACGTGGCCATCTCCGGGTGGCTGCTGATCTGCACCGTTCTCATCGCGCTGTTCCTGGCGCTCGGCAAGCGGCGGCACGAGTACCTCACGCTGCAGGCCGATGCCGCGCGCCATCGCCCGATCCTCGCCGAGTACACCGCGGGGCTGCTCGACCAGATGATCGCCGTGGTCACCGCGTCGACGGTGACCGCGTACGCGCTCTACACGATGTCGCCGGAGACCGTCGCGAAGTTCCACACGCAGCTGCTGCCGGCCACGCTGCCGTTCGTGCTGTATGGCATCTTTCGCTATCTCTATCTGCTCTACCGCCGGCAGCTCGGCGGCAACCCGTCCGAGCTCTTCCTCCACGACCGGGCGCTGCTCGTCAACACGGCGTGCTGGATCGTCGCGGTGCTGCTGATCATCTACGGCACGCACGCGGAGTAGTAGAATGAATCGGTCGTGAAGAGTCAGGTCGCCGTTCTCCGTACCCACCCCGACAGCGTCGTCGCGGACTACGGCCGCCTGATGCGCCTGATGAAGTACGACCAGGTGCTGTCACGCGACGTCGATCTGATCGTCAAGCTGAACCTGTCGTGGACCAAGTATTTCCCCGCGTGCTCCAGCCAGCCGTGGCAGGTGGATGGTGTGCTCACGACGCTGCTCGAGGACGGCTACGAGCGCGCGCGCATCTTCCCCGTCGAGAACAAGACCGTCGTCACCGATCCCCTCGCGGGTTGCCGGAACAACAAGTGGTATCCGGTGCTGCAGCGTCACGGCCTGCCGTTCATCCCGCTGCCCGACGTGGAGTGGACCATCTATCGGTTCACGAGCCCGCTGCTGAAGCTGAACCACATTTTTCCCGAAGGGATTCAGATCCCGAAGATGTTCATCGGGAAGAACATTCTCCACGCGTGCACCACGAAGACCCACGGGCACACGACGACCACCGGCGCCATCAAGAACTCGTTCGGCGGTCTGCTGAAAGAAGTCCGCCACTACGCCCACGAGTTCATCCACGAGGTCATGGTCGACCTCATGTACATGCAGCGTGAGCTGCACCCGGGCGTATTGGCCGTGATGGACGGGACGGTCATGGGCGACGGCGCCGGGCCGCGCACGATGATTCCGCGCGAGGGCAACCTCATTCTCGCGTCCGCCGATCAGGTCGCCATCGACGCCATCGCCGCGCGGATCATGGGCTTCGATCCGCTGTCGATCCGCTACCTCGCGATGTGCCAGGAGCGTGGGCTGGGCGTGGCCGATCCGCGCGACATCGAGATCATCGGCGACGTCGACGCGGCCGCGACCAACATGGGCTTCACGACCAGCCGCTCGCTCGTGATCTGGGGTGATCAGCTGATCCGCCGCGGCCCGTTGCGGCCGCTCAAGCGCCTGCTGCTCCACTCGCCCCTGATGGTGTGGGCGCCGTTCGCGTCGAACGTCTACCACGACCTGCTCTGGTACCCGACCGTGGGCCGCGCGCGCATCCGCGCGTTCGCGGACACGGGGTGGGGCCGGCTCTTCGCGCGTTACTAGGTCGATGCCGGGCGACGTCCGCGTGCGCTTCGCGCCGAGTCCCACCGGGCACCTCCACGTCGGTGGCGCGCGCACCGCGCTGTTCAACTGGCTCTACGCGCGTCATCACGGCGGCGTCTTCATCCTGCGCATCGAGGACACCGACCGCTCGCGCTCCACCGACGCGAATATCGGTGACATCGTCAACGCGCTGCGCTGGCTCGAGCTCGACTGGGACGAGGGGCCGCCGACGCCCGGCTACCGGCAGACCGAGCGCTTCGACCTCTACCGTGAGCACGCGCAGCGGCTCGTCGCGGCCGGGCGCGCCTACTACTGCGCGTGCACGCCCGAGCAGCTGGAGGCCGAGCGCGCCGAGGCGCAGGCGCGCAACGAGACGTTCCGCTACTCGGGACGCTGCCGCAAGCTCGGCCTCACCTCCGGCGCGCTGCGCCTGCGCATCCCCGACGAGGGCGCGACGGTCGTCGACGACCTGATCCACGGGCCGGTGACGTTCGACCATCGGCAGCTCGACGACTGGATCCTCGTGCGCACGGACGGCACGCCCACCTACAACTTCTGCGTGGTGGTGGACGACGTCACCATGCGCATCAGCCACGTGATCCGAGGCAACGATCACCTGTCGAACACGCCCAAGCAGGTGCTCTGCTACGAGGCGCTCGGGTATCCGGTGCCCGCCTTCGCGCACGTCTCGATGATCCTCGGCGCCGATCGCACGCGCCTGAGCAAGCGCCACGGGGCGACCTCGGTCGACGCCTATCGCGAGCAGGGCATCCTCCCGGACGCGATGGTGAACTACCTGGCGCGGCTCGGCTGGTCGAGCGGCGACCAGGAGATCTTCTCGCGCACCGAGCTGGTCGAGCGCTTCGACATCAAGGACGTGTCGTCGTCGGGCGCGATCTTCGACCAGACCAAGCTCGAGTGGCTGAATCACGAGTACATCAAGACCATCGACGGCGCACGATTGGCCGCGCTGGTGACGCCCTGGCTGACCGCCGCCGGGCTGACGCCGCCCGCGGACGCCGCGCGGTTCGTCGGGATGCTGGACACGCTGCGCGAGCGCGCCAGGACGCTGCGCGAGCTCGTGGAGGTCGGCCGGTTCTACTTCGAGCGCCCGCGCGAGCACGAGCCGAAAGCCGCCGCCAAGCTCTTCACGCCGGCCGGCGTGCAGCGACTGGACACGCTGATCCAGCGACTGGCGGCCGTCGAGTCCTTCACGGCGCCGGCCCTCGAGGCGCTCTACCGCGAGCTCGTCGACGCCATGGGACTCAAGCTCGTCGACCTCGCTCAGCTCACGCGCCTGGCCGTCACGGGGCGCACGGCGTCGCCGCCGCTGTTCGACGTCCTCGCGCTGCTCGGGCGCGAGGAGACGCTGGCGCGCCTGCGCGCCGCGCGCGATGCGGGCGCCAGAGCGGCTACATCCCCCGCAGGGGGGGATAAATGAGACTCCTGCTCGCGCGACACGGCGAGACGACGTGGAACGCGGAGCGACGCTTCCAGGGCCGGACGGACGTCGCGCTGTCGCCGCGCGGCCGCGCACAGGCCGAGGCGCTCGGCGGCGCGCTGCGCGGCTACCGCATCGCGGCGGCCTACGTCAGCCCGTTCCGGCGCGCGCGCGAGACGGCGGAAGTGGCGCTGGCCGGCACCGGCGTGCCCGTCACGCCGGTGGAGGAGCTGCGCGAGCTCTCGCTCGGCGAGTGGGAGGGCTGCACGGTCGACGAGGTGCGCGCGCGCGAGGGCGATCCCTACCGCGCATGGCTGCTGGCGCCGCACGATTGCCCGCCGCCCGGCGGCGAGCCGCTCGACGCCGTCAGCGCCCGCGTCCGGGCGGCGATCGATCACATCAGCGCCTTGCATCCGAACGGCGACGACGTGCTCGTCGTCGCGCACGGCGGCGTCATCAGCGTGTACGCGTGCGCGCTGCTGGGCTGCTCGTTCAACGCGCTCTGGCGCCTGCGCGTCGACAACGCCTCGCTCACGGTCGTGCGGCCGCCGCGGCTGGTCTCGCTGAACGACACCGCGCACCTGCCGCGCGCGCTCGCCGCCGCCACGCACGTGCGCGCCTCGATCGCCGGCGGCGTGGCGCCGTCGACCGGCCTCGCGCGCTCGCCCGGGCGCGCGCCGTGACCGCGGTACTGCTGGCGCTCTTCGGCGGCATCGCGCTGCTGCTGTACGGCATCCGGCTGAGCGGCGACAGCCTGCAGCGCGCCGCCGGTGGTCGGCTGCGTCACCTGCTCACGGGCATGGCGCGCCGTCGGCTGATCGCCGTCGCCTCGGGCGCCGCGGTCACGGCGATCATCCAGTCCTCGGCGGCCACGACGCTGATGCTCATCGGCTTCGTCAGCGCCGGCCTGATGACCTTTCGCCAGACGCTCGGCATCATTCTGGGCGCCGACATCGGCACGACGTTCACCGTGCAGCTCATCGCGTTCAAGGTCACCGACTACGCGCTGCTGCTCGTCGGCCTCGGTTTCGCGATCACGTTCCTCGCGGGGCGGCGCGTGGTCAAGGACGTCGGCCAGGCGATCCTCGGCCTGGGGCTCGTCTTCCTCGGCCTCAAGGTCATTCTCGAGGGAATGGCGCCGCTGCGCGAGAACCGGCTGGCGCTCGAGCTGGTCGAGGCCCTGGCCGGGAATCCGTTGATGGCGGTGCTCGTCGCGGCGGTGTTCAGCGCGCTGGTGGCGTCATCCGCGGCCACGCTCGGCGTCGCGATCGCGCTCGCGAGCCACGGCCTGATCGGGCTCTCCGGCGCGGTGGCGATCGTATTCGGCGCGAACATCGGCACGTGCGCCACGGCGCTCACCGCGTCCGTGGGCGCGACCGCGGAGGCCAAGCGGGTGGCGGTGGCGCACATCGCGTTCAAGGTGCTCGGCGCCGCGCTCATGCTGCCGTTCGTGGGGCCGTTCACGGCGATGGTGGCGGCGAGCGCCGCCGATCCCGCGCGACAGATCGCCAACGCCCACACGTTCTTCAACCTGGGGATCAGCCTGGTCTTTCTACCGTTCACGCCGCTGGCGGCGCGCACGATCGAGGCCATCGTCCCGGACGACCAGACGGGCGACACGCCCTTCCGCACGCGCTATCTCGACGAGCGCGCGCTCGACCAGCCCTCGCTGGCGCTGGGCCAGGCCACGCGCGAAGCGCTGCGCACGGCGGACGTGGTGCAGGGTATGCTGCGCGACACGGTCGAGGTGTTCCGAACGGACAACCAGGCCCTGCTGGAAGAGGTCGAGAAGCGTGATGATCAAGTCGACTTTCTCGAGCGCGAGATCAAACTGTTTCTGGCCCGGCTGGGCCGCGAGGCCATGGGGCCCGAGCTCTCGCGCAAGGAGATCGGTCTGATCTCGTTCATCGGCAACCTCGAGAACATCGGCGACATCGTGGACAAGAACCTCATGGAGCTCGCGCGCAAGAAGCTCTACCAGGGACGCCGCTTCTCGGAGTCCGGCTGGGCCGAGATTCTCGAGTTCCACGGGCTCGTCAGCAAGAATCTCGAGCGTGCCATCGCCGCCTTCGCCGCCAACGACCGGGCGCTCGCGCAGGAGGTGCTCGATCAGCGGCCGTTCATGCGCATGCGCGAGCGCGAGCTGCGCGAATCCCACCTGGGCCGACTGCGCGCCGGCCTCGCGGAGTCCATCGAGACGTCCGAGATCCACCTCGACGTCCTCACGAACCTCAAGCGCATCAGCAGCCACGTCTCGGCGCTGATGCTGCCCATCCTCGACGAGGTGTGACGCCATGAAGAAGATCGAGGCGATCATCAAGCCGTTCAAGCTCGACGACGTCAAAGAGGCGCTCACCGAGATCGGCGTGATCGGCATGACCGTCACCGAGGTGCGCGGCTTCGGTCGCCAGAAGGGCCACACCGAGCTCTACCGCGGCTCGGAGTACACCGTGGATTTCCTGCCCAAGGTGAAGATCGAGGTCGTCGTGCCGGACCATCTGGTGGACAAGGTGGCCGCGACGATCGTCGGCGCGGCCAAGACGGGCTCCATCGGCGACGGCAAAGTCTTCGTGCTGCCGATCAACCAGTCGATCCGCATCCGCACGGGTGAGACCGGCGAGCAGGCTGTCTAGTCATCGTCGGGGGGAGCGACCGCCGACTGGGACCGAAGCGGGCTACGCCCCCTCGGGCTCCCCGGCCAACACCCCCAACGGGATTCCGCGAGTGCAATCTCCCACGCTGACCAATCGCGCCGAGCTCGTGGGCGCGCTGCGGCGGGCGGGCTTTGCCGACCCGGCGGCCGCAGCGACGAATGTCGAGGCGCTGACGCCGACGCCGCGCGATGCGGAGCTGCTCGAGCCTGCGCTGCCGCGGCTGCTGGCGGAGCTGGCCGCGGCGCCCGATCCCGACATGGCGCTGAACAACCTCGAGCGCTACGCGGCCGTCGTCGACCGCGCCGTGTTCTTCCGCACGCTCAGCGAGCATCCGGGGGCGATCCCGCTGCTGGCGCGCGTGGGCGGCGCGAGCCAGTTCCTGGCCGACGTCCTGCGGCGGCGTCCGAGCACGCTCGCGTGGCTGCTGGAGCCGCGCACGATGCGGCCGTGGCTCGCCGAAGAGCTCGCGGAAGACGCCGCGCAGGCCGTGCGGCCATTCACCACCCGCGAGGCGCGGATGAACGCGCTGCGGCGATTCAAGTACCGCCAGCTCCTGCGCATCGGGGCGCGCGACCTGCTCGGCGACGCCGATCTGGCCGTGACCACCGAGGAGCTTTCCCATCTGGCCGACGCGTGCCTGGCCCAGTCGACGGCCGACGCGCTCGGCGAGGCGCGCGCGCGATTCGGCGCGCCGCTCGACGCCGACGGCCGCGAAACGGGCCTGGCCGTCGTCGGCATGGGCAAGCTCGGCGGCGACGAATTGAACTACTCCTCCGACATCGACCTGATGTTCGTCTACGGCGCCGACGGTGAGACGGCGGGTGGGCCGGACGGTCGTCTCGAGAACGGCGCGTTCTTCGCGCGCGTGTGCCGCGACGTGGTGGCGCGCATCGAGGAGGCCACCGACGAGGGCTATGCGTTCCGGGTGGACCTGCGGCTGCGTCCGGAAGGACGCATGGGGGCGGTCGCGATGTCCCTCGACGCGTACGCCGCCTATCATCGCGAGCGCGCCGAGCTCTGGGAGCGTCAAGCGCTGCTCAAGGCGCGCGCCTGCGCGGGTGACGCGGACGTCGGCACGCGCTTCATGGCGTGGGCGACGGCGACGGTGTACCGGCCCGGCGTCGACGAGCGCGTGCTCCCGGCCATCCGTGGCATGAAGCGCCAGATCGACCGCGCGCTGCGCGGTCGCGATGCCGAGGGCTCCGCCCGCAACGTCAAGCTCGGGCGGGGCGGCATCCGCGAGATCGAGTTCATCGTGCAGGCCTTGCAGCTGCTCTACGGCGGCGACGATCCCTGGCTGCGCGAGCGCAACTCGCTCAAGGCGCTCTTTCGGCTGACGGAGCGTGGGTACCTCGCGCCGGATCTCGGCCGGCGCCTCTCGCACGCGCTCGTCCACCTGCGCACGGTCGAGCACCGGCTGCAGATCGTGCACGAGTTCCAGACCCACACGCTGCCCGACGATCCGGTCGAGCTCGGCCGCCTCGCCCGCCGCGTCGGCATCGAGGCGCCGCCCCGCGTGGCGGCGCGCCGCTTCGCCTCCGAGCACCGCGCGCTCAGGCGCGACGTCCACCGCGCGTTCAGTGAGTTCTTCGGCGAGCGGCCGACGGAGGCGCCGGCGCGCCCGCGGCTGCCGAGCCGCATGGCGCTGACCGCCACCGGCTTCGCCGACCCCGAGCGCGCGCTGCAAAACCTCCGCATGATCGTCGAGGGACGGCCGCTCGTGCCGTATCCCGGCGCGCTGCGCGCCGCCCTTGCGCGGCTGATCCCGGCCCTCCTCGATGCGTGCTGGAAGAGTCCCGATCCGGACGAGGCGCTCAATCAGTTCGAGCGCTTTCTCGCCGCCGCCGGCCCGCGCGCGGGCTACGTCGAGCTGCTCGCGGCCAGTCCAGAGCTGCTGCACGGACTCGTGAGGCTCTGCGCCGGCGGCGATCTCCTGGCGCAGTTGCTCGTCGCGCAGCCGGAGCTGCTCGGCTCGCTGGCCGACCCCGCCGTGCTCGAGGGCCGCCGGACGCGTGCGGACTTCCGGGCGGCGCTGGCGCCCGTGTTCGCGCCGGGTATCGGTGCGGCAGAGGCACGCGACCGGCTGCGGCGGATCAAGCAGGGACAGGAGTTGACGGTCGTCTGGCGTTACCTGCTCGGCGTCACGACGATCGAGGCGTATGGACGTGAGATGACCGCGCTGGCCGAGGCCACGCTGGGCG
>QHSO01000212.1 GCA_003220475.1 Candidatus Rokuibacteriota bacterium | reverse complement strand
TACGCTCGCCGAGTCGCTGCGTTGCCTCGGCATCGTGCTGGCGCCGTTTCTGCCCGACGCGTCGGCGAAGATCCGCGCCGCCCTCGGTCAGAGCGGCGCGTCCGCGCTCGCCGACGCGGTGTGGGGCCGGCTCGAGCCCGGCGCGCGCGTGGCGAAGATCACCGCGCTGTTTCCGCGCGTGGAGGACAAGAAGACGGCTCCCACGACACCCGCCGCCGCCGGCGCGAGCGATGGTGGCGCGCGCATCAGCATCGAGGAATTCCAGAAGATCGATCTGCGTGTGGCGCAGGTGCTCGCCGCCGAGGCCGTGCCGAAGTCCAGGAAGCTGCTCAAGCTGCGTGTATCGCTCGGCACCGAGGAGCGCACGGTGCTGGCCGGAATTGCCGAGCATTATGCGCCGGGCGATCTCGTCGGCAAGAAGGTGGTCGTGGTCGCCAATCTCCAGCCCGCAAAACTGATGGGCATCGAGTCGCAGGGCATGGTCCTGGCCGGCGAGGGCGGACAGGGCTTCGGCGTGGTGATGCTCGACCGCGATCTGCCGCCGGGCTCGAAGGTGAAATGATCACCGACGACTACGTGCGCACCATCCTCGAGGTGGCGGCGCGCGACGCCTCCATCGCGCGTCTTCTGCGCGAGATCTGCGCGCTGGAGGGCGGCGTGCGCTCGGGCGCGCTCGACGTCGTCGGCGCTCACCTGCGCGCCACCTCCGCCGCCGCCGACGTGCTCGACTGCGTGCAGGCGCTGCGCCATGACGACGTCGCCCGCGCGATCATCGATCACCTCGGACCTCCGGGGTGAACGACGGAGTGAGCGACAAGGACGCGGTGCAGGGCAACGCCGACGTGCATGACAACGCCGGCGTCAGCCCGTTTGTCGTCACCCGGTCCTCCACCTTCGAGTTCGTGCGGCGCTGGGGGATCTCGATCGCCTCGTTCGTCGGCGGTCTCCTCACGCTCTTCGTCTTTCGCCGCGGCCTGCCGCGCGTGGGGCTGATCGTCGGCTATTTGCTGCTGCTCTGGCTGCTCGTGGCCGTGCTGATCCAGGCGCGCGACACGCTGGCGACGTCGGAGCGACGCACACATCGATTCGTCCTGACGGCGACCGAGTACGCCGTGCAGACGCTCTATCACGGCGTGCTGCTCTTCCTGCTGCCCGCCTACTGGGCCGCCACCACGCTGACCTCGGTCAACGTCGCGTTCTTCCTCGCCCTCGTGGTGCTGGCGCTGATCGCCACGTTCGATCCCTGGTACCAGGCGCTCGTGCACCCGCGGCCGTGGGCCGGCTACGTCTTCTTCCTCGTCTCGCTCTTCGGCGCGCTGAACCTCGCACTGCCGCTGATCGGTGTGCCGCCGGTGGCGGCGCTGGCGATCGCCGCGTGGATCGCGGTGGTGGCGCTCACGCCGGCTGTCTGTCGTGGGCGCGCATGGTCGTGGAAGCGCGGACTCGCCGTCACCGCGCTGCTCGGCATGCTGGCGACGAGCGCGGCGCTGGCGGGCCGTCGCGCGATCCCGCCCGCGCCGCTGTTCGTGGCCGACTCGCATCTGGGCTGGAACGTCGGGACGGTCGACTCGCTCGAGCCGAAGTCCCCGATCCCGGCCGCGGCGTTGCTGCAGAACGGCCTGATCGCCTACACGGCGATCTATGCGCCGGCGGGCCTCAAGCAGCCGGTGGATCACGTCTGGCGCCTGGAGGGCCAGATCATCAACGTCATCCGCCTGACGCCGGTAGAAGGCGGCCGCCGCGAGGGCTATCGGACGTTTTCGCGCAAGACCAGCTTTCCCGCCGACCCGCGGGGACGCTGGACGGTGGACGTCGCGACGGCGACGGGTCAACTGATCGGCCGCCTGCGCTTCCGTGTCGCGCCGTGAGGGGCGCTGTTGCGAGGCTCTCATGAGCGTCGAGCTGTTCGACACGCACGCGCACCTGCATTTCCCCGACTTCGACGCCGACCGCGCGGAGACGCTGGCGCGCGCCCGCGAGGCGGGTGTGACGCGCGTGCTGACCATCGGCACGGAGGTGCCGACGTCGCGCGCGGCCATTGCGCTGGCCGAGAGCGAGCCCGACGTGTGGGCGGCCGTGGGCGTGCATCCGCACGACGCGGCCGAGGCCGACGAGGCGACGCTGGCGGAGATCGAGCGACTGGCCGGCGCGGCGCGCGTCGCGGCCGTGGGCGAGATCGGCCTCGACTTCTTCCGCAACCTCTCGCCGCGCGACGCCCAGGAGCGCGTCTTCCGTCACCTCATCGGCGTCGCCTGCCGCGCGCGCAAGCCGGTGCTCGTGCACTGTCGTGATGCCCACGCCGAGGTGCTGGCGATCCTCGCCGAGGAGCGCGCGAGCGAGGTCGGCGGCATCATGCACTGCTTCTCGGGCGACGTGGCGATCGCGCGCCGCTGCCTCGACCTCGGCCTGCTCGTCTCGCTGGCGGGACCGGTGACCTATCCGAACGCGCGCGCACTGCCGGAGGTCGCGCGCTTCGTGCCCGCCGATGGGCTCGTCGTCGAAACCGACTGCCCGTTTCTGCCGCCTCAGGGTTATCGCGGCAAGCGCAACGAGCCGGCCTACCTCGCGCTCACGGCTGCACGCGTGGCGGAGCTGCGCGGCGAGCCGCTCGAGGTGTTCGCTCGGCACGCGTCGGACAACGCCCGCCGCCTGCTGCGCATCGGCTGATGTCGCTGCGCGACATCGGCTTCTTCGTGCGCGGACGCCTGAACCGCGCGATGAGTCGCGTGCTCAAGGGGAGGGCGGCCGCGCACCGTGAGACGCCGGCGCCGCTCGACGCGGTGCTGAGCGGTCCACGCACGCCGCTCGCGCTCTCGCGTCTGCTCACCGCGCGCGACAACGCCGCGCGCGAGTCGGCGGTGGCCGCGTGGCTCACCGCGCGCGGCGTGCCGTTCACGCGGCATCGGTTCGCGACGTTCGAAGGCCGCGGCGACAACTACATCGTCGACCTCGGCGGCGGCGACCGCACGCTGGTGCTCGTGGCCCACCACGACGCGGTCCCCGGCAGCCCCGGCGCCAACGACAACGCCGCCTCCGTGGCGATTCTGCTGGCCCTGCTCGAGCGGCTGGCCGCGGCGCCGCCGTCGCGCCTGCGCGTGCGGCTGCTCTTCACGGCGTGCGAGGAACTCGGCTATCTCGGCGCGCGCGTCTACGTGCGCGAGGCGTCGATGGATCGGATCGCCGGCGTGGTGAGCCTCGAGCTGTGCGGCATGGGCGACGCGCTCGCGATCTGGGACGCGGCGACGGAGACGCCGTTCTTGCGCACCGTGCGCGGCGCCCTCGAGAGCGTCGGGCGGCGCGCCGACGAGACGTATCACGTGGTCGGCCGCATCCCCGTGTTCGGAAGCGACCATCGTGCCTTCGCCGCCATGGGCGTTCCCGCCTACGGGCTCACGGTGGTGCCGGTCGCCGAGGCCGATGCGTTGCGCGCGTTCGTGTTCAGCCCGATGAAGAGCGCGCTGCGTGCCGTGAAGCGCCGTCCGGTGCCGTTCGACACCTACCACACGACGCGCGACACGCTGGCCACGCTGGACGGCCGCGCACTGGACGCGGTGGTCCAGGCGCTGGAAGCGCTGGTGGTTGAGGCCGCGACGACGCGGCCGCGCGAGCCCTAGCCCGAGAGCAGGCGGCGGCTGCGGTCGGCGTCCGCGCGGGGCACGAGCAACACCGCCTCGCCCTGCGCGCCGACCGTGAACGGATAGACCGACTGCGGAATGCGCGAGCGGATGAGGACGGGGATCCCCTCGCTCTCGAAGAGTCCTTTGACGACGAGGGCCTCGCGCTGATCGCAGCGGTGAACCTCGACGAGCGCGGACGGATCGCCAGCCTCCACGCGACGCTTCGGAAAGTACTACCGAGGCCTTCCCGAGGTCGGCATCGTTCCACGCGCGCCGCACGCCGGCCCGTTGCTTCGGCACGTCTACGAGCAGGAGCACGGGCGTGGCGGATTCTCCGGCAAGGTCGCGCACACGTACCATCTCTACCCACCGACCAACTGGCTGCCGGCCGAGACGCGCGCGCTCGATGGCTTCGCGCGCGCGTGGGAATCGCCGCTCGCGCCGATCGGCGGCACGCACCTGCTGCTGAACGTCGCGCCCGCGGAGCCGGCGCGCGACGTCTATCGCGGCATGGCGCGGATCGTCGCCAACGCCACCGCCGCGATGAACGTGACCGCGCCGGTGGCGCCCATGGACTATTTCTTCGAGCACCACTCGGCCACGATGGTGTTCTTCGTGCACGAGGGCCGCGGCACGCTCGAGACGACGTTCGGGCCGATCGAGTACCGCAAGGGCGACTTCCTCATCGTGCCCAAGGGCGTCACGCACCGCTTCGAGCCGGCTCCCGGGCGCCATTACTACTGGATGTACGAGTCGTTCGCCGGCGACCCGGAGAAGGCGGAATCGCCGAGCACCGGGCGCTTCATCACCCACAGCGCGAGCGACTACCGCTATCCGCGCTCGCTCGACACGCGCAATGAGGCGGGGCGCTTCGAGATCGTCGCCAAGGTCGGCGACGTCTACACACGCCGCGTGCATCCCACGCATCCCTTCGACGTCGTCGGCTGGCGCGGCGATTACCTGCCGTACCGCTTCGCCGTCGAGGACGTGCGCCCGCTCGTGGCCGACCGCTCGCACGTGCCGCCCTCGGGCCACACCGTGTTCGCGCTGCCGGGCTGTTATCTCTGCGTGTTCACCGTGCGCTCGGTCGAGAAGGAAGGGATGTGGCTGCCGTTCTTCCACCGCAACCTCGACTATCTCGAGACCGTCGGCTATCACTTCGGCGACTTTTTCAGCGGCGGCGGCGTCGTGGGACCCGGGATGGTGAGCCTGCATCCGGTCGGCCTGCCACATGGCCCCAAGCCGCGCGCGATCGAGAAGTGGCTCGACGGCAAGGCCGGCACCGTTCACAACGAGGTCGCGGTGATGGCGGACTTCGCGAATCCCGCGCGCGTCTCGGAGTGGGCGCTGGGGCTCCGCCGCGCGGACTACATGGAGACGTGGAGCGGCTACACCACCGAGCCGCGGTTCACGTGGCGCGCCGACCGGCTCGACGAGATCCGGCGCACGGCCGAGCGGGTCGCCGACGCGCGCGACACGCTGACCCCGCCGCAGGAGACGGAGACGCCATGAACGACCACGACATGCTTGTCGAGCTCAACCGCGATTACATCAACTCCGTGCAGACGTCCGACGTGCGTCGCTTCGAGGAATTACTTGCCGACGACTTTCTGTGTAGCAACCCCGACGGGTCGCTCGTCGATCGCAAGGATTTTTTGAAACAGACGGCGATGCCGGTGAAGATCTCGGGTCTCGAGGCCCGCGACGTCACCATCCGCCTCATGGGCGACTTCGCCATCATCCACGCGCGCACGACGTATGCGCTGCCGGATGGCCGCGCGGGCGCGGGGCGCTACACGGACGTGTGGGCGCGGCGCAACGGCCGCTGGCTCTGCGTCTCCGCGCACGTGACTAGGTAGATGGGGGGCCCCGAAATGGCCCCCCAAACCCCCCAGCGCTCGGAAGCGCCGCGGCGCAGCCGTGGCGCTCCTCGGTCCTAAACCCCGCAGCGCTCGGAAGCGCGCCCGCGGAGCCGGGGCGCTCGTCGGTCAAGCCTAAAGCTGGGACGCGGCCGGCAGGCCGGGAAGTGACGTCGCGGCGCGCACAGCGCGGGTGATTGCGCGCGCGACGGCGTCGGCGGCGGCCAATCCTAGGCGCGTGAGATCGGCGGTGACGTCGCCGGCCGACAGCGCGAAAAGCGTGTCGCCGTCGAACGCCGTGTGCGGCGGCGAGAGCGCACGCGCGAATCCCACCAGACCGAGCGCGGCGAGCTTGGCCGCCTCCGGCTTGCCGAGCCGCGCGTTCGTCGCGACGACGCCGATCGTGGTGTGCTCGGGTCCGCCGAAACGACCGAGCTCCCCACCGCCCTCGCGAAGCGCGTCCGCGGTGTCGATCAGGCGGCGACCGGTGGGCGCGTCGCGCGTGCCCGCGATCAACGCGCCGGTCTCCGGCTCGCGGACGTCGCCCACGGCGTTGACGACGACGAGCGCGCCGACGATGGCGTCGCCCACTCGCGCGCTCGCCGTGCCGAGTCCGCCGCGCATCGCGCGTGCTACGCCGAAGAGCTTGCCGACGGACGCGCCCGTGCCGGCGCCGACGCTGCCCTCCGTCACCGTGCCCGGCGCGGCCGCGGCCGCCGCCGCGTAGCCCATCTCGCGCGTCGGGCGCGCCTTCGGGTCGCCGACGTTGAGGTCGAAGACGAACGCCGCGGGCACGTGTGGGATCACCGTCGGTCCCACGGCGAAGCCGGCCCCGCGCTCCTCGAGCCAGCGCATGACGCCCCAGACGGCCTCGCCGCCGAAACGACTGCCGCCGCCGAGCAGCACGCCCTGCACGGTGGGCACGAGATGCCGCGCGTCGAGGTAATCGAGGCCGAGGACGTCGTTGGCGCCGCCGCGCAGCTCGACGCCGGCCACGGCTGGACGATCGCAGAGCACGACGGTCACGCCCGTGAGGCCGGCGGCGTCGGTCGCGTGGCCGACGCGCACGCCGGGCACGTCGGTGATCAGGGCTTGCGGCTCACGTCGGCGGCGTTGAGTCGGCCGGCAGCGACTTCGCCCGCGATCTCGAGCGCGCGCCGGGCCAGCCCGGTGGCGAACGGCTGGCGGGTGATCTCGACGCCCTCGTCGGCCAACGCCGCCGCGGTGGCGCGCGCGATGGCCGCCGCGTCGACGCGACCGGTGGCGTCGAAGACGAAGGCCATCTCGTCCAGCCGCTGCGCCCAGCGCCGGCGGACGTCGGGCGGGAGCTCGCGCTCGACGATGCGCACCACGATGGACGCTTCGCGCTCGGCCTTGATCTGATCGGAGACGACCAGGCGGCTCTGCCGCGCCTCCAACAGCGCGAGCGCGTCCGATTGCACGGCCTCGGGGTCGATGAACCACGAGGCGAGCTCCGGCATCGCGAGCAGCTCGCCCGCACGCTCGGCCAGCGCCGGATCGACGCGCGCCGGCGCACGCGTCGGCGTCGCCTCCACCGTCGCCGATTCGAAGCGCGGTCGCCACCTCGCAAACGCGGCCGGCGGCGACGTCCCGAGCCGCGTGTGCACCTCGAGCGCCTCCCCCACGATGGCGACGGCACGCGCGGGCGGCACCTCGATCCATGGCAGCTTTTGCGAGGCACGCAGCGAGCGCAGCTCTTCCTCGAGGCGTTTGCGCGTGATGTCTCCGCCCGCCGCGTCCAGGATGCCGGCCACGTCGTTGACGATCAGCGAGCACAGCGCCGAGCCGCCGAAACCACCTTCGAAGAGAACCCAGACGGCCCGGGAGCCGGTGCCGTCGACGCCGGACAGCCACGCGCGTGAGACCTGCTCGGGCCGCCGCTCGACGACGGGACGGCGCGCGGGCGGCGCCGGCGCGCGCACGCCTTGTTGCGCCAGGCGGTACAGCGCGCGCTTCGCCGCGCGCCGCACGCCGCGCGCCCCTTCGTCGGCGGCGAGCGTCGTCAGCAGCGGCAGCGCCGCCGCGCCGTGCGCCGCGGCAAATTCGCGCAGCGCCGTCTCGAGCAGCGGCTCGCCGGCGGCGGCGAGCGTGTGGCGCGCGGCCGCGTCGAGACGCGCGGGCTCTACCAGCGCCGCCTCGAGGACGGCGCGGCAAGCCCCGGGATCAGTCATGTGAGAAAGGAGAGCGAGGGGCCGGTGGCGAAGTGGACGCGGCGCGTGTAGTCGAGCGCGCGCGCGTAGCCCTCGAACCGATCGGCGAGTCGGCCGAACAGCGTCCCGCCGGCGGGACGCACGGGTCGCGCGCTCGCGCGGTCGTGCTCGGAGACGAACCGATAGGCGCGCCGGCCCTGCGTCACGTAATAACCGGACGAGGCCATGCGCTCGACGCGCTCGCGGAAGACGCCGAGCATGAACAGCGTGTAGTCGCCGATGTGACGCCGCACCGCGACTTCGCGCTCGGGCGAGAACGAGGCGTCCTGCCACAGCGCCTGCGTCTCCAGCAGGAGATCGACGACGGTCTCCAGACGTTGACCGGTGATCCCGTGGGGAAAAAGCTGCTCGGTACGCGCGAAGCGCGTCAGAAGGTCGGCGAGATATCCGGCGGCGGCGTCGTCGTGGAGTGCCAGGTCCCGGAAGCTCGCCCGCACCGCGCGGTCGAAGAAGCTCCGCAGCTCCACACACGCATCATAGCAGAATTCGGCTAGAATCCGCGTGTGTCGGCGGGCTCGCGCGCGACGTTTCCGTGGCTTCTCGTGGCCGCCAGCGTGCTCCTCGCCGCGCTCCTCACGTACACGCTCTTTGTCGGATACCTCCCGGCCAAGCGCCGCATCGCCCGACTCCAGCGCGAGGTGAAAGAGCTCTCCGCCCGCGAGGTGGAGCTGCAGGCGAAGCTCGCGCAATTCGAGCAGCGCTTTGCGGGGCGCGAGCGTCAACTCTCGAGCGCCGCGGCGGAGCGCGAGGCGATGGCGCAGCGTCTCGAAGAGCTCGAGCGCGAGCTGGCGGCCGCGCGCGGCCGCCGTCGCTGAAGCGACGCCGGACCTAGCGCTCGCTCGACAGGACGAGCGTGCCGGCCGCCGAGAGCATGCCGCCCATGCCGTTCACCAGGGAGGTCCGCACGTTGGGCACCTGGCGCGGGCCGCACTCGCCACGCAGTTGCCGTGTGGCCTCGATGATCGGGAAGATGCCGTACATCCCCGTATGCGTATAGGAGAGGCCGCCGCCGTTCGTGTTGATCGGCAGCGCGCCGCCGGGCGTCGAGCGTCCCTCGGCGAAGAAGTGCACGCCTTCGCCGCGCTTGGCGACGCCGAGCGATTCGAGCATGATCGGCGGTCCCGACGTGAAGGCGTCGTACAGCATGATGTGCTGAAAGTCGCTCGGCCCCACGCCTGCCATGCGAAAGGCCTTGTCACCCGCGATCCGTGTCGCCTCGCTGAAGGTGAGGTCCTTCATCTGCGTGAGGCTCACGTGCTCGGTGCCCTCGCCGAAGCCGCGCACGTATACCGGCCGCTTCGCCGTGTCGTTCGCGCGGTCGGGGCGCGTCAGCACGACCGCACCGCCGGCGTCGGTGACGAGACAGATGTTGAGCACGGTGAACGGATAGACGACCGGCCGTGCCTTGAGCACGTCCTGCACGGTGAGCGGCTCGCGCCGCAGCGCCTTGGGATTGAGCGCCGCCCACTGGCGCGTGGAGACGGCCACCTGCGCCCACTGCTCGAGCGTGGTGCCGTAGCGGTGCATGTGGCGCGTGGTGATGAGGCCGAACATTGTCGGCGCCGGGCCGAAGCCGTAGGGCGCCTCGTACTGGCCGGGGATCGCGGTGTCGCGACGCGGGCTGACGCCGACCTGTGAGCGGCCCGATTCGCCGTGCGAGATGACGGCGACGTCGCACAGGCCGTGGTGCAACGCGGCCACCGCGTGGCCGACCATGATGATGAACGAGCAGCCGCCGACGGTGGTGCCATCGATGTAGCGCGGCGTGATCCCGAGCGCCTCGCCGATGGTGGCGGGCGAGTGCTGACCCGCAGTAAAGACGCCGTCGACGTCCGAAATTTTCAGTCCAGCATCACGGACAGCATTTGTCACTGCCTCCACGTGG
>QHSO01000033.1 GCA_003220475.1 Candidatus Rokuibacteriota bacterium | reverse complement strand
GACACCGATATCAACCTCGTCGTCGCCGGCGAGGGCGCGCAGCCGGCGGCGCTGCTACGCAGCAAGCAGATCGACGTGCTGAGCCAGTTCGATACGCAGTACGCGTTGATCGAGAACGCCGGCGTCAAGCTCCGCATCCTCGACAAGCGCCCGATCGAGCGCTTCCCGTCCAATGGCTTCATCGCGCTGGAGGAGACCATTCAGACGCGCGCCAGGGAGCTGATCGGCTTCGCGCGAGCCTGCGCCAAGGGCACGGTGTTCACCATGGCCAATCCCGAGGCCGCCGTGCGGGTCCTCTACGACGTCTTCCCGTTCACGCGGGCGACGGGGAAAGACGAGACGACCGCCGTCCGTGAGGACGTGCACGTGCTGGGCGGGCGGATCCCGCAGCTGAAGCTCGAGCCGGCGGGCGTCCGGCGCTGGGGCGAGACCAACGAGGCACACCTGCGCGAGTACATGGACTTCTTGCTGAAGTGGGGCGTGCTCAAGCAGCGCGTGGAGGCGGGCGACCTCATGACCAACGAGCTGATCGGGGAGATCAATCGCTTCGATGCCGATGCGATCGCGAAAACGGCGCGGGAGTACCGGCTGCGTTAGCGCTCGTCGGGTCCGCCGTCACAGATAGCCGTACGCCTGCCAGCCGCCGTCGGCGGTGAGGATCGCGCCGGTGACGAAGGCCGACTCGTCGCCGGCGAGGAAGACGGCGGCATCGCCCATCTCATCGGGCGTGCCGAGCCGACCCATCGGAGTGCGCGCCGCGAGCTTGCGCGTGTCGAGGATCCCCTGCGCCGCCAGGCCCTGGATGAACGGCGTCTCGACGTAGCCGGGCGCCAGGCAGTTCACGCGCACGCCGTGTGCCGCCCATTCGATCGCCAGCACCTTGGTGAGCATGTTGACGCCCGCCTTCGAGACGCAGTACGCGAGCCGCTGTGGGAAAGCCACGCTGCCGTTGATCGAGCCGACGTTGATGATCGAGCCGCCCCCGCGCTCGATCATCTGCCGGCCGATCGCCTGCGCGAGCAGGAAGTAGGCGGTGAGATTCAGGTCCATCGTCGCGCGATAGTCGCCCTCGGCCAGCTCCGTCGACGGTGCCACGCGCGGCTGGCCGGCGTTGTTGACGAGGATGTCGATGCGACCATCCATTGCATCGAGCGCCGTCCTGGCGAGACGCCGCACCTCCTCGGCTCGGCTGAGGTCGGCGGCGATCGGAACGGCCGCGCCGTCGAGCGTCTTGGCGACGGCCGCGCAATCGGCGGCGCTGCGTGAATGCACGACCACGCGCGCGCCCTCACGCACGAACGCGCGCGCGATCCCGAGACCGATGCCCTTCGTCGACCCCGTGATGAGCGCGTGTCGATTGGCGAGTCTCACGGCGCGCGATTATACGCGGCGTGCGCGGGGATTCACGACACGCCGTCGCTCGAGACGGCGGCGGCCGATCGAGCGGTGCGCTGGTCTAGGAGGTTCGGCCCGGCGGCGGAGGCGGAGGCGGGCCGGGCGGAGGCGGCGGCACGTGGGGCTGCATCATCGCCGGCGCGGAACCGGCGGGCGGCGTGGTCGCAGGCGGTGGCGGAGGCGGAGGCGGCGTGGAGACGCTGTTGGTCGAGTACGGGACCGAGCCGCGCGAGACCGGGATCTGGTTGCCCTTGGCGTACATGCATTGCATGTAGCCGACGTCGTAGCGTCGCTGCACCGAGTAAACATTGGCGTCGGCATAACTACCGCCGACGGCGGTGCCGCCGAGAAGACCCACGCCGGCGCCCGCAGCCGCTCCGATCGCGGGATTGCCGGCCGCGGCGCCGAGGGCCGCGCCTGCTGCCGCGCCGACCGCCGTGCCCACGGCGGCGCCGGTGATCATCGTGTCGCCCGCCGCCTTCTTCGTCGTGATGCCGGCCGACCGGAGCGCGAACTGTCGGCAAGCGCCGTCATCGGCTTGGAATTGTTCGAAGGGCTTGCCGGTCCCCGGCAGCACCATCACGCTCGGCCCCGTCGGAACGGTTGCGCACGCGCCGAGCGCGAGCGCCAGCGGCGCGACGAGCAGCATCGATTTCTTCACTGCGATCTCGCGGGGACCTTGACCCACGGCTCGGTGCACGTCTGCACGTTCGGGTAATACGCGCTGGAGGGCTGGCAGTAGTACCAGTACTGCTGCTGTTGCGGCGCCGACGCCGGAGGCGCCGGCGCGCCCGCCGGCTGCTGCTCGACGTAGACCGGAGGCTGCTGCACGACGACCGTGGGCGACGAGTACACGTAATAAGGCGGCGGGTAGTACCAGTAGGGATAGCCCCACCACGGACCGACGCCAACGAAGACACGGGGACCACCGTGCCAGTGACCACCGTGATGGCCGCGCCACGCGTAACTCGGAACCGTCGTGACGAGAAGCAGGGCGACCACCAGAGACGTAGCCAACCACCACTTCTTCATTTTCAAGCCTCCGTTGCCCGGTCGGACGACCGACCCCTCCTTGTTATTCATGACCATAATAACCCTCGTGCGACTCCGTCGCGCCCTCCTTGTCGCGATCGTCGTGCTGGGCCTGGTCGCCGCGGCCGCTGCGGCCGACCGTCTCGATCGCCTCGCCCTGCCGCCCGGTTTCACGATCGAGGTCTTCAGCGACGCCGTCCCCGGTGCGCGCTCTATGGCGCTCTCCCCCGCCGGGACGTTGTTCGTCGGCACGCGCGAAAAGGGCGTCGTCTACGCGATTCCGGGCGCCGTGGGCGCGACACACGCGGCCACACCGCGGCGGATCGCGCGGGGCCTCACCAGTCCGAACGGCGTCGCCGTCCGCGACGGCGCACTCTACGTCGCCGAGATCTCGCGGATCATCCGCTTCGACGACATCGAGGCGCGCCTCGAGCATCCGCCGGCGCCCGTCGTGGTCACCGACCGCTACCCGACCGATCGTCATCACGGTTGGAAGTTCATCGCGTTCGGTCCCGATGGCTGGCTGTACGTTCCCGTCGGCGCGCCCTGCAACGTGTGCCTGCCGCCCGGACCGCTACACGAGACGATCACGCGCATGAAGCCGGACGGCAGCGCGATCGAAGTCTTCGCGCGCGGTGTGCGCAACAGCGTGGGCTTCGACTGGCGGCCGGGCAGCCACGACCTCTGGTTCACGGACAACGGGCGCGACTGGCTGGGCGATGATCGGCCACCCGACGAGCTGAATCACGCGCCGAAGGCCGGGATGCACTTCGGCTTTCCGTATTGCCACGGCCGCGCGCTACCCGATCCGGAATTCGGGCGCGACAAGGCTTGCACAGACTTTACGCCGCCCGCCGCGGAGCTCGGTCCACACGTCGCGGCGCTCGGCATGCGCTTCTACACGGGCACGATGTTTCCACCCGAGTATCGCGGCCGGATCTTCATCGCCGAGCACGGCTCGTGGAATCGCACGACGCCGATCGGATACCGCGTGACGACGGCGCGGCTCGACGGCGATCGCGTGGTCGGCTACGAGCCGTTCGCCACGGGTTGGCTGGGCGACAACGGGCAGATCGCGGGGCGCCCGGTCGACGTTCTCGTCATGCCCGACGGCGCGTTGCTGGTCTCCGACGACCACGCGGGCGCCATCTACCGGATCGCGTACCGCGCGTCACGCTAGCGCGCGTTACGGTCTCAGCGCCACCTTGATCGACGCCGGCTCGCGGTGCGCCGCGAACGCGCGCTCGATCTCGTCGAGCGCGAAGCGGTGCGTGATCAACGGTCGCGTGCGAACCTGGCCTGCCGCGACCAGTCGCATGGCCTCCGCGAACTCGTCCTGATAGATCATCGAACCGAGGATCGTGACCTCGCGGCGGACCACCGAAAAGAACCGCACGGGGGTCGGCTCGTGCGGCAGCCCGGTCAGGACGATGCGGCCGCCCGGCCGCACGAGCGCCAGCGTGTGCGCCACCGCCTCCGGCGTTCCCGCGGTCTCGACCACGCAGTCGACGCCCTCGCGGCCTGCGAAGTCGCGCGCAACGTTCTCCAGCGGCGCGTCCGGCACGGCGTGCGTGGCCTCGGCGCCCAGCTGTCGCGCCAGCGCGAAGCGTCGCTCGCTCCGTGAGACGACCAGCACGCGGGCGCCACGCGCGCGCAGCACCTGCACCGCGAGCAGCCCTAGCGTGCCCGCTCCGACGACCGCCGCCGTCTCACCCGCACGCACCTGACCCCGCGCCACGGCGCGGACGACGACGGCCAGCGGCTCGGTCACCATCAGGTCTTCGTCGGCGACGCCGGCCGGGGCCGCCCAGCAACAACGCGCGGGAACGCGGACGAGCTCGGCGAAGCAGCCATCGACATCGATGCCGATGGCCGTGCGCGCCAGGCAGAGGTTGCGATTGCCTTCGCGGCAGAGCGCGCAGACGCCGCAGGAGTAATTCGGCTCGATCGCGACGCGGTCGCCGACGCGTGGCGTGCTCACACCCGCCCCCACCGCCTCGATGAGACCAACGAATTCGTGCCCCATGACACGTGGGTAGCTGACGGGCCGGTCGCCCGAAAAGATGCTGTAGTCGGTGCCGCAGAGTCCGGCCGCCGCGACGCGCACGAGGACGTCGCCCGCGCCCGGATCGGGCGGCCGGACGCCTTCGATGCGCAATGCCCGCGGTCCGTGGAGCACGGCGGCCTTCATCGCGTCGCACTGTATCGCAATCGGGCGCCCCGGCGAAGGTCGCGCAAGCGGCGCCTCAGTGGCCGGCGGCGTCGCGCGGCACCGCGCGGCGCACGAGCCAATCGACCATGCGCGCGGTGACGGGCCGCACGTCGCTGGGCAGGCGATGCGCGAATTTGCGGGCGAAGCGCTCGGTCGCCGCGCGACGCGCCGCCAGATCGCGGTGCTCGAGCTCCGGACGCGCGGTGAAGTCGCGCGTGCGCGTGCCGCCGCCGGCGTGGTGAAAGGGCGCGTGCACGACGACGCAGCGGCGCCCCGTCTCGCGCACGGCGAACGAGAGGTCGCGATCGTAGCCGTGGAAGAAACCGTAGCCTTCGTCGATCCCCCCGAGGGCCTCGAGCGTCGCGCGGTGCAGGCACAGGCAGACGCCGTCGACGACGGCGACCTCTTCCCACGGCGCACGCACGGTGGGTCCTTCGGCGAGGCTGTGGACGATCGTGCGTCCGGCGTAGCGACCGTCACGGCGCACGCGCTTGACGCCGTACAGCCCGGTGAGCCCGACGTCCGACGACGCGAGCGGCGCGAGCAGCCGCCCGAGCCACGCGGGCTCGAGCATGGTGGTGTCGTTGTGCAGGAAGCAAACGAACTCCGTCGTCGCGAGTCGCCAGGCCTGGTTGTAGGCCGTCAACACGGACGCGTTGGACTCGTTGCGCGCATAACGCAGCGGCCACGGGTGTGGGAACTCGCGGAACCAGCGCGGCGTGTCGTCCGGCGAGCCGTTGTCGACGACGACGAGGGCGAACGGCTCGGCGGTGATCCGAAGGCTCTCGAGACACGCGCGCGTCGTCGCCAGACCGCCGTGGACGACCATCACGACGCTCGCCCGCGGCTGCGCGCCGGGCGCGCGTGTGCCGTCGGCAGACGCGCTCACCGGCGTCGGCTGGGTGGGCGTGGCGCTTCCTTCAGCGCGGGGTTCTCGCGCTCGCTGCAGTGATGGGTCTCGACCAGCCGTCGCTTCTGACCGTCCTCGAGGTTCTTCATGTAGCGGCGCGCCTGCTCACACTCGTTGTGGTTGGGATACAGACGCCAGTCGCGCCAATCGTCCGTGCCCGCGACGCGATACTGGAACGTCCACAGGCGCGCGGGCGGACGGCTCGCGAACCCGATGAGCACGCCGGCGCCCATGAGCACGGCGAGGACGGCCGCGACGATCCCCCAGAGGCCCCGCACGTCAGGCCGCCGAGTGACCGCCGTCGAGAAACACGGTCTGGCCCGTCATGAAGTCGGACCCCGCCGAGGCCAGGAGCACGACGAGCGGGCCGATTTCGTCGAGGCGTCCCGTGCGACGCATCGGGATGTCGCGCGTGAGACGCTCGTTGATCCGAGGATCCGAGAACGCCTGCTCGTTCATCTCGGTGACGAACCAGCCGGGCGCGATCGCATTCACCTGCACGTTGTGGCGCGCCCACTCGACGCCGAGGGCGCGCGTGAGCGCGATCACGCCGCCCTTCGTGGCCGCATACAGACTGTAGCCCGGCAGGCCGACCGCGCCGAGCACGGAGGCCAGGTTGATCACCTTGCCCGCGCGGCGGGCGATCAGGTGCGGCGCGGCCGCGCGGCAGCCGTTGAACACGCCGGTGAGATTGACGTCGACGATCGCGCGCCAGTCGTCGGCGGTGGCGTCGGCGAAGGGCGTCACACGGGCGATGCCCGCGTTGTTCACGACGATGTCGAGGCCGCCGAATTCCCGGACGGCGCCCTCCATGAGCGCCTCCAGGTCGGCGTAGCGTGTGACGTCGGTGGGCATCACGAGCGCGCGGCCGCCCGCGTCTTCGATGAGCTGCGCCGTCGCCTCGAGGTCGGGTTTGGAGCGTCCCGCCAGCGCGACGCGGGCCCCCGCCTCGGCCAGGGCGCGCGCCATCGCCCGGCCAAGGCCGCGACTGGCGCCCGTGACCACCGCGACCTTTCCCGCGAGCGCGGTCAGCGGTACAGCTCCTCGATCGTCGTGAGGTATTTGTTGGCGACGACCTTCCGCTTGACCTTCAGCGTCGGCGTCAGCTCGCCGCCCTCTTGCGTGAAATCAACCGGCAGCACCGTGAACTTCTTGATCTTCGCGTACGACTGGAGCTGCGAGTTCTTCTCTTCGACGGTCCGCCCGACGCGCTCGACGACCGCGGGATGCTTGGCGACCACGGCCGGGTCGGTGGCGACGATGCCGCGCTCGCGCGCGAACTTCGCGAGCTCGTCGGCGTTCAGCGTGATCAGCGCCACGGGATAGGACTTGCGGTCGCCGTAGACCATCGCCTGACTGATGAAGGGATCGGCCTTCAGCATGTTTTCGATGTTCTGCGGCGCGATGTTCATGCCGCCGGCGGTGACGATCAGATCCTTCTTCCGGTCGGTGATGAAGACGAACCCATCCTCGTCGATGCGGCCGATGTCGCCGGTGTGGAACCAGCCGGACGGCTCGAACACCTCCGCCGTCGCGTCGGGCTGCTTGAAGTAGCCCTTGGCGATGTGCGGGCCGCGAAACAAGATTTCGCCGTCGGACGCGATCTTGATCTCGATGCCGGGCAGCACCTGCCCGACCGAGCCGAACTTGAACTTCGTCGGCTGGTTGAACGTTCCGACCGGGCACGTCTCGGTCAGGCCGTAGCCCTCGAGCACGAGGATGCCGGCGGCGTGGAAGAACTCGGCGATGTCGCGCGACAGCGGCGCCCCGCCCGAGATCGCCCACTGCAGGCGGCCACCGAGCGCCGCGTGCAGCTTGCTGAAGACGAGCTTGTGCGCGAGCGCGCGCTTGAGGCGCAGCGTGGCGGGCAACGGCTGGCCGCGCTGCTGGTGCCGGCTCACCTGGCGGCCGACGCCCAGCGCCCAGTGGAAGATCTTCTTCTTCGCGGGCGAGCCCGCCTCCACGCCCGCGAGAATCTTCGCGTAGACCTTCTCGAAGACGCGCGGCACGCTGCAGATGAAGTGCGGCCGCACCTCGCGGAGATTGTCGCCGACCTTGTCGAGGTTCTCGGCGAACGCCGTGCAGAGGCCGCGGTAGACACCGATGAACGACTCGAGTCGTGCGAAGGAGTGCGCCAGCGGCAGAAACAACAGGTGCACCCACCCCTCCTCCACCGGCGCGCAGCTCTCTCCCGCCTTCTGGGCGGCGATGTGATTGCCGTGCGTCTGGACCACACCTTTGGGCGGCCCTGTCGTGCCGGAGGTGTAGACGATGGACGCAACGTCGTCGGGCTTGGCGCTCTTCAGACGCTCCGCGAGCGTGCCCGCGTGCTGGGCGGCGTTGTCACGGCCGAGGCGGCGCAGCATCTGCCACGTCATCACCATCTTCGGCGGCTGCGTGGCCTCGTAGCCGCTCATCACGACGATCTGCTGCAGGCCCGGCATCTTCTCGCGCGTCTCGAGCACCTTGGCGAGCTGGGCCGCGTCCTCGACGATGATCGTGCGCGCGCCCGAGTCGTTCACGACGTACGCGATGAGATCGGGCGGATAGGTCGGATACACGGGCACGGTCACACAGCCCGCGCTGAAGATCGCAAAGTCCGCCTGCACCCACTCCGCCCGGCTTGCCGACAGCAGCGCCACCGCATCGCCCGGCTGACGGCCGAGCGCGGCGAGCCCGAGCGCGAGCTCGCGGACGATCTCACCCACTTCACGCCAGGTCAGGGTCGTCCAAGCGCCATGGCGCTTGAACATCTGCGCCGGCCGCTCGGCGCTCTTCTCCACCCGGCTCCAGAACATCGTTCCGAGGGTCTCGCTCATGGCGTTATTCCTTCATTTACGGAGGGTTGCCCGACAGTATCATTCTGTGCATGACGCGACGCGAAAATAATCGCTTGACCACTCTAACGCGGCGCGTTAGCCTACCGCATCTGAAGGAGCAGCGACCATGGCCAAGGCCCGGTCGAGCGAGCATGCACGGCACGGACGGACGGAAGCGAAAGGAGCAATGACGATGGAAAGCGGCAAGAAGACTCAGGAAGCATTCAGCCAGAGCGCCGGCAAGGCGGTCGAGACCCTCAGCGTGTGGGCCGATGCCAATCAGCGCGTTCTGCGAGAGCTCGCGGAGCTGTCCGCGGTGACGGCCAAGGAGAGCGTGCGTCTCTATGGCGAGGTCGCGCAGAGCATGGTCCAGGCCCTTAGCGATGCCCAGGCGCAGACGTTGCGCTGGCAGGCCGCGTGGCAGGACGCCCCGAAGGACCCGATGGCGTGGTACCACCGGGCGCTCAGCGAGACGGTCGACAACGCCCAGAAGGCCTTCCGCCTTCTCGAGGGTCACGCGCAGGCGGTGACCAAGTCGGCCGAACGGCTGTCGACAACCGCCGAGCAGACCGGCAAGGGCATTCAGGAGACGTTCTCGAGCGTCGTGACGAAGATGAAGGAGGTCTACGCCGCGTAAGCGGCGGGGCTATTTCGCGTCGGCCTTGCGCTTCTGCAATCGCTCCTCGAGCGAGCGGAGGCGAGCGCGCAGGGCCGACACCTCTTCGCGTAGCTTCTCGGCCTCGGCCTCCGTCGTCCCGTCGCGCTTCTGAGACTCACCCGCGGCGGGCGCGGCGCTCGTCGCGACCGGGCCCCAGCCGGCGCGCGACGACCATTCCCGAAAGACGCGCTCCATGTCCCGCTGGCTCGACACGAATCCCTCGAGGCTCGACCGCATCGTGCGCTGCACGACTTCCTGCCAGGCCTCACCGTGCTTGATGAGCTGATGCAGGAACGCCGACGGCAGGTTCGCGCGGTGGCTGCGCTCGTTCTCGAGGATGATCTGCGTGAGCGTGACCGACGTCAGGTCCTCGCCGCTCGCCGCGTCCACGACGGTGATCTCGCGCCCCGCGCGGATCATTTCCTCGATCTCCTCGAGCGTGACGTAGCGGCTCTCCTGCGTGTCGTAGAGCTTGCGATTCGAGTACCGCTTGATGACGTACGCCATCGGTGGCGCGATGTTAACACTGCGCGTCAATGCTCACAAGAAGCGGCGGCGCAACGGCGGTGCTAGACTGACGGCTCGCATTTCCCCTCGGAGGAGGCTGCACAGCAATGAGGCTCAAGGGTCGCACCGCGCTTGTCACCGGAGGCTCTCGCGGGATCGGACGCGCCATCGCGCTGGCGCTCGGCGAAGAGGGCGCCGACGTCGCCGTCAACTACGTTTCGAGCGAAGGCCCGGCGCGCGACGTGGTGGAGAACATCAAGAAGATGGGCCGACGCGCGATGCTGGCGCAGGCCGACGTCGGCGACTATCCGGACACGTTCCGGATGGCGCAGGAAGTGTTGCGCGAATTCGGACACCTCGACATCCTCGTCAACAACGCCGGGATCAACTCCGACAAGAGCTTCGTGAAGATGGACCACGCGTCGTGGCGCAAGGTGCTCGCCATCAACCTCGACGGCGTATTCAATTGCACGAAGGTGTTCATCGACGGCATGCTCAAGCAGAACTACGGTCGCGTTGTGAACATCACGTCCGTCATCGGCCAGATCGGCAACTTCGGCCAGGCCAACTACGCGGCGTCGAAGGCCGGCGTCGCCGCCTTCACGAAGTCGCTCGCGAAGGAGCTCGCCGGCAAGGGCGTCACGGTCAACGCGGTGGCGCCGGGCTTCATCGAGACCGAGATGATCGAGGGTATCCCCGAGAAGGTTCGGCAGAAGCTCCTCGACCAGATTCCGCTCAAGCGCTTCGGCCGCGCGGACGAAGTCGCGCGCTCCGTCGTCTACATGTGCTCGGCCGACGGCGACTACATCACCGGCTCCGAGCTATCGATCAACGGCGGCCTGCTGATGTAATCGAGCCGCGCCGAGCGAGACCGAGGAGCGCCACGATTCACTCGGGGCGCGCCGAGCGGGCCGGCGCCGAGCGAGACCGAGGAGCGCCACGATTCACTCGGGGCGCGCCGAGCGTTGGGGGGAATGGGGGGCCATGTCGGGGCCCCCCATTTTTATAGACACACGAGACCGCCGCGGTGCGCGGGATAGCATCGCACCGGGTACGCCGACCACGCCCACGCGCGGCTCGCCTCGTACTGCGCGGCGCGGATCTCGAGCGCCGCGCGGGCCGCGTCTTCGAGGCTGACGGCGATGAACGCGCGCGCCTCGTCGCTGAGCGGTTGCGCGCGCACGAGCGCGACGGCGCGCTCGACCTGAGCACCGAACCGCGGGTCCGGCTCGATCAGTCGCATCCGCGTCAGACGGTCCTCGGCCACGGCGTCCTGTCGCAAACGAAGCGCAGCCAGCCCGCCATAGAGCAGCGCCGTGCCGTTTTCCGGCGCGCGCTGGAGCACGTGCGCGAACGTCGCCTCGGCCTCGCCCAGCGCATCGCTCTTGTATTGCGCGACGCCGAGGCCCTGCAGCGCGCGCACGCGCTCGGGATCCTCGGCGAGCGCGGCCTGGAATTCCGCCGCAGCGCCGGCGAAGTCGCCGTGCGCGAGCGCCCGCTCGCCGCGTGTCTGCGCACTGGTGGCACAGCCGGCGAGCACGAGCGCGAGCGCGGCGAGGATGTGACGCGACGCGGCCTCGTGTCTCAGCAGCGACGCGGCGTCGAGCGCGACAGAACGGCGAGCGACCACGCTCCCCAGAGCGACGCCGCCTCCGCCGCCCACGTCCACGGCTGCAGCGCGAGGCCGGCCAGACCCGCAGCGGCGGTGCGCGGCTCGGGACCGTCGTAGACGACGGGCGTCTTGGACGGCATCACCCACGCCTCACCGGAGAGCACTTCCTCGTTGTTCTGATTGACACAGACGGTCTGCAGGCGGATGCGATTGCGATCGCGGATGACCTCGATCACTTCGACGCGCGCGGTGATGCGATCGCCGCTCTTCACCGGCTTCACGAACTTCAGTGACTGCGAGAGATAGATCGCGCCCGGGCCGGGAAGCTCGGTGCCGATGACGGCCGAGATGAGACCGGCCGTGAAGATACCGGGGGCAATCGGCGCCTTGAACGGCGTCGTGGCGGCGTAGGCGGGATCGCTGTGGACCGGGTTGTAGTCGCCGACGGCATCCACGAAGGCCGCGATATCGCCGTCCTCGACGACGCGGGTCAGCTCGGCGTGATCGCCCGGAGTGAGATCCGCAATCGTCTTGCCGATCATTTCGGCTCCTTGTGGTCGAGGCGCCGGAGGATCGCCCCCAGCACGTCTTCCATCCGCTCCAGCCGCTCTTCCAGCTCGACGATCTGCTTGGCGACGGCGGTGAGCTGGGTCCGCGACGCCAGGTTGAGCACCTGCAACGCTTGATCGATTTGCTGCTCGGCCGCGCGCTTCATCGGTGCGTTGACGACGAGCCACTGGTCGAGGTACTTGCCCATCATTTGCGCGTAGGCTTCGGTGTTCATCGCCTGGCCGAGCGCCTTGGACCACGCCTCGATCCACTGGTCGAGAAACTGCTTCCATTGCGTCGCGAGATCCGGCGTGAGCGGCGTCTGCGCGAAGAACCGCGCCCATTGCTCGAGACCCTGATTGAGCACCGGGCGCCAGAACGCGGTGGGATCGGTCGGCGGGGCCGGCGTGTGCGTCATCATGCGGGTCCACGCGGCGGCCGACTCCTCGAACTGCTTGCGCCACAGCTCGAACATCGGATTCAGCGTCGTCGCGTCAGCCATCGTTTCCTCCTACGAGCGCGGCGCCAGCCACCCCGAGACCTTGGGCCAACAGTGCAGCGAGGCGCCCCGTCCCGCGATCAGCGAGATGTGACCGCCGGGCAGCTCGACGTAGTCCTTGTCACGGCTGGAGACGGCGTCGATCAGCGCGCGGACGCACTCGGGCGGCGCGATGTAATCCTCTTTGGCGCCGACGACGAAGACGGGGCACGAGATGCTGGACAGGCGCGCCGGCCGGCCGCCGAAGACCGCCTCGCCCTTGAACAGCTTGTTCTGTTGATAGAAGTCACCGACCCACTGCCGTAAGAACTCGCCGGGAAACGCGACGTACTCGTTCGCCCAGCGGTTGAGCGCGTTGAAACCCTCCACGTACTTGTCGTTCCACAGGTTCCACCAGAGATTGAGATTGGTGGACAGGTCCATGGTGGGCTTGAGCAGCTTGAAGCCGGCCTTCACCAGGTCGGCCGGCACGGCGCCGAGCGTGTCGACGAAACGGTCGACGTTGAAGTATCTCGGATCCAGCCACAGGCCGAACAGGCCGATCTTCGAAAAGTCGATGGGGCCGGCCATGTTGATGAAGTTGCGCACCGGCGTCTCCGGATACGCAGCCAGGAACGACGCCGACAGCGGGGCGCCCATGCAATAACCGAGCACCGAGAGCGATTCCGCGCCGGAGGACTCGAGCACCTTGCGCGTCATGCGCGGGAGGATCTTCGTCACGCAGTCCTCGAACGTGAGATCGTTGTCCTCGGGCCCGAACACACCCCAGTCGAGCAGGTAGAAGTCGAAGCCCTGCCGCGTCATGTGCTCGACGAAGGAGCCGCCCGGCAGGAGGTCGAAGATGTAGGGCCGGCTGATACCGAGATTGGGAACGAACAGCAGGGGCGTGGTGTGCGTGCGCTTGGACTGATAGCGGTACAACCGGGACTTGTTCTTCTTGTAGATCTCTTCGCGCGGCGTCTGGCCGACCTTCGGTTCCTGCGGGTTCGTCAGCATTCGATGCAGGTTCTCTGCCCGCCGCACCGCCCGCGAAATCTCTTCTTCCCACTCCTTCACGGCTTCGCGGTGCGGCTCGAATACATTGCCGTTGCCGTAGCCGTCCGTGTATCGCTCGACGACGTCTGCGAAGCGCTCTAACGCCATCCGATCGCCTCCGCAATGAGATCGTTGCTCCTAGTATGACACCGAATGACGCCGAGCGGCATTGGCATTTCGCGCTGCGTCAGGGGCATGTCTCCCCTGGAATCGCGGGCGGAGCGAGGAGCCACGAAGCCAGCCAGCCGACCACGCCGGCGAGCACGACGGCGCCCGACCAGAGCGGAACCGACCACCAGACGCCGCGGGTGAGCGCGAGGTTGGTGAAGTAGAGCGCGAAGTACACGCCGGGCACGGCGAGCGCGAACCACCGCAGCGATCGCGCGCGCGCCAGCGAGGGACGGAGCACGCGCAGCATGACGTCCGCGGCCACACCGGCCGCGATCACCCCGGGTAGCAGATGAAGCTGGTCGCGAGCGGCGCCGATCAGCACGGCGTTGAGACCGAACACGAGTGTGAACGCGCCGACCGGCAGCCGCGGTCCCCACCGGCGCACCGCGAGCAGGACGATCGCGGAGAGCAGCACCGCCTGCAGCAGCACCGCCCCGACGCCGAATCCGTGGGCGACGTAGAGATTCTGAATCTCGGCATTCCGGAAAACAGGGTCGGGCGCCACCGTGGAGAACACCGTCGCCGTCGGACGGTTGCCCGCTGCCGGCCACGGTCGCCCGAAGTGATGTGCGTACTGCGTGAAGAACGAGAAGATCGACAGGAGCAGACCGAGCGAGACGATCGCGGGCCACGGCGCGACCCGATCGTTGCGGCGCCAGGCGGCGCGCAGCGGCCCGGTGAGAAACAGTGCGGCGCCGCTGGCCAACAGGAGGTGACTCGGCGAGAGCAGCGCTTCGACGTCGGCTTCGACGCCGAAGACGACGTGCCAGAGCATGTCGAGCACGCCACCAAGCGCAAAGACGAGCACGCCGATGACACTGCGATCATAGCCGGCGGGCAGTGCGTCGGACCACGTCGCCCCGCGCCCCCTCCGCCGAAGCAACGGGCCGATCGTGACGACAGCAACGGCGAAGAAGCCGGCGTAGAAGACCGCGTGCCACGGCGTGAAGAACGTTTCCAGCTCGGGCACGTGCACGTGCGCCCAGACGTCCAGATAGGCGCCGCCGAGGAACACGGTGCACAGCGCGGCGACGAGCGCGTCGTAGCGCACGCCGCCCACCGCGGACACGGCGCGATGTCGGTCGACCTCTGCGACGACGGTGCTCACATCGAGAACATCGAGCCGAGCTTCATGGCCAGGCCCATGTCTCCCTTAACCTTCAGCTTTCCGGACATGAACAGCATCTGTCCCGACTGCTTACCCGAGAGCATGTCGAGCCAGTCCTGCGCGGCGATCGACAGCGTCAGGTTGGGATTGGTGGCCGGCCCGGGCGTCACCATGCACGCGCCATCCTTGATCACGGCGTTCCAGGTGCCGCCGCCCTCACCGCTCACGTCATACTGGATCGTGGCGTTGGTGCCCGGCGCTTTGTCGGGCCGGAATCGGCTGCCCATCGCGGCGAACGTCTCCTGCACTGTCAGCATGTCATCCTCCTTTTGATTTGGCGTCGGGGCGGCTTCGCAGGGCTCCGCCGCCCGACGGTCGGGCGATCGTCACGTTGTGTGAACGCAGGGCTCCGCCGCCCGACGGTCGGGCGATGTGAATACGAGGCGCCGGCGCTCAACGGTCGAGCAAATCACACGCGCGGCGAATTAGAACGTGAATAAGTCCATTCCTCCGGTGACGGGCAGGACCGCGCCGGTGATGTAGCGCGCGCGCTCGGAACAGAGGAACGTCACGGCGGCCGCCACGTCCTCCGGCTCGCCCTCCTTCTGCATGGCCACGCGCTTGACCATGCGGTCGTAGAGGGGCGAGAGCGAGGCGTTGGGCGCGATAATGCCCGGGGCGATCGCGTTGCACGTCACGTTGTAGCGCGCGCCCTCGAGCGCCACGGATTTCGCGAAGCCGATCACGCCGATCTTCGACGTCGCGTATGCCGTCTGTCCGAAGCCGCCCATGAGTCCGGCGATCGACGCCATCACGATGATGCGGCCCCAGCGCCGCTCGCGCATGCCTGGAAAGACCGCGCGCGTGACTTTGAACGTGCCGGTGACGTTCACCGAGAGGTTCAGCTCCCAGTCCTCGTCGCGCATGTCCTTCAGCTGGCCGACCGTATAGATCAGGCCGGCGTTGTTGACGCAGATGTCGACGGGACCCAGATCGCGTTCGATCGCCGCAACGGCCGCCGTCACCTGCCCCGTGTCGCGGATGTCGCCGCCGTAGCCACGCGCGACGCCGCCAGCGGCGACGATCTCCTTGGCCGCGACCTCGGCGCCCTCGGGATCCAGATCGAGCACGGCGATCTTGCAGCCCTCGGCGGCGAGCGCCAGACAGTCGGCCTTGCCGAGGCTCCGGGCGCCACCGGTGACGAGCGCGACCTTGCCGCGAACGCCGAGATCCATTACCGGCCCTTGAACTGCGCCTCGCGCTTGCCGAAGAACGCCTGGATTCCCTCTGCCGCGTCCTCGCTGCGCAGCGTCGGCATGAAGGCCTCCAGCTCGATATCGATCGATTTGGCCATCGGCGCTTCCAGGCCCTCGTCGACGGCCCTGATGATGGCGGCCGTCGCCAGCGGCGCGCGCTTGCCGAGCTGGCGCGCGAGCGCCTTCGCGTCGGCGAGCGTCTCGCTCTCCTTGCAGAGCCGGTTGACCAGGCGCAGCTGCAGACACTCGGGCGCCGGAATCTGCGTGCCGAGAATCAGAAACTCGAGCGCCTTCGTGCGACCGATGAGGCGCGGCAGCCGCTGCGTCCCGCCGTAGCCCGGGATGATACCGAGATTGGATTCGGTCTGGCCCATCCGCGCCGTCTCTTTCATCAGCCGGAAGTGGCAGGCCATCGCGATCTCCATCCCGCCGCCCATCGCGTGGCCGTTGATCGCGGCGATGACGGGCTTCCCAAACCGCTCGATCTTGCGCATCACGCTGTTGCCGAAGCGAATGAACGCCTCCACATCGCCGCCGGAAAACGCCGAGCCGAGGTCGGCGCCGCCGCAGAAGATCTTGTCGCCGGCGCCGGTGATGATCACGGAGCGCACGGCGTCGTCGTCGCGCACCGAGTTGAGCGCGTCGTTCAGCTCGCGGATGAGCGGCTCGCTGATGGCGTTGGCCGGCGGGCGATTGAGGGTGACGATCGCGAACGTCTCCTCGCGCGCGAGCACGAGCGTTTCAAATCCCATCGCGGGTAACTCCTTTGAGGAAGATGTTGGCCACGGGCTCGGCGGCCTCCACGAGCCGGTAGCCGCGCTTGCCGAGCACCCAGGAGGTCGTCAGCTGGTCCATGGCCCCGAAGAGCATCCTGGTTGCGACCTTGATGGGGAGATCCGCGCGAAAGACGCCGGCGTCCACGCCTGCTGTCAGAATTGAGCCGATCAGGTCGAAGTACGCGGAGATCTCGTGGGCGGACGCGCCGCGGAAGAACTTCTGGCCCTGGCGCAGCTCGACCTGGACGACCTCCGCCATGTCCGGCTGCGCCTCCAGTGTCTCGAAGTGCAGGCGCACCAGGCGGCGCAGCTTGGCGGGCGCGTCCGGCTCCGCGGCGATGTCCTTGCGCAGCCCGCTCACGAATTCCGCCATCTTTTCCCGGAAGAGCGTGACGAGGATCTCGTCCTTGGTCTTGAAGTAGAGATAGATGGTGCCGCTGGCGATGCCGGCTTCGCGCGCGATGTCCGACACGCGTGAGTTGTAGAAGCCGTTGCGCGCGAACACGCGCACGGCCGCGTCGATGATCTGCTGGGGCTTGTCGGGATTGCGCATTCCCGTGACTGAACCGCGATTCATTCTACAAAGATGGTAGAGTGCGCGCAATGCAGATCAAGTACCGGGTCGGCGTCATGCCGGGCCCGTGGCCGGCGGGTCCCGAGGGTGCGGCGTTTCTGTGGCGCCTGGTAGACCTGTGCGAGACGACGGAAATCGACTCGCTGTGGTTTTCCGAGCGCCTGTCCTCACCGCTGCCCGTGCCCGAGCCGATGACGACGCTGGCCGCCGTCGCCGCGCGGACTCGACGGCTGAAATTCGGGCCGAGCGTGTTCATCACGCCGTTCCGGAACCCGGTGACCGCGGCGCGTGAGATCGCGATGATCGACTACCTCTCCGGCGGCCGCATGCTGCCGGCCTTCGGCATCGGCGTGGAGCAGGAGCGCGAGTTCCAGGCCGCCGGCGTGCCGTTCAAGGAGCGCGGCCGGCGCACGGACGAGGCGCTGACGATCATGCGTCGGTGCTGGAGCGAGGATCAGGTCACCTTCGAGGGCGAGTTCTGGCGGCTGGACAAGATCACCGTGCTGCCGCGGCCGATCCAGCAGCCGATGCCCGCGTGGATCGGCGGCAACAGCGAGGCGGCCATGCGCCGCGCGGGACGGCTCGGCGACGGCTGGATCCCCTCCTTCATTCCGCCCGATCGCTTCGCCGCTGGGGTCGCACAGACGCAGCGGTTCGCCGCGGAGGCCGGACGGGAGGTGCCCGCGGATCATTTCGGCACGCTCGTCAATTTCTGCTTCGCACGCGATCGCGCCGAGGCGCGCGCGCTGGCGGCGCCGTTCGTCCCGCGCAATCGCGTGGACGACGCGACGCTCGAGCGCTGCACGGCGTTCGGCCCGCCGGCGCTGCTGCGCGAGCGTCTCGACGAATACGTGGCCGGCGGAGGGTCGAAGTTCATCGTGCGGCCGATGTGCCCGCCCGAGATGATGCTGGACCAGCTGCGTCAGCTCGCCGAGGAGGTCGTGCCCGGCTTCCATCGGCGATGAGCGCCCGGGCGGGAGTGGTGCGGCGATGGTCACCGTCGAATTCGAGCCCACCTTCGAGCGCTGGCAGGCGGCCGCGCGGGCACTGCTGAGCGACGGCGTCAGCCCCGCGGATGTCGAGTGGCGCGAGCGGCCCGACGCGCCGCCGGCGCCGCGGGCCTCGAAATTCTTCCGCGTGCCACCGCGCTTCCTCGAGCTGGCGCGCCAGGCGGCGACGGCCAGCGACCCGACGCGCTGGGGCGCGCTCTACGACGTGTTGTGGCGCATCGTCAACGAGCGGCGCGATCTGCTCGACGACCGCGGCGATCCGGGGGTTCGCCGCCTTCACGGCCTCGCCGCGCAGGGGCGCCGCGAGGCCGAGCAGGCCGAGCGCCAGGAAGTGCTTCGGCTCCAGGCCGAGGGCGGCGGCGCCGCCGCGTTCGTGCCGGCCGACGCCGATCTCGCGACGCTCGCGAAGGCGGCCAAACAGTGCCGCGGCTGTCCGCTCTATCACGACGCGACGCAGACGGTCTTCGGCCGCGGCCCCGCCGACGCGCGTGTCGTTCTCGTGGGCGAGCAGCCGGGCGATCAGGAGGACCGGCGCGATGCGCCATTCGTCGGGCCGGCGGGCGAGGTGCTCGACCGTGCGCTCCGCGATGTCGGCATCGATCGCGACGCCATCTACGTCACCAACGCCGTGAAACACTTCAAGTTCGTGCTGCGAGGCAAACGCCGCATCCACCAGACGCCGCGCCTGTCCGAGATCGTCGCCTGCCGGCCCTGGGTCGAGGCCGAGCTCGCGCGCCTCACGCCCGAGACGCTCGTGTGCCTGGGGGCGACGGCGGCGCGCGCGCTGCTCGGCGACGACTTCCGTCTCATGCGCGATCGCGGCCGCGTGTTCTCGACACGGTGGGCGCCCCAGACGCTCGCCACGCTCCATCCATCGGCCGTACTGCGCGGCGAGGACGCCGCCGCCCAGGAGCGTCTGTACGGAATGCTCGTCGAGGATCTGCGGCTGGCCGCGGGCGCGGCCCGCTAGTCGTCGCGGAAGTAGCGCCAGACCGGATCGAGCGCGTACCACTGGGGCGGCGCCGACAGGTAGGGCGCCAGCGCGTCCATGTGCTGGCGACGAAGCGACGAGGCCAGATATCGGTCGATGTCGATCGCCTGGCCGGCGTCGAGCATCACGAGCAGGCGGAGCCGGTCGACCACGCGCGCCACCACCAACCGCGTCGGCTTGAAGCGCTCGACCAGCGCGTTAGCACCGCCCGCCATGCGGCGGCCGACCTCGTTCGCCGTGCCCTCCGACAAGGCCGTGAGCAGCGCGATCACGCTGTACTGGCCTCGCTGTGGAACCGCGGCGTGCTCGTACAGCAGCACGAGCGGCCGCGAGTCCCCGGGCCCGTCACACCGCGCGCGCTCCACCGCGGCGAGGGCGTCGAGCATCTCGCCGCGCTCGAGGCTCGCCACGGCGCGCTCGTCGTCGTAACGGACGATCGAAAGGAAGCGGCGGCTCATGAAGTGCTCGCGATAGAGCAGGACCTCGACGAGATGCGGCATCGCGCGCGCGAAGCGCTCGTGCGCCGCGACGAGGTCGTCGCGCAGCGCGTCCTCCTGGCCCTCGCGTGCGACGCACTCTCTGAGGAAGTTCGGCACGCCCTCAGCCGCGCAGGAGGTCGCCGAGGACGTCGGGATCGACGTTGCCGCCGGAGAGCACCACGCCGACCCGCGCGCCGGGGGGCAGCGAGAGGCGTCCCGACAGCACCGCCGCCGCCGCCACGGCGCCGGTAGGCTCGGCGACCAGGTGTGCGCGCAGCGCGAGGAAGCGGACCGCCTCGCGCACCTCGTCGTCGCTGACCAGCACGACGTCATTGATGGTGGCCTTGAGGATCGGAAACGTCAGCGCGCCGGGCGTGGTGAGGCGGATGCCGTCGGCGATCGTCGGCGGCGGCGGAATCGTCACCCGCTCGCCCTTGCGCAGCGACAGGTGCGTGTCGTTGGCGGTGTCCGTCTCGACGCCGAAGATCTGGATGCCGGGAAAGAGCGTCCGCGCCACGGTGGCGCAGCCGGCCATGAGCCCGCCGCCGCCGACCGGCGTCAACAGCGCATCGAGCGACGGAACGTCCTGGAAGAGCTCGAGGGCGGCCGTCCCCTGCCCGGCCATGATCGCGTAGTCGTCGAACGGCGGCACGATCACGCGATTGGTCTTCTCCGCCAGCCCGCGGGCGACCGCCTCGCGGTCGTCGCGCTGGCGATCGTAGAAGACGACCTCGGCGCCGTAGCGACGGGTGGCCTCGAGCTTGAGCTTCGGCGCGTCGGAGGGCATGCAGATGATCGCGGTCGTGTCGGTCATGCGCGCGGCCAGGGCGACGCCCTGCGCGTGATTGCCGGAGGAGAACGCGACGACGCCGCGGCGCCGGTCGTCGGCGCTCAGCGTCAGCAGCTTGTTGAGCGCGCCGCGGATCTTGAAGGCGCCCGCGCGCTGGAGGTTTTCACACTTGAGAAACACCGTCAGTCCGGTGGCATCGTCCAGGGACTGGCACGACACGACGGGCGTGCGGTGGATGCGATTGCGCAAGCGCCGCGCGGCGGCATGCACGTCGTCGATGGAGAGACTCATGGGGCGCTAGTATACTTGCCGCCATGCCGCGCGTGATCGCGCTCGTGCTCCTGCTGGCGATGCTGACCGGCTGCTCCGTGCTCTCGGTGGACCTGACGCCGCGCATCCGGCCGCTGGAGGAAGAGGTCGTCGAGGGCAAGGGCGAGGCCAAGATCCTCCTCATGGACGTCTCGGGCTTTATCACCGACGAGGCGCCGTCCAGCGGCCTGGGCCTCGGCCCCCCGCCGGCGCGCGTGCCGATGCTGGTGCGCATCCGCGAGGAGCTCACGAAGGCGGCGACGGATCGTCACGTGCGCGCGCTCGTGTTGCGCATCAACACCCCCGGGGGCACGGTCACCGCGTCGGACATCATCTATCGCGAGGTCACGTTGTTCCGCGAGGAGACGAAGGTGCCGGTCATCGCCGCCCTGATGGACGTCGCCGCCTCGGGCGGCTACTACATCGCGCTCGCCGCCGACCGCATCGTCGCGCATCCGACCACCGTGACCGGCTCCATCGGCACCATCATGGTCACCGCCAACGTCGAAGGGCTGCTGGGCAAGGTGGGCGTCGCCACGAGCACGTTCAAGTCGGCCGAGCACAAGGACATGGGAAGCCCGTTCAGGACACTGACGCCGGAGGAGCGCGGAATCTTTCAGTCGGTGATCGACGAGCTGCAGCGGCAGTTCGTGGCCAAGGTCGTCGAGCGGCGACGGCTGCCGCAAGACACCGCACGCGGGCTCGCCGACGGGCGCATCTACACCGCGCCACAGGCGCTCGATCGGCGTCTCGTGGACGCCATCGGCTACATGCCGGACGCGCTCGCCGCCGCGCGCAGCGCGATCGGCGTGGACGAGGCCAAGGTCATCGTCTACAAGCGGCCGCGCGAGTACCAGGCGACGTACTACGCGCAGACGCGCACCGAGGCGCACGCCCTGGACACGACGGTCGAGCGGCTGGCGACGCTGGCCGGGGCCGGAGCCGGGCCGCGCTTCCTCTATCTCTGGGCACCGTGAGGGACTACCTGAAGGAGCGGAGCATGACGCGAGTGTCGACCGTCTCCCGTCGCGACTTCCTCAAGACCACGTCGCTCACCGCCGGCGCCACGCTGCTTGCCGGCGCGCCGGCCGCCCTCGGCCAGCAGGGGCGCGAGCTCAACGTCTGGCACACCGAGGTCGAGCCCCAGACGGTGAAGACCATCCAGGAGACCTCGATCGCCGAGTTCGAGCGCAAGTTCCCCGGCTTCAAGGTCAAGCAGCAGGCCCTCGGCTGGGGCGATCTCAACACCAAGCTGCTGGCCGCGCTCGCCGCCGGCAGCCCGCCCGACCTCACGCACCTCAACCCGTTCATGACCGCCTCCCTCTACGTGAAGCATCTCCTGCGGCCGATGGACGAACTGATCCGCGCGCTCGGCGAGAGCGACATCCACGAGGCGACGCTCAAGCTGCAGCACTTCGACGGCAAGTACTACGGCGTGACGCACGCCATGGGCGCGACGTACTTCTGCGAGCGGCGCGACCTGCGCGAGAAGAAGGGCCTGAAGCCGCCGGAGACCTTCGACGACATGCTGAAGCTCTGCGCGGCGCTCACGGAGGACGGGCGCTACGCGATTCAGGTGCCCGGCGAGAAGCTCTACATGGGCTTCGTGCATCCCGCGGAGTGGCTGGCCTCCAACGGGGGCACCTGGGTCGACGCCAAGACGTGGCGGCCACAACTGAACGGCAAGTCGATGCTCGAAATCCTCGACTACCTGCAGAAGCTCAACCGGTTCCAGCCCGCGGGCTGGTCGGGACAGAAGTATCTCGACACGCAGGCCGCGCTGGCCACCGGCAAGATCGCGATGTCGCATCTCTCGGGGGCGCGCGCCATCGGCTACATCGAGAAGTATGCGCCCGAGAACATGCGCGACCCCGAGCACTTCACGCCGATGCTGCGCCCGCGCGGACCGTCCGGGAAGATCGGCATGACGACGCTCGACGGCGAGAACTGGGCCGTGTTCTCGCAGTCGAAGTACCCGAACGAGGCGTTCGAATTCTTGAAGTTGTTCTACAAGAAGGAGCATTACCTGGCCTACTGCCACTCGGTGCCGATCCATCTGACACCGATCTTCAAGTCCATGCTCAACGACCCCGAGTACCTCGCGCACCCACGCATCAAGAAGTGGAAGTCCTGGCACGACGCCATGCTCGCGGCGCTGCGGGACAAGCGCCTGCTGCCGCTGGGCTTCACGCGGCCCGATGACAACCTGCTGCCCTTCCTCGCCGAGCTCGACGGCTCGAGCATCGTGGCCGACATGGTCGTCGAGGTCATGGTCGGGCAGAAGCCGCCCAAGGCCGAGGCCGATCGCGCCCAGAAGCGCGCCGAGGAGCTCCTGACACAGCTGGGTCACAAGCGCTGGTCGTAGTCGCGGTCGGAGATCGCGGCGAGTGAGGCAGAACGCCGTCGCCGGCTGGCTCCTCCTCGCCCCGTCGCTGCTGCTGCTCGGCGGCCTCGTCGTGTTTCCGGTCCTGTACAACGCCTGGATCAGCCTCTTCGACAAGCACGCGTTCCTGCCCGTGCAGCGCTTCGTCGGCCTCGGGCACTACGTGTACTTCGCCCACGACGAGGAGTTCTGGAACAGCTTCGGCCACGGCCTCGTGTACGCGGGGGCCACGCTCGTGCTGCAGCTGGCGGTCGGCATCCCGACGGCGTTGCTGCTGAACGAGGGCTTCCGCGGTCGCACGCTGCTGCGCGGCGTGGTCCTGTTCCCGTACGTGATCCCGACGATCGTCGCCGTGATGCTCTGGAAGTGGCTGCTCAACGACTCCTATGGCCTGGTGAATCATCTGCTCATCGCGGCCGGCGCGGTGCGGGGGCCGGTGGCGTGGCTCGGCAAGGACTGGATCATGACGTCGCTCGTCATCACGAGCGTGTGGCAGTTCTTTCCGTTCGTCGTGGTCACGTATCTCGCCCGGCTCCAGACCATTCCACCCGAGCTCTATGAGGCGGCGACGGTGGACGGCGCCGGCGCCTGGCGCCGCTTCCGGCACGTGACGCTGCCCCAGACGCGCAGCGTGCTGTTCGTCATCGTGCTGCTGCGCTCGATCTGGATGTTCACCAAGTTCGACACGGTGTGGCTCATGGCCGGCGACGGCGGCGTCAGCCGCTACATTCGCACGCTGCCCGTCTATGCGTATGCGCGCAGCTTCACCTACCTGCAGGCGGGCATGGGCGCGGCGCTCGCCGTGATCATGTTCGTGATGCTCATCGTGGCCACCGCGGTGTACTTCCGCGTTTTCGAGCGCGAGGAGGCGATGTCGTGACGCGCGGCGGCGCCGGACGCGCCGGCGTGCTGTACATCGGCGGGCTCACGCTGCTGGTGGTCGGCGCCTTTCCCCTCTTCTGGATGCTGGCCACGTCGCTGAAGCCCTCGGTCGAGATCTTCGCCACGCCGCCGCGGCTGGTGCCCGCGCATCCGACGCTCGAGAATTTCGCCCGACTCTTCGGCGAGACCGCGTTCCTGACGTTCTATCCTCACCACCTACATGTTCGCGCCCGTCATGATCATCATTCCCTTCTACATCCTCGTGAAACAGCTCGGCATCGTGAACACGCGGCTGGCGCTCGTGCTGTCGTACACGACCTTCTGCCTGCCGTTCTGCCTGTGGCTGCTGCGCGCGTTCTTCGAGTCGATCCCGCTCGAGCTCGAGGAGGCGGCGATGGTGGACGGCGCCGGCCGCGCGCGCGCCGTCTGGCACGTCGTCCTGCCGCTGGCGCTGCCCGGGCTGATCGCGGCGGCGATCTTCACGTTCATCCTCGCCTACAACGACTTCCTGTTTGCGCTCGTCTTGATCACGTCTGAAGAGCTCAAGACGCTGCCCGTCGGCGTCAACGACCTCTTCAACGCGACCATCGTGGACTGGGGGATGATCATGGCCGCCGGCGTCATGATCACGCTGCCGGCGGTCCTGTTCTTCGCCGGCGTGCAGCGCTATCTGGTCCAGGGCTGGGGCGCGGGCGGCGTGAAGGGCTAGCCCGGCACGGCCGCGCCGGCGGCGTCGGTCGGCGCGAAGCCCACGCATTTCAGAATCGGCAGCCGCGGGTACTTCGCAAACCGTGGATCGTCCGCGCTGCGGGCGCACCGCCAGAACACCGCGCCGCGCGCCGACTCCACGCGCCGACCGTGTGCGCACGTGGCGCAGAGGCCGACCGTCGGTCCGTCCGCGCGCGTGCGCGAATCAGGGCGCGGTGACGATGGCAAGGTAGTCGCGCAGGATGCGCGCCGTCGCGCCCCAGATCGTCTCGCCGGCGTACTGGTAGAAATAGACCTCGCGCGTGACGCCGTCGCGCGTCCAGTGCTCGGTGCGGGTGTTGGCGCGGTCGAGCAGCGCCGCGACCGGCACCTCGATCACCCGCTCGATCTCGTGCCCGTCGGGCTTCCAGGCCACCGGCTCGCGCACGAGGCCGACCCACGGTGTGATGATGAACTGGGTCGCGATCGTTTCCTGGTCGTCGAGCGCGCCGAGCGGCTCGACCTGCTCGGGCGGCAGGCCCACCTCCTCGTGGGCCTCGCGCAGCGCCGCCTCGAGGAAGCCGGCGTCCCGCGGATCGACGCGCCCACCCGGAAACGAAATCTGTCCGGCGTGCTGAGCGACGGTGGTCGTCCGCTTCGCGAAGACCAGCCACGGCTCGCTGCGGTCGAGGATCGGTAACAGCACCGCGGCCTTGATCAGCGGCCCGCCCACCACCATCCGGCGGTCGCGCGCGGCGAGCCGCGCGCGCGTGCGGGCCACGAGGTCCGCAGTCGTCACGACCGGGTCGTGACGACGACGGCGGCGTCGTTCATGCGAACCGCACGCTCACCGAGCCGAGCCGGGTGAAGGTCGCCCGTACCGTGTCGCCCGCCTTCGCTTGCAGAATTTTCGACACCGAGCCGGTCATCACGACGTCGCCGGCGCGCAGACCGAGGCCGCGCGCGCCCAGGTGATTGGCGATCCAGGCCAGCGAGTTGAGCGGATTGCCCATCACCTCCCATGCGGTGGCGGTGCCCACGACGACGCCGCTCTGCTCGTAGACGAGTCCCTCGAGCGCGAGGTCGATGCCCGTCAGCGGCGTCAGCGCGCCACCGAGCACGATCGCCTTGGCATAGACGCCCTCGGCGACGGCGTCGGTGCCGATCGCCTTGCCGCTGTGACGGAAGTCGATCAGCTCGAGCGCCGGCAGCGCGCCCTCCACCGCCTGCAGCGCGCGCGTCGCCGTGACGCCGGGTCCGGCCAACTCGTGCTTCATCACGAAGGCGACCTCCGCCTCCACACCGGGCTTCACGAACCGCGCCGCGCCGATCTCGGCACCGCTCGAGAGCACGCCGCTCGCCAGCAGAAAGGCGCAGACCGGCTCGGAGACCTGCCACGCCTCCTGTCCCGCCTTGTTGGTGAAGCCGGCCTTCCAGCCGGCGACGCACTCACCGCGGCCGACGAGCGTCTCGCGCAGCCGATCCTGCACCGCATACGCCTCGCTCAGGCTCAGACGCCGCGTCTCGCTCGGCGGCCGGTGCGGCCGCGCCTCGTCGCGCGCGCCGATGCATTCTTTGACCAGATCGTCGCTCATCGGGTGGCTCCTTGGCCCAAGGCGCCGCGCGCGGCGATGCGGCGCGGGGCGAGGTCGTCGGCGGCCGTCACCGCCGACGGCGCCGCCGTTTTTGTCGTCGCGGGTGGCGCGAGCCCGGCTTCGAGCGCGGGTGCGCGGTTCGCGATGCGCGGGACTCCGGACCGCTCGATTTCGGCCCGGGTGCGCGCGGCTTGGCGCGCCGCTGGCCACCGTGCCCGCCGTCTCGACGACGCACGTGCGGCTCGTTGCGGCGCCCGACGTCGCCGCGCACGGCGGGCCCCTGCTGGATCGCGCGGATCCACGCGTCGAGGTCGCGCGCCAGCTCGGGATAACAGTTGTCGCGATACGCGGTCAGCGCGCGCAGCGCGGCCGGATCCTTCCAGGGCTTGAGAACGAAGACGCCGTCGTGATCGTCGACATCGAACGGCGCTGCGGTGGCGAGGCTCATGACGACATAGCGCCGCGTCAGCTCGGACATTCGGACCTCCGCCTCGTGGCTGGTGGATCGATGGACGACGACAACGCAGCGTAGGGTACGGTCGGTGCCGCCGCGCTCGCAAGGTTCACGCGCGCGCCGGGGGCGGCGCCGCGCGGCGCAGCCACGCCAGGCAGAGCGCGAACAAGAGCGCGCACGCCGCCGCGATCACGCCGTTGGTCGCGCGGTCCTCGACGGTGCCGCCGAGCGCGGTCTGCAGCGTGTAGACGACGTTGTTCACGACATGACAAACGATGGCGGGCAGCACGCTGCCCGTGCGCTCCACGACGAGGCCGAGATAGACGCCCATCGCGAACGCGAGCACGATGTGCACGCCGGCGATGTCGACGTGCAGCACGCCGAAGCACGCCGCCGTCGCCGCGACGCCGCGCGGCGCGCCCCACGCCTGGACCAGACGCGTCTGCATGTAGCCACGGAAAAACAGCTCCTCGGCCACACCCGCGATCACGCCGAAGACGACGACGGCGGCGAAGAGGTCGGGCCCGACCGCGCCCTCGAGCACTCGCCGGACGATCACCATCGACCCCCGCTGCGCCAGTCCGAGCAGCCAGGTAAGCGAGTCGAGCATCTGTCCGAGCGCCAGCATGCCGAGCACCATCATCGCGAGCGCGCGACCCGTCTCCCAACCCGGTGCCAGGCGCAGGGCGGCCGGTGCCTCCGGCTGGACGACCGCGAGCAGCGTGACGATCAACGCGAACGACGAGGCGAGACTACCGGCGATGAGGGCGGACAGCGATGCGAGCAGCGCCTGATCGGGCGTCTCGGGAAACATCGACTTCAGCGTGACGATGGCCATGCTGGAGGCCACGAAGATGCCCGCGACGGCCGCGACGTACGTCGCGAACACCCGCCACACCTCGCGCGTCACGCTCGCCGGCGCTCCAGCCAGACGTCATCGACGGACAGGCGGCCCGAGCCCGCGAAGAAGATCAAGAGCGCACCGGCGAGCAGCATGGCATCCAGGCGTGCGCCGGCCCAGCCGACGCTCGGAAGCTTCACGAGGAACGTCGCCACGACGAACTCGACGGCGAAGAGCAGGCCGAGCCAGCGTCCGGCAATGCCGGCGAGCAGCAACGCGCCGCCGATCAGCTCGAGCAGCGCGATGAACGGCCCCGTGATGCCGGGCGCGGGCATGCCCATCTTGCCGAAGTTCGCGGCGACCGCGCCGAAGCCGTTCGCGATCTTGCTCCATCCGGCCGTGACGAAGATCAGGCCCATGACGATGCGGACCGCGGCCACGCCCCAGGCCGGATCCAACGAGTGTGCGATCGCGATGCGTGCTCTTCGCATTCAGCGCGCGATGCTACCATGCGCGCATGACGCGCGTTGTGCTCACGCTGGCGCTGAGCCTCGTCGTCGCCGCCGCTGCCGCGGCCCAGTCGCCCTCGTGCGCACCCACGAAACCCGACATGCTCGGACCGTTCTACAAGCCCGACGCGCCGGAGCGCGCGGTCACCGGCCATGGCCTCGTCGTCAACGGCACCGTGCGCTCGACGCGAGGCTGCGCTGCGTTGCCCGGGGCCCGGCTCGAGTGGTGGTCGGCGGACGGCCGCGGCGACTACCAGGACGAGCTGCGCGCCACCCAGCGCACGGGCGGCGAGGGCGCGTTCCGCTACGAAACCGTCGCGCCCGGCCGCTACCCCGGCCGCCCGCCGCACCTGCACGTCAAGATCAGCGCGGCGGGACACCGCACGCTCGTCACGCAGCTCTATCCGCGCGACGGGCAACGCGCGATCACCACCGACTTCGTGCTCGTCGCCGACTAGGCGCGCCCGGCACTCAGCGCACGCGAGAGCGGCGTGCGCAGTCGCTGCGGCGTCACGCGCGAGAGCGTCACCTCGCCGCCGCCGACGACGAACGTCGCGAGCGAGGCCAGCGCCGCTGCGAGTCCCGCCGTCGCGGCATCGGCGTCGACGACACCGAGCCCGCTCGGCGCCGGCCGCCCGGCCGCGAACCACGGCTCGAAATGCACGCTGAGCACCTCGAGACGGCGCTCGGCGCGATACGCCTTGGCATCCGCCCGGCCGATCAGGTGGCCGTCGTGTACGATCGGCAGCGTGTAGTAGCCGTGCAGCCGCTTCGCGCTCGGCGTGTACACCTGGATGCGATAGTCGAAGCCGAACAGGCGGGCCACGCGCTCGCGATACCAGAGCAACGAGTCGAACGGAGACAGTAGCGTCGTGCCGCGCGAGGCCTCGGGACGACGCGCCGCACGCGCCAGGGCGGGCAGATCGCGCGTGAGGGCCAGCCAGGACACGCGCGAGCCCTCCACCTCGATCTCGGTGATCTCACCGGCGGCGCGCATCGCGGCCATCGCCGCCCGGCGCACACCGGGGCCGAATCGCGGAAACGTCAGATAGCCGGCGACGTCCTGCACCGTCGCGGCGCCCATCGCGTGCAGACTACGCTCGATGTGCCAGCGCCGGAACTCCTCCGGCGAGACGACAGGCACGCCGGCGGCGTCGGGCATCGCGCGCTCGAGCAGGTCGAACCGTTTGTGGAAGTGCCGGCGGGAGTGAATAGCCAGCGCCCCGCTCATCCACAGATAGTGCAGCGCGTGCTGCACCGGCTTCCAGTTCCACCAGCCGGCGCCGGCGCCGCGCGCGCGGCGGCCCTCGAAGTCGGCGTTGGCCATCGGCCCGTTCTGCGCGATCGCCTCGCGCACCTGGCGCAGCGTGCGGGTGTTGCGGCGCAGCCAGTCGGACCATCCCGTGTGCCTCACACGGTAGTCGAGCATGGCGCGTCGCCACCACGGCAGCATCGACGCCGGCACCAGGCACGCCGCGTGCGCCCAGTACTCGAACAGCAGCCGACGCTCATATACGAGGCGATCGAAGCGCGCGCGATCGTAGCGCCCGAAGCGACTCCATACCGTCAGGTAATGGGCGCGATCGAGCACGTTGATCGAGTCGAGCTGCACGCCGCCGACGTCTTCGACGAAGCGAACCAGACCGCTGGCGCCGAGCGGGTGACGGCGCGGCCGCGTCAGATGCTGGCGCTCGAGGAAGAGCGTCCGGACAGCGTGCAGCGGGATGGGCTTCAGCGTGAAAGCGTGCGCGACGGGGCGGAGTGATGCTCCGCCCCGCCGGAGTCACGGACTATTTTTTGGTCGCCGCCGTGTCCTGCTTGGCGACGATCTGGTCCTTGATCTTCTCGTACGTCGCGCGCGGCAGCACCTTCTTGGAGACCAGCTCGTCCTTCCGCTTGTAGGGGCGGTTGTCGCTGATCTTCTTCGACAGCGCGTCGCCGATGCCGGGCAGTTGCTTGAGATCCTCGTCGCTCGCGCTGTTGATGTCGAGCTGCTTCTTCATCGGCTTGCCGGCGCCGCCTCTGGCCTCCGGGCTGTCGCTCTTGGTCGGGGCCTTGGTCGTCGTGCCGCCCGCGTTCGCCATCGGCACCGACACCGCGCCGAGCGCGAACAGCAGCGCCACCAGTATCGCGATGAGTCTGGTCATGGAGTCCTCCTCGGCTGTAGATCGTAGCAGACGGTTCGGGGAAAGCCGCTCAACGTTCGGCGGCCGGCACCGCGGCGGTCGTGTCCTTCAGGCGGCCAAGCGTCGCGTCGACCGACGTCTGGGTGCCGCCGCGGACGACCCGCAGCGTCACCTTCGAGCCGGGCGGCGTCGCGGCCACGCGCCGCGTGAGGTCGTGCGGACTCTGGATCGGCTCATTCTGGAAGGTTACGATGACGTCGCCGGGCTTGAGGCCGGCCCCGGCCGCCGGCGAGCCGGATACGATTTCCGCGACGAGCGCACCGCGGCTGCTCTCGAGGCGCGCGGCCTGCCGCGCTTCCGGCGTGATCGGCATCACCGACACGCCGAGATAGCCGCGCACCACCTCCCCGCGGTCCTTGAGCTGGCGCAGCACGTCCTTGGCGAGGTTCACGGGAATCGCGAAGCCGATACCGACCGAGCCGCCGGTCTGCGAAAAGATCGCGGTGTTGATCCCCACCAGCGAGCCGCGCGTGTCCACGAGTGGACCGCCGGAGTTGCCGGGATTCACCGACGCGTCGGTCTGGATGAAATCGTCGTACGGACCGCTGCCGATGAAGCGCTCCTTCGCGCTGACGATGCCGGTGGTGACGGTCTGCTCGAGACCGAACGGATTGCCGATCGCCATCACGGGCTCGCCGACCTCGAGCCGATCGGAATCGCCGAACGGCATCGCGGGCAGATTGCGCGCGTCGATCTTCAGCAGCGCGACGTCCGTCCGCGGGTCGAGGCCGACGACCTTGGCCTTGTGCTCGCTGTGGTCGCCCAGGCGGACGACGATCTCGTCGGCGTCGGCCACGACGTGGACGTTGGTGACAATGTAGCCGTCGGGCGATGCGATCACGCCCGAGCCGAGGCTTTGCCGGCCGCGCGGCGGCTCGCCGTCGCGCGGGCCGCGCTCGAAGAAACGCCGAAAGAACTCGTCGGACAGCGGGCCGCGCGCCCGTGCCCGCTGCGTGGTCGAGACGTTGACGACGGCGGGCCGCGTCGCCTTCGCCAGGTCGACCCAGATGCGCAGCGCCGGCGGCAGTTGCGCCTCGCCGTCCTTCTCGAGCCAGAACGGCGAGGCGCTCGCGTGCTCGGTCTTCGGCGGGTTGACGTTGACCGTGATCACGCCGGTCGCCCAGAGAGCCACGGCCACCAGCGCCACGATCAGGAGCAACGCCGCCGAGCGGCGCATCAGGCGGCCCGCCGCTGCCCGCTTTCCGCCATCTGCTGCATCTGCTCGCCGAGCTGCTGCAGTCGCTCACGGCCGAGCTTCTTCTCGCACATCGGGAACATCTCTTCCTCTTCCTCGTCGGCGTGGTGCTGCACCAGCTCGGAGAGGACGGTCATCTTCGCCGCGAATCGGTCGTCTTCCGGATCGACCTTCGGCAGCTCCGCGAGCACGAGGTCGACCACGTGATGCTCTTCGAAGGATTCGTCGACGAGCTCCTCCGCCTTGGACGTGCCGATCTCGCGCACCGCCGGGTAGAAGATCTCCTCTTCGATCTTGGTGTGGATCTTCAGCTCGTTCGTGATCTCGTCCATGAGCTGACGGCGTCGGCGCGCGTCCTCGGTGTTCTCGACCTTCTTGAACAACGCCTTCACGCTCTTGTGCTGTTTCTTCAGTAGGTCGGTCGCCTTCATAGGTTTACCTCCGGGGACGACGTCAGCAAGAAATCTGCCGCTCAGTTCTGGCCTTCGAGGGCGACGCGGGCGAGGGCCGCCTGCAGCAGTCCGAGGTACCAGGACGTCGTCTCGATGCCGATGCTGGCCTCGCTCGACGAGGCGCCGCTGGTCGATCCGCGCCTGGCGTACGAGCCGAAGTACGACGGCATCCGCACGCTCGCGTTCGTCCGCGCGGGCGGCGGTCCGGGCGCCGTGCGGCTATGGTCGCGCCTCGGCAACGACAAGACCGCGCAGTTCCCCGAGATCGCCCGCGCGCTCGAGGTGTTCGCGCGCCGGCTGAAAGCCGACGTGCTGCTCGACGGCGAGATCGTCGCGCTCGATCAGCACGGCGAGCCGACCGGCTTTCAACGGCTGCAGGGACGGATTCACCTCACGTCGGAGCGCGAGATCGGCGGGCGCGAGGACACCGAGCCCGTCGCGTTCGTCGCGTTCGACGTCCTGCGCGACGGCGACACCGACGTGCGCGCGCTGCCGCTCACCGCGCGTCGCGCGCGGCTGGAGCGCATCTTCGGCAACACCGGCACCACGCTGCTGCGGCTGTCCGATTTCCGGCCTGGAGACGGGCGCGCGCTGTACCGTGACGTGCTGGCGCACGGTTGGGAGGGCCTGGTCGCCAAGCACCTCGATTCCTCGTATCAGTCGGGGCGCCGCAGCGCCGCGTGGCGCAAGATCAAAGTCCTGCGGCGACAGGAATGTGTGGTGGGTGGGTGGACCGAGGGCCGTGGCAGCCGTCCGTACTTCGGCGCGCTCATCCTCGGCGTGTGGGAGGGCGATGCGCTGCTCTACGTCGCCCACACCGGCACGGGGTTCAGCGAACGCGAGCTCGCGCGGCTGGCCTCACTGTGCAAGCCGCTGGAGACGACGACGTGCCCGTTCGCCACGCGACCCATCGCCAACGAGCGGCCACACTGGACACGGCCGGAGCTGGTTGTGGAAGTCGCGTTCACGGAATGGACGGCGGATGGCAAGATGCGGCACCCGAAGTATCTCGGCGTACGAGACGACGTCGATCCCCGGCAGGTCCGGCGCGAGCCCGATATCACGGTGCGCGCACCCAAGGGGATCGCGGCGGCGTCCGCCAGGCGGGCGGGTGGCCGCGCGCGACGCTCACGCGACGTCGAGCCGTGGCCGGCGGCGCCGGGCCCCACCGGCCAGGTGATCGCGAGACTCGCGGAGATCGAAGCGCGTGGCGGCGAGGCGGTCGTCGAGCTCCCCGGCGGTGGACAGCTCGCGGTAAGCCATCTCGACAAAATCTTCTGGCCGGCTCTAGGTCTGACCAAAGGTGCGCTGTTGCGCTATTACGCATGGGCCGCCCCGCTCCTGTTGCCTGCGGTCGCCGATCGTCCCCTCGTGATGCGGCGTTTTCCCGACGGCGTGCGGGGCAAGGCGTTCTACCAGCAGCGGGCGCCGGCCGACGCGCCGCCGGGCGTCCGGGTGGAAACGCTGCCCGTGGACACCGAAGTGCCGAGTCGGTTGATCGGCGGCTCGCTGATCACGCTCCTTTATATGGCGCAGATCGCCGCCATCTCCCAGGACCCGTGGTTCTCGCGCGTCGGCTCGCTCGACGACGCCAATCACGTCGTGCTGGATCTCGACCCGATGCCCGGAGTGCCGTTCGCGACCGTCGTGGACGTCGCGCGCTGGATTCACGACGAGCTCGAGCGAATCGGGACGCCGGCGGTGCCGAAGACGTCCGGGGCGA
>QHSO01000211.1 GCA_003220475.1 Candidatus Rokuibacteriota bacterium | reverse complement strand
GCTGGAGAATCTCTCGGCGCGGAGGTTCGCGGAATACCTGTCGCTCGGACAGGTGCCGCCGCTCGATGCGGCGGGAGCGCCGCCGGTGGATCGCGCGGTGTGGATGGCGCCGGACGATGAGACGCTGGGACCGGCGGCGGACATCGCAGCGGCCGAAAACGCGGCATCCGACGCCGACACGACCGCCGCGCCGGATCCCGACGCCGACGATCACCCCGTCGTCGCCGGCACGCTGCGCGCGCCGTGGCGGTGGGAGCAGCTCCTGGTCGAATCCGCGGTCATCGGCGGAAAGGAGCGCTGGAGCCGGCGGCTCAAGGGCCTGGAAGCCGAGTACAGAGCGCGGCTCGCGCAATATCGCGAAGACGAGCCGGACTCGCCGCGCGTGGCGGCGATCGAGCGCGACCTCGCCAACCTCGAGCACCTGCGGCGGTTCGCGGTGCCGGTGATCGAGCGGCTGACGGCGCTGCCAAGAGAAGGCACGTGGGGCGAGTGGATCGCGGCGCTCGAGACGCTGGCGCCGATGGTGTTGCGACGGCCGGAGCGCGTGCTCACCGTGTTGGCCGCGCTGCGGCCGCTCGACGTGATCGGGCCCGTGGCGCTCGGCGAGGTGCGCGATGTCCTGGCGGCTGAGCTGACGACGCTGGCTGAGCCTCCACCCAAAGACCGCTACGGACGCGTCTTCGTCGGCACGATCGAGCAGGCGCGCGGACGATCCTTCGAGATCGTTTTCCTGCCGGGGCTGGCCGAGCGGATCTTTCCGCAGAAGCCGCGCGAGGATCCGATCCTGCTCGATGCGTTGCGGCGCGAGCTCGGCGCGGCGCTGGCGACGCAGGACGAGCGCGGCCGCCGCGAGCGGCTGCTGTTGCGGCTGGCCGTCGGGGCCGCGCGCCGGCGGCTGCACCTCTCGTACTCGCGCATCGAGCAGACGGAGGCGCGCCCGCGCGTGCCGTCCTTCTACGCGCTGGAGGTCGCGCGCGCGCTGACCGGCCGCGTACCGGAGCCGCAGCGGATGGAGCGCGAGGCGGCCGCCGCCGCGGGCGCGCGCCTGGCGTGGCCGGCGCCGGACGATCCGGCTCGCGCGATCGACGAGGTGGAGCACGACCTGGCGATGCTGCGCGGGTTGCTCGCCGGCGGCGAGGCGCGCGGACGCGCGCGCTACCTGCTGGAGCTCAACGACGCGCTCGCGCGCTCGCTGCGCACGCGCTGGGCGCGCTGGCGCGGGCGCTTCACGCCGGCCGACGGCCTAGTGCGCGTGAGCGACGGCACACAGGAGACGCTCGCGGCGGCGCGCCTCGGGGCGCGCGCCTATTCGGCCTCGGCGCTGCAGAAGTTCGCGGCGTGCCCATACCAGTTCTTCCTCTCGGCGATCTGCCGGCTCGAGCCGCGCCCCGAGGTGGCGTCCGTCGTGGAGCTGGACCCGGCGACGCGCGGCCATCTCTTCCACCGCGTGCAGGCGGACGTGATGCGCATGCTCGCCGAACAAAAACGGCTGCCGCTGACGGCATCGACGATGGACGCCGCGCGCAAGGCGCTGGACGCCACGCTGGATCGCGTCGCCGAGCAGTATCGCGAGGAGCTCGCGCCGGCGATCCAGCGCGTCTGGCAGGACGAGGTGGAATCGATGCGCGCCGACCTGCGCATGTGGCTCGAGCAGACCGCCGCGACGCACGCCGAGTGGGAACCGATCGCCTTCGAGCTGGCGTTCGGCCTCAGGCGCGATCCCGCGAACGATCCGAGCAGCGTCGAGTCGGAAGTCACCCTCGCGGAGGGCTGGCGGCTGCGCGGGATCGTGGACCTCATCGAGCGCCGGCGGGGCGAGGCACCGCGCGGCGGTGGGGCGCCTGGCGGCGCGCCCGACCTGCGCGTGACCGACTACAAGACGGGCCGCGACTACACCAAGCGCAATCTGGTCGTCGGCGGTGGCGAGATGCTCCAGCCCGTCCTCTACGGCCTGGCCGTCGAGCAGCTGCTCGGCGCGCGTGTGGTCGAGTCGCGCCTCTACTACTGCACGCGCACCGGCGGATTCTCCGAGCGCGTCGTGGCGCTGTCCGGCGAGGCGCGCGGCCGCGGCACCGAGGTGCTGGGCCTCATCGACCGCGCGATCGCCGCCGGCTTCCTGCCGCCGGCGCCGCGCACGCGGGCGTGCGGCATCTGCGACTTCCGCGACGTCTGCGGGCCGAACGAGGAGATCCGCGTGAAGCTGAAGGAGCAGGCGCGGATGGACGAGCTGCGCGCGCTGAGGGACTGGCCGTGAGGCTACGCGGTGGGGCCGACGCCTTCCAGGATGACTTGGCGCAGGACTGCCGGATCTCCGAGTCGCCTGATGGCGTCGAGGATCTCGATGCCCGCCAAACGGCCGTCGGAGTCATAGTCGTAGGTGATCCTCATTGGCGTCCCATCACAGATAGTACACATACACCGTTACAACCACGATCTCTTCCGGGTCGTCGACGAAGATCGGCCGAACGCGTATCTGGTTCATGCGCGTTGCGCTTCAGCATCAGGCGCTCACCGTGGGCTCGACAATGCGTCGAGATCGATACACCGGCACAGATCGACGAGCTGCGCGAGCCGACGGGGTCGGCGTGACGAGCCAGCCGCTCGTCGACCATGCCGAGCGCGAGCGCATCCGCACCTCGCTCGACGAGACGCTGATCGTCGAGGCGGCCGCCGGGACCGGCAAGACCAGCGAGCTGGTCGCGCGCCTGGTCAACGTGCTCGCCGAGGGACGCGGCACCGTGCAGACGATCGCTGCGCTGACCTTTACCGAGAAGGCGGCCGGCGAGCTGAAGCTGCGGCTGCGCGCGGGGCTGGAGGACGAGCGCACCCGAGCCCCACAAGGCACGCGGCGCGCGCGGCTGGAAGACGCGATCGCCCATCTGGAAGAGGCGCGCGTCAGCACGATCCATGGCTTCTGCAACGACCTCTTGCACGAGCGACCCGTCGAGGCGCGCGTGGACCCGCGCTTCGAGGTGCTCGCAGACCAGGAGGCCGAGGCGCTCTATCGCCGCGCATTCGATAGCTGGCTGACGGAGCGGCTGGAGGCGCCGCCCGACGGGCTGCGGCGAGCGCTGCGCCGGCGGGCGTTCGACGGCGATCCGATCGAGCGGCTGCGGAAGGCGGGCTGGCAGCTCGCGGGGTGGCGCGACTTCCGAGAGCCGTGGCAGCGTCACGTCTTCGATCGCGAGGCGGCGATTGAGGCGCTCGTGGCGCGCGTGCATGGGCTGCACGCGCGGCTCACCACCTGTGCGCGGACGAGCGACACGCTCTACGCCGACCTCTGGCCGGTGCGGCAGCTCAGCCAGGACGTCCTCACGCGCGAGCGCGTTGCGCCGCGCGATCACGACGGGCTCGAGGCGGCGCTGATCGATCTGCTCAGACAGCGGACGTTCAGGAGTCCGCGTAGGGGAGACGCGCGCAACTACCGCGGCGATGTCACGCGCGACGAGGTGCTGACGGCGCACGGCGAGCTGCTGGCCGAGCTGGAGGCGTTCGCCCGCGACGCGGATGCGGATCTCGCGGCGTTGATCCAGCCGGCGCTGCTGGAGACGGTTGACCGTTACGAGCAGCTCAAGGAGCGCGCGGCGGCGCTGGACTTCGTTGATCTGCTGCTGCGCGCGCGCGATCTGGTGCGCGACCGTGCCGAGGTCCGTGCCGATCTGCAGCGCCGGCTCACGCACATCTTCGTCGACGAGTTCCAGGACACCGACCCGTTGCAGGCGGAGATCGTGCTACTGCTGTCGGCCTCGGACCCGGCGGTCGCCCGCTGGCAGGACATCACGCCGGCGCCGGGCAAGCTGTTCCTCGTCGGCGACCCCAAGCAGTCGATCTATCGCTTCCGCCGCGCCGACGTCGGTACGTACCAGGCGGTGAAGGATCTGCTCGTCGCGCGCGGCGCCGCGAGCATCAATCTGACGACGTCGTTTCGCGCGATCCCGGCGATCCAGAATCTCGTCAACGCCGCGTTCGCGCCCGTGATGACCGACGACCGGGACGCGCTGCAGGCGGGCTACGTGCCGCTGGCGCGCCACCGCTCCGAGATCGCGGGCCAGCCGGGAATCGTTGCGCTGCCCGTGCCGAAGCCGTACGGCTGGCAGGGACTCACGCGCAAAGCCGTGGAGGAGTCGCTGCCCGAGGCCGTCGGCGCATTCGTCGCGTGGCTGGTGAAGGACAGTGGCTGGAAGGTGACCGAGCGCGAGCGGCCCGGCGAGGCGGTGCCGATCTCGGCGCGCCACGTGTGCCTGCTCTTCCGCCGTTTCACGTCGTTCGGCGCGGACGTCACGCGCCCGTATGTCGAGGCGATGGAGGCGCGCGGGATCCCGCACCTGCTGGTCGGCGGCCGCTCGTTCCACCTGCGCGAAGAAGTCGAGAGCCTGCGCACGGCGCTGGCGGCGGTGGAGTGGCCCGACGACGAGCTCTCGGTGTACGCGACGCTCAAGGGCCCGCTCTTCGCGATCGGCGACGAGGAGCTGATCGAGTATCGCCAGCGATTCCGCCGGCTCCATCCGTATCGGCTGCCGCGGGACGAGGTCGCGCCGAATCTGAAGCCGATCGTCGACGCGCTCACGCTGCTGCGCTCGCTGCACGGACTGCGCAACTACCGGCCGGTCGAGGACACGGTGAATCGATTGCTCACGGCCACGCGCGCGCACGCGGCGTTCGTGCTTCGCGAACGTGGTGAGCAGGCGCTCGCCAACGTGCTGCGCGTCGCCGAGCTGGCGCGCACGTACGAGGCCGCGGGCAGCATCTCGTTCCGCGGCTTCGTCGAGCGGTTGCGCGAAGAGGCGGAGGGCGAGGCGCCGGAGGCGCCGATCGTCGAGGAGTCGAGCGAGGGTGTGCGCGTCATGACCGTGCACAAGGCCAAGGGGCTCGAGTTCCGCGATCGCGCCGAGGGCGTGCGCGTCGCCTATGTCGCGGCGACGCGCGCGCGGGATCTGCTGGTCGTGCCCGCGATCGGCGACGATCCGTTCGCAGGCGGCTGGGACGGCGCGAGTGACGGATGGATCAGCCCGGTGCACGCCGCGATTTATCCGCCGGCCGAGAGGCGGCGCGCGTCGCAGGCGGCGCCGGGATGCCCGGCGTTCGGCGAGGACAGCGTGCTCGAGCGCTCGGACCGCGACACGCCCGGGCGCGATAACGTGCGTCCGGGGCTGCACGCGTTCGCCGAGTACGACGTTGCGTGGTGGGACCCGCGGGCGCTTGCGTTCGACGTGCAGCGCGTCTATGGGTTGAGGCGCGACGATCTCATCGTGGAGCCGGCGCGCGAGGTCGTCGACGCCGACCGCAAGCGTTACGACGACTGGCTCTCCGCGCGACGGGAGGCGCAGGAGGCCGGCGCGCGGCCAAGCCTTCGTGTGCGAGTCGTCACGGAATGGGCTCGCGCAAAGCCGGACGACGCGGCGCACGCCGACGAGTCGGTCGATGTCACGCTGATCGACGCAACGCGGACAACCGCCGCGGCACGGCCCACCGGCCCGCGCTTCGGCACGCTCGTCCACGCGGCGCTGGCGACCGTCGCTCTCGACGCGGCGCCCGCGCAGATCGTCGAGGCCGTCAGCCTGCAGGCGCGCATTCTCGGCGCGCCGGCCGATGAGATCCACGCGGCGACCGCGCTGGTCGGTGCCGCGCTCGCGCATCCTCTTATAGGGCGCGCGCGAGAGGCCTGGCGGGCGGGCCGCTGCCGCCGCGAGACGCCGCTGGCGTGCCGCGAACCCGACGGCTCGCTGATCGAAGGCGTCGTCGACCTGGCATTCGAGGACACCGATGGCTGGACGGTCATCGACTTCAAGACCGACGCCGAGATCGCCGCCGAGCTTCCGCGATATCGCCGGCAGGTTGGCCTGTATGCGTCGGTCGTCGCGCGCGCCACCAGCCGGAACGTCACCGCCGTGCTGATGCAGCTGTGACCTCGCGCATTCCGTTCTGGCAACTGCGCCGTCATGGCGTGGTCGAGGAGGCCGTGAGAGGCGGCAGCCGCCGTCGTATCGTCGGTCGCGATTGGCCGTTGCCGGACGCGGTGCTCGAGCGCGTGCGCGAGCTGCTCGAGCCGCTCGGATTCGATCTCGGTCGGCCGATTTTCGTCCGCGAGCCCGAGGGCGAGGATGCCGTACTTAGCTGCGGTCACCCCACCGAGCGCCGTATCGAATTCGCGGCATTGACGGTTGATGGCGTGCGCGACACGCTGCGCGCATGTCGCCCTATACTGGCGGTGGAGGTTGTCGATGGCTGTCGACGTCGAGGTCCCGCGCAGGCTCTTTACCGTCGAGGAGTATCACCGCATGGCCGAGGCCGGCATTCTCGCCGAGGACGAGCGCGTCGAGCTGATCGACGGCGAAATCGTCGAGATGGCGCCGATCGGCACCCGGCACATAGGCTGCGTGATCAATGCCACACGGCTGTTCATCACCCGGCTCGGCGATCGGGCCGTGATCTCTCCGCAGAATCCGGTCGTCATCCTGCCTCGGTCGGAACCGCAGCCGGATGTGGTTCTGCTCCGGCCAGGGGCCGTCTCCTATAGCCACAAGCGTCCGGCCTCAGAGGACGTGTTGCTCGCCGTTGAGGTGGCCGATACGACGGTCCGCTTCGACCGCCTCGTCAAAGCGCGTCTCTACTCGCGAGCGGGCATCCCGGAGTTCTGGCTCTGCCTCGTGGCGGACGGCGTCATCGAGGTGTATCGCGGGCCGAGCGTCGACGGGTACGCCGGCGTGACGGTGCACGGCTCCGGCGAGATCGTGTCGCCGCTCGCCTTCCCCGACGTCAGTTTCGCGGTGGCCGACTTCTTCGCCTGAGCCTTCACCGCCGACGGAGGTTTCCTACGGCCGCGCACCCTCCCCACGCAAAAACCGATCGAGCACTCCCCACTCCGCGCGCAGGTTCGGCTGCCACCCCTGCGGATCACCACCCGGCCCCCATTCATTCTTCAGCGATTCGATCTCCGTCGAGGACAGATGCCACGACAGCGGCCCCGGCCGCCGATTCGGTCCAGGCTGGAACTTGACCGTCTCGATCTGCACCCGGCCGCGCAGAGCCTCGTTCCACGAGCGCTTGAAGTGGTCGAGATCGATCCGATTGCGCGAGGTCGCGATGCCCTCGCGCAGCGCGAGGAACGCGGTGAGCGTCGGGCCGAACAGCGTCGTCGTGAGACCGTCGGCCGGCTTGACGAACTCGGGATCGGGCTCGGCGAAGCCCGAGAGCTCGACGATGAGCACGCGCTTGAAGCGCAGGCGCGCGTCGCCGTTCTTCTGAGCCCAGAGGACCGGCGTCAGCCAGTCGAGGGCCGAGGTGACGCCGTAGTTGTCGTAGTAGCCGCCGTCGATGAGGTGTTCCCTCTGCGTCGAGCGCGCGTCGAGCCATGAGCGCGCCGGCGGACTGATGTAGGTGAACGTCGCCGACAAGCGGGCCGCGGTCCAGAGATCCACATCGGGCTCGGGAGTCGCGGCGACCGTGCCGAACAGGAATTCCTGCAGTGTCGGCGCGCGTATGCCGGGCGCGAAGGTGATCGGCGTGATCATCAAGCGCTGGCCCGCCTCCATCACGGTCGTGCCGAAGATCGGCGCGGGGATGGTGCCGTCGCGAATGCTCGTGTTGAGGCTGCGGAGTCGGCGCTTGCCGTCTCGCGGCAGTGGGCGCTTGCCGACGTCGTCGCCCTCGATCGGCGCCGCCGCGATGCGTGCCCATTCTTCCTCGAGGAGCTGGCCGCGGTCCTTGTGCGGGCTGTAGAAGCCGCCGGTGAGCAGGCGCGGAAAATCGCTGAAGGCGACGCCATACGCGACGGCTTCCAGGCTCGACGCCGTCGATCGCACGCGGACGTCGTGCAGGATCGTTGTCAGATTCGTCTCGCGGCCGGCGCGCAGCAGGCCGTCGATGTAGTACGCGGCGCCCACCGTGCCCCCGGAGATGGAGCTGATCAGACGGATCTCGTGGCGCAGCGCCGGTCGGTTCGCGATCAGCTGTTCCAGCGCGCGCGCCGTCCAGCCCGCGGCCCACACGCCGCCGCCCGCCGTGGCCACGACGACCAGATTCGTTTGCGCCGGAGCCGCGACGTCGATCGGCTCGATGCTCGGCTCCAGCGCCGTCCCCGGCTCGGCGGGCTCGAAGTAGTGATCGAGCTTCGCATAGCCGATGAGCAGGATCAGCGCGATCGCGGCCAGCGGCGAGATGTGCCAGCGGCCCAGATGGAAGCTCAACGCGCCGAAGACCCAGACGAAGATGAGCAGCGTGATGTAGAGATAGACGACCGCCGCCGCCGTGACGCGCGACGGATAGAAGACGTACGCGGTGATGGCCCAGAGCAGGACGAAGCCCGAGCTGGCCATTGCCGCCGTGAGGTGAGCGGGATAGATGTGGCCCGCGCGGTCGAGGATGTAGGTCATGCGCAACGCGCGCGCGACGCGCGAGCAGAACCACTGCGCAAAGCCGGCGAACGATCGAAACGGCGTTCGCCCAAGCCGGGCCCAGAACCACGTCGCCGCCGGCCACCGCCCTCGCAGCGGCGGGTCATCGGGAGCGAGGATCGCCGCCGGCGCGGCGGCGAGGATCAACAGAAAGTACGCCACGATGAACGCGACGGCGATCGCCGCGATCGCCCACAGGCGTTCGCCCGGGCGCGCGTTGTGCACGATGACGACGCCGGCGAGGCCGGCCAGCACCAGCGTGAACAGCACGAATTGGCCGACCGTGACCGGAACGCTGAAGATCTCGTCCGCCCACCGCGGCAGCACGCGCGGCGACGGCTCGCCCGTGATCTCGGCGGACGTGCGATAGGCGCGGTTCGCGGTGCTGCGCGGGTAGCGGATCTCGACGCCGTTGACGATCAGCCCGGTGACGATCATCGCCGTCCACGCGGCGAGGAACACGAACAGCATCGCCGAGAAGGCGCTCAGGGGCCGCAGCTCCGAGAAGAGATTGCCGAGCATGCCGTGCAGCGGCATGATTCGGTACGTCGTGAACGGCAAGTAGGCTAGCAGCACCGATAGCGCCAGGCCGTACTTGAGCAGCCCGAGCAGCCGGAAGAAGGACACGATCCCCGCGCGCGGCGGCTGCGGCGGCATCACTCACCCATAGCACAGCCGCGCGTGGTAACGTGAGCCGTATGAACCCCTTTGACCGGAATCCCGCGACCGCGTTTCCCGGAAGCGTTGCGACCGCCGAGCGAGTCACTGCCTTCCTTCGCACGGTGTACGGGTGGATGTGCGCGGGGCTCGCGGTCACCGGCGTCGTCGCCTACATGGTCGCCAGCTCGCCGGCGCTGCTCCAGGCGCTGGTCAGCAACTACATGCTCGTCATCGGCCTGTTCATCGGGCAGCTCGCTCTCGTCTTCTACCTGTCGGCGCGCGCGCACCGGCTGGCGCCCGGCACGGCGACCGCCGTCTTTCTCGGCTATGCGGCGCTGACGGGTGTGACGCTGTCGGTGCTCGTGCTCGCATACACCGGAGCCTCGATCGCGACGACGTTCATGGTGACGGCGGGAATGTTCGGCGGCCTGGCGTTCTACGGGACGACCACCTCGCGCAGCCTGGCCGGCATGGGCCAGTTCATGTTCATGGGCCTGATCGGCCTCGTGCTGGCGTCGATCGTCGGGCTGTTCTGGCACAACGACGCGCTGCAGTTTTTGATTTCGGTGGTGGGCGTGATCGTCTTCACCGGCCTCACCGCCTGGGACGCCCAGCGCCTGAAGCAGATGGCGCTCGAAATTCCTTCAGATCGCGTCGGCTCGTACGCCATCGTGGGTGCGCTGGCGCTCTACCTCGACTTCCTCAACCTCTTCCTCTTCCTGCTCCGGTTCCTCGGCGGCCGGCGCGAGTGATGCGGTTCGCCGACCGTTCGCGCCACCGCTAATGATCTCCGTCAACATCGACTTGTTGCAGTAGGCTTCCGTCGCGCCCACAATTCCCGCATGACACCCCAGTGGGCACGACGATGGGCGCGGCTTCGCGCGCTCCTCACGCGCCGGCCGGTCCTCATCACATTCGCCGTGGTGTCCGTTATCGTGCTCGTCTATACGCTCGCCGGGTTCTTCCTCGTGCCTCGGCTCATCGCCACCTACGTACCGCGGTACGTCGAGCAGCGGCTCGGGCGGCGCGCGGAGATCGGCGAAGTCAGGGTGAATCCGTTGCTGCTGAAAATCGAGATCAAGAAGTTCCGATTGAAGGAGGCGGACGGACGGCCGCTGCTCGGCTTCGATCGCCTCTTCGTCGATCTCGAGCTCGCGAGCAGCATCTTCCACGCGGCGTGGACCTTCGCCGAGATCCGCCTCGAGGCGCCTCGCGTCGAGGCGGTCATCTCCGCCGACGGGCGCATGAACATCGCCGAGCTGCTCGACTCCCTCCCGAAGAGCGAGCCGGCCAAGCAGCCGTCGGCGCCGCCGCGGCTCCTGGTGCAGCACGCGGTCGTGCAGAACGGCGTCGTGTCGCTCACCGATCAGGCGGGCCGCACGGCGCAGAAGGTCGGGGTGCAGCCGATCAATATCGAGCTGCACGACATCACGACCCTGCCTGAGCGCCGCGGTCCGTACACGATCTCCGCGACGCTGACGGGCGGCGGTGTCGTGAG
>QHSO01000210.1 GCA_003220475.1 Candidatus Rokuibacteriota bacterium | reverse complement strand
GCTTGAGCGCGACGTGCGCGACCTGCGGCTCGGCGTGCCCGACGAGTATTTCATCGCGGGAATGGACCCGGAGGTCGAGGGCGCCGTGCGTGCGGCCATCGACGTGCTGAAGGGGCTGGGCGCCACGCTCGAGCGCATCTCGCTGCCGGCCACGCCGCACGCGCTGGCGACGTACTACGTGATCGCGCCCGCCGAGGCGTCGTCCAACCTCGCGCGCTACGACGGTGTGAAATACGGCCTGCGCGTGCCCGGCCACGACCTGATCGACATGGAGAGCCGCACGCGCGCGGCCGGCTTCGGCGCCGAGGTGCGGCGCCGCATCATGCTCGGCACGTACGTGCTGTCCGCCGGCTACTACGACGCCTACTACGGACAGGCGCAGAAGGTGCGCACGCTCGTGCGTCGCGACTTCGACGCCGCCTTCGCGCGCGTGAACCTGATCGTGGCGCCGACCACGCCGAACGTCCCGTTCAAGCACGGCGAGAAGGCCGACCCGATCTCGATGTACTTGAACGACGTCCTCACGATTCCCGCCGACATGTCCGGCATGCCGGCGATCTCGGTGCCGTGCGGCTTCACCGCCTCCGGCCTGCCCATCGGCCTGCAGCTGATCGGCCGCGCCCTCGACGAGGCAACGGTGCTCCGCGCCGCGCGCGCCTACGAGCGCGCCACCGACTGGCACACGCGCCACCCGGAGCTGTCGTGAGCAGTGGTAGTGCGAGCCGCAGGACGCCGGAGGAGCCGCAGGCGACGACCGTCCGAGGCGAGTCTAAGTGGGACATCGTCATCGGCCTCGAAGTCCACGCGCAGCTCACGACGCGCACGAAGATGTTCTGCGGCTGCCCCACGACCTTCGGCGCGCCGCCGAACACGCAAACGTGTCCCGTCTGCCAGGGGATGCCGGGGACGCTGCCGGTGATCAATCGTCGCGCGATCGAGTATGGCGTCCGCACCGCGCTCGCGTTCGAGTGTCGCGTCAACGCCGCCTGCCGGTTCGCGCGCAAGCACTACTACTACCCGGACATGCCGAAGAACTTCCAGATCAGCCAATATGAAGAGCCGCTCGCCGAAGAAGGCCGGCTCGAAATCGATCTTCCCGATGGTGCGTCTCGCACCATCGGCATCCAGCGGCTGCACCTCGAGGAGGACGTCGGCAAGCTCGTCCACGAGGGCACGCTCGAGACCGCGCAGTCGAGTCTCGTCGACTTCAACCGCGCGGGCGTTCCGCTGATGGAGACGGTCAGCAAGCCCGAGATCCGCTCGCCGCAGGAAGCGGCCGCCTATCTGCGCGCCTTCCGCGCGGTGCTCGTCTACCTCGGCGTCTGCGACGGCAACATGGAGGAAGGCTCGCTGCGCTGCGACGCCAACGTCTCGCTCAAGCCCGCGGGCGCCGCGCAGCTCGGGACCAAGGTCGAGATCAAGAACATGAACTCCTTCCGCAACGTGCAGCGCGCCCTCGAGTTCGAGGTTGCGCGCCAGACCGACGCGCTCGAGCGCGGCGAGCGGATCGTGCAGGAGACGCGACTCTGGGACGCCGACCGCGGCTACACGCGCTCGATGCGCAGCAAGGAGTTCGCGCACGACTATCGCTATTTTCCCGAGCCCGATCTCGTCCCGCTGAAGCTCGACGCCGCGTGGACCGCCGGGATCCGCGCCGCGCTGCCCGAGTTGCCGCGCGCGCGCCGCCAGCGCTTCGTCGCCGACTACGGCGTGCCGGCGTACGACGCGGCGCTCCTCACCCAGAGCCGGGCGCTCGCCGAGTACTACGAGGCCGCGGTGCGCGAGTTCCCGCAGCCGAAGCTCGTCTCGAACTGGGTCATGTCCGAGCTGCTGCGCGAGCTGCCCGGTGACGACGAGCGCGCCATCGCGCAGGCGAAGGTCACGCCGTCACGCCTGGCCGGCCTGCTGCGGCTCATCGACGACGGGACGATCAGCGGCAAGATCGCCAAGACCGTGTTCGAGACGATGGTGCGCACCGGCGAGGACGCGATTGCGATCGTGCGCCGCGAGGGGCTCACCCAGGTGGCCGACGCGGGCGCCCTCGCGAGCATGGTCGCGAGCGCGATCGCCGGCAACCCGAGGGCCGTCGAGGACTATCGCAAAGGGAAAACGGCCGCCAGCAAAGCGATCGTCGGCCACGTCATGAAGGCCAGCGGCGGCCGTGCCAACCCCGCACTCGTGAGCCGACTGGTCGAGGAAGAGCTGGAAAAGCTGACGAAACGGTGAGCGTCCGCGCTCGCCTGCCCGCTATAATCGTCGTGTCTCGATGATTGAGCTTCACCGGGTGTGGAAGGTCTTTTCCGTTGGACCGGTGAAGGTCCCTGCGCTCAGCGACATTTCCTTCCGCGTGGCCAAGGGTGAGTGCGTCACGCTGCACGGTGCGAGCGGCGCGGGCAAGACCACGCTCCTGCGCCTCCTCTATCGCGAAGAGCTCCCCACCGAGGGTGATATCGAGGTGCTCGGCTGCGACGTGCCCGCGCTCCGCGTGCGCGAGGTGGCCGCGCTGCGGCGCTCCATCGGCGTCGTCTTCCAGGATGCCAAGCTGCTGCCCGGCCGCACCGTCTACGAGAACGTCGCGTTCGTGCTGCGCGTGCTCGGCACGCCGCGCCGCGAAATCACGCCGCGCGTGTTCGATGCCCTTCGCAGGGTAGGCCTCTCAGCGCGCGCGCAGGCGTATCCGGCGCAGCTCTCGCAGGGCGAGGCCCAGCGCGCGGCGCTCGCGCGCGCAATCGCGCGCAAGCCGCTGCTGCTCCTCGCCGACGAGCCGACCGGCAGTCTCGATGAGTCGATGGCGGGCGAGGTGATCGACATCATCAAGGACATCTGGGCGCGCGGCACGACCGTGCTGTTCGCGACCCATCAGGCCCGCCTGGCGGCCGCGCTGCACCAGCGGACGCTCCACCTCTTGAGCGGCCGTTTGGTGAAGGACGAAGGCTAGGTGCTCGGCTTTCTGATCGGGGAGGCGCTGCGCGACCTCCACCGTGCTGGTCGCGTCGCCGTCGCGGCGATTCTATTGACCACGCTCTCGCTGGCCGCGCTCGGCGGCTTCTGGCTCGTCTCGACCAATGTCGGTCAGGCCGCCGAGCAGTGGCGCGATCGCGTGCGCATCACCGTGTTCCTGAAGCAAGAGCCCTCGGCCGCCGAGACCGATGAACTGGTTGATCGGGTGCAGGCGATGCCGGGGGTGGCGGCCGTGCGCTACGTCAGCAAGAGCGAGGCGCTCGGCACGCTCAAGGAGGTGCTCGGCAAGGACGCGAGCGTCGCCGAGCAGCTGCCGACGAACCCGCTGCCCGCGTCGCTCGAGGTGATGCTCAACGAGGCGGGCGCCACGCCCGAGGGCGCGCGCGGATTGATCACGCGGCTGTCCGAATTGCCCGAGACCGACGAGGTGAGCGGCGGCATGGACTGGGTGGATCGGCTCGCCCGCGGTCGGCGGCTGCTCGACGTCATCGGCCTCGGCATCGGCGCCGTGCTCGCGGTCGCCGCAATCCTGACCGTCACCACGGCGACCACACTCGTGCTGCACCTGCGCCGTCAGGAGCTCGAGATCATGCGCCTGGTCGGCGCGCCGGAGCTCGTCGTACGCTTGCCGCTGCTGCTGCAAGGGATGCTGCAAGGCCTGCTCGGGGCGGTGATGGCGATCTGGTTGCTCATCGCCGTGTACGCGCTCGCGGGGCCGCATCTGGAGCCGCTCGTCAATCAGACGCTCGGTCTCGAGCGGCTGACGTTCTTGAAGCCGCACACCGTGGTGGGCCTGATGCTGGCGGGCACGATGCTCGGCGGCTTCGGCGGCTGGCTCGCGCGCGGCCGCACGGCGCCGTGAGCGCGCGCATGGCGGTCGCGCTGGGGCTCGTGGCCGCGGTCGCTGGCGCGGCCGGCGCGCAGACCGCCAAGAAGTCCGAGGACCCGATCTCGGCCGAGCAGAAGAAGCTGCAGCAGACCGAGAAGCAGCTACGCGACGAACGGCAAAAGGCCGCGGCTGCGCGGGCGCGCGAAACCTCCGTGCTCGCGGAGCTGGAGGTGATCGAGCAGCGGCTGGCCGACAAGCAGCGTGAGATCTCGCGGCTGGACGCGCGCGTCAAACGCGCGGCGGGCGACATGAAGGCGTTGCGGGGCGAGGTCCAGACGCTCGAGGGCCAGCGCGCGGGCCAGCAGGCGGCGCTCGGCCGGCGGCTGCGCGCGATGTACAAGGTGCACGTTCAGGGCGGCGCGCTGCCCACGCTGCTTGCGGGGGAGGATCTGGCCACGCGCGCGGCCGCCGTTCGTCACCTCACGAGCCTGGCTTCTCTGGACGCCCGCGTCATCCAAGAGTATCGTGGGACGACGGAACGCCTGGAAGATCGCAGGGCTAGGGAGGAGAGCCGACAGCGCGAGCTGGCGGATCTCCGGGCGGATGCCCAGCGGGAGCAGCGCGAAGTCGATCGGGACGCTGCCAAGCGCCGTATACTACTGGCCAAGGTTCGGGACGAGGGCGCGTACCACGAACGGATGGTGGGCGAGCTCACCGAGGCAACACGACGCCTGGAAGCCTTCATCCGCGAGTTGCAGGCCAGGCAGCGCCGCCTGGCCAAGATCCCGCCGCCGAAGCCGGGTACCGAGACTCCTGCGGTAGGATTCGGGTTGCTTCGCGGCCGGTTGCCGTGGCCGACGGAGGGCCGGGTGGTGAGCGCGTTCGGCGCCCAGGTGCATCCGCGGTTCGGCACGCGGACGTTTCGCAATGGCGTGGACATCGAGGCCGTCGAGGGACGTGATGTGGCGGCCGTGTTCACGGGGCACGTCGTGTATACGGGATGGTTCAAGGGCTACGGCAACCTGATCATCCTGGACCACGACAACGAGTACTACACGCTCTATGCGCACGTCGCCGAGACCTTGGTGAAGGAAGGCGACGACGTGAAGCAGGGGCAGCGCATCGGGACAGTGGGGGACACGGGCTCCCTCGAGGGGCCGCGCCTCTATTTCGAGGTGCGGTACCAGGGGCGGCCGCAGAACCCCCAACAATGGCTCCGATAATGGGGCCGAAGCGATCCGGGCTCTGGGGGATTCCATGAAGAAGGTGTGTGTGATCGGCTCACTGCTCGTCGTGCTCACCCTGTCACTCGGCGGCTCCGCCGTCAGCAAAGGCACCGACACGGGAGCCACGTACGAACAGTTGCGGCTGTTCACCGAGGTCCTGTCGATCGTACAGAACCAGTACGTCGACGAGGTGCCGCCCAAGGAGCTGATCTACAGCGCGATCAAGGGCACGCTGCGCGGTCTCGACCCGCACAGCTCGTTCCTGGATCCCGACTCCTATAAGGAGATGCAGGTCGAGACGTCGGGCTCCTTCGGCGGGCTCGGCATCGAGATCACCCTCAAGGACGACATCCTCACCGTCGTGTCACCGATCGAAGGCACGCCCGCGTATCGCGCCGGCCTGCACACCTGGACCGAGCCGAAGGATTTCGACATCACGCGCGAGCAGATCCGCGTGCACTCCGTGCGCTCGCAGGACCTCGGCAACGGCATCGCCTACATCAAGCTGCGCCAGTTCCAGGAGCAGAGCCCCCACGACCTCGATCAGGCCCTCGAGAAGTTCGACAAGAACGGGATGAAGGCGCTCGTTCTCGACCTGCGCAACAATCCCGGCGGACTGCTGACGGCGGCCGTCGAGGTCTCCGAGAAGTTCATCGACGACGGCAAGCTGGTCGTCTATACCGAGGGCCGCGTGCGCAACCAGAACATGCGCTTCTCGGCCCACGCCAAGAAGGGCTATTCGAAGATCCCGATGGTCATCCTGGTCAACCAGGGCAGCGCCTCGGCTTCCGAGATCGTCGCGGGCGCGCTGCAGGACTGGGGCCGCGCGATGGTCGTGGGCACGCAGACGTTCGGCAAGGGCTCGGTGCAGACGATCATCCCGCTCTCGGACGGCTCGGGGCTGCGGCTGACGACGGCGAAGTACTTCACACCGAAGGGCCGCTCCATCCACGGCAAGGGCATCACGCCCGACATCGTGGTGGAGGCGCCGAAGGACCCGGCGCCCAAGGACCGGCCGCTGCCGTCGCCCGATCCGATGGAAGATCTCAAGAAGGACGTGCAGCTGCAGCGCGCGCTGGACGTCATCAAGACGATGCGACTGATCGAGCAGCAGCGTCCGGAGGGCGGCCAGCCGCAGGCTCAGGCTCCCTCCCCGACGCAGACGACGACCCGGTAGCGGGCGAAGCGGCGAAGGGCGGTGGAGGACATTCCACCGCCTTTCGTTTTTTCGGCGCCGGGTGCTGATTTTGGAGGCAGCAATCCGATGGTGGTGTTGGGAATCGAGAGCTCGTGCGACGAGACGGCCGCGGCGGTGCTCTCGGACGGTCGGCGCATCCTGTCCAGCGTCGTCGCCTCGCAGGACGACGTCCACGCGCCCTACGGCGGCGTGGTGCCCGAGCTCGCGTCCCGACGCCACATCGAGGTCATCGTGCCCGTCATCGAGCGGGCACTTGACCAGGCGCACGTGCGGCTCGCCGACCTCGACGGCATCGCCGTCACCCACGGCCCCGGGCTCGTTGGCTCGCTGCTGGTCGGCACGTCGCTGGCGAAGGCGCTCGCGTGGGCGCATGGCCTGCCGCTCGTCGGCGTGAACCATCTCGAGGGGCACATCTACGCCTCGTTCCTGACCGACGATCCGCCGGAGTATCCGTTTCTGGCGCTGGTCGTCTCCGGCGGCCACACCGCGCTCTATCACGCGCGCGCGCCGCGCGAGTACGCGCTGCTGGGTCAGACGCGCGACGACGCCGCCGGCGAGGCGTTCGACAAGGTCGCCAAGCTGCTCGGCCTCGGCTTTCCGGGCGGGCCGATCGTGCAGCGTACCGCGGAGTCCGGCGATCCGGCCGCCATCGCGTTTCCGGCGTCGCGCATGACCGACGGCGCGCGCGACTTCTCGTTCAGCGGCATCAAGACGTCGGTGTCGCTCTACGTCAAGCGCCACGGACCGCTGTCCGAGCGCCAGGTCGCGGACGTGGCCGCGTCGTTCCAGGCGGCCGTGGTGCGGATGCTGGTGCGCAAGACGATGCGCGCGTGCGAGCAGACGGGTGTGAAGCGCGTTGTGCTCACCGGCGGCGTGGCGGCTAACCGGCCGCTGCGCGAGGCCCTGGCCGCCGAGGCCGTCGCGCACGGCGTGCGCCTGCACGTGCCCCCGCCGCGCCTATGCACCGACAACGCGGCGATGATCGCCGCCGCCGGCAGCGACCGGCTCAAAGCGGGCGAGCGCGCCGCGCTCGACCTGAACGCGGTGCCGGATCTGACGCTGGCGCAGTGATGATTGTTGTAGCGGGCTCCGCGAGAATGGCTTGGGCCGTGGGTGGCCTGTTCGAGATGCGACCCGGCTCCGTGCGCTCCTGCGCGGGGTTGTTCTCGTGAACTTCGAGGCCGTGCTGGCCGGACTGCCGGACGCCGTCATCGCCGTCGATCCGGATCTGCGCGTGGTGTTCTGGAATGCAGCGGCCGAGGTGCTCGCCGAGCGCTCTGCGCGCCGCGCCGAAGGCCGGCTGCTGAAGGAGATCTTCCCCGGCGACGCCTCCATCGTGCGGCGGCTGGCGGAGACGCTCGCCAGCGGCGAGAGCCGCTCGGAGGCCGAGGCGCTCATCGAGCGTCCCGACCGCCGCGAGGTTCCCGTGAGCCTCGTCACCGCGGCGCTCTTCGGCAAGGACGGCACCGTGGGCGGCGCGGTGGCCGTGTTACGCGACCTGTCCCGCATCCGCCAGCTCGAGGCCGAGGTGCGTCGAGGCGAGACGCTGGCTTCCGCCGGTCGCATGGCCGTCGGCCTCGCGCACGAGATCCGCAACCCACTGGGCGCCATCCGCGGCGCCGTGCAGCTCCTCGCGCGCGAGCTGGCGAGCGAGCCGCGCCTGGCGGAGTACACGACCGTCCTCACGACCGAGGTCGACCGCGTCAACCGCATCATCGAGATGCTGCTCAACCTCGCGCGCCCCGCCCCGGTGCGGCCGGTGCCGCTCAACCTGCACCAACTGCTCGAGCGCGTCGCCCTGCTCAACGAAGAGGGCGCACGCGCCAAGCGCATCAACGTCGTGCGGCGGTATGATCCGAGCCTGCCCCCGATTCTGGGCGACGAGGACCGGCTGGTGCAGGTGTTCCACAACTTGATCAGGAATGCGATGGACGCGATGAGTGCGGGCGGCACGCTGACGCTGGCCACGAAGGTTAGCCTCAACCCTGTGTTCGGCAAGATGGACGTGGGCGGCGGCGGCGCGCGCACGATGGTCGAGGCGCACGTCATCGACGAAGGTCACGGCATTCCGGCCGCGCTGCGCGCGAAGATCTTCGACCCGTTCTTCACCACGAGGGATCAGGGGCTCGGCCTGGGGCTCGCCATCTGTCACCAGATCCTCGAGCAGCATCGCGGCGCCATCCACATCGCCAGCGAGGAAGGACGCGGGACCACGGTCACGTGCTTCCTGCCGATCGCGCGATGACCCAAAATCCAGATCCCGCACGGATCCTGATCGCCGACGACGAGGATGGCCTGCGCTGGGTGCTCGAAAAAGGGCTGCGTCAGGCCGGCTACGAGGTCACCGCCGTGCGCGACGGCGACGAGGCGCTGCGCGTGTTCTCGGAGGCGCCGTTCGACCTCGTGTTTCTCGACATCCGCATGCCGGGCACCGACGGCCTCACCGTGCTGGCCAAGCTGCGCGAGCTGGCGTCCGACGCGCACGTGATCGTCATGACCGCGCACGGGACGATGGAGACCGCCATCCAGGCGATGCAGCGCGGCGCCTACGATTACCTGGCCAAGCCGTTCGATCTCGACGAGGTGCTGCTGCTCGCCGAGCGGGCGCTCGCCGCCGGCCGGCTCACGCAGGAGGTCGCGCGCCTCAAGACGGGGCTGCAGGAGGTGTGGGAGTTCGGCGCATTGATCGGACGCCACCCACGTATGCAGGACGTCTACAAGACGATCGGGCGCATCGCGGCCAGTGACGTCACCGTCCTGCTGCGCGGCGAGTCCGGCACCGGCAAGGAGCTCGTCGCGCGCGCCATCCATCACTACAGCCGCCGCGCAGGACGGCCGTTCGTCGCCGTGTCCTCGGCGGCGATTCCCGGGACGCTGCTCGAATCCGAGCTCTTCGGCCACGAGCGCGGCGCTTTCACCGACGCCAAGGACCGCAAGCTCGGCAAGCTCGAGCTGGCCCACGGCGGCACGCTCTTCCTGGACGAGATCGGCGACATGCCGTCCGAGCTGCAGACCAAGCTGCTGCGCGCGCTGCAGGAGCGCACGATCGAGCGAGTGGGCGGCACCGAGCCGATCCGCATCGACGTCCGCGTCCTCGCCGCCACCAACCGCGACCTCGAGACGATGATGCGCGATGGCCGCTTCCGCGAGGATCTCTTTTACCGCCTCAACGTCGTGACCGTCACGCTGCCGCCCCTGCGCGAGCGCCGTCGCGACATCCCGCTGCTCGTCGACCACTTCCTGGCGAAATGGGCGACGGAGCTCGGCGAGCGCGGCGTCGCCCCCGAAGCGCTGGATCGTCTCGTCGGCCACGACTGGCCCGGCAACGTGCGCGAGCTGGAAAACGTCGTGCAGCGCGCGATGGTGATGGCCACCAGCGGCGTGATCCTCCCCGAGCACCTGCCGATTGGCCCCGTCTCCGCGGCCGCCTCCGTCGCCGTCGACGCCACGCTGGAAGACATCATCGAGCGCAAGCTCCTGGAGTGCGTCCGCGGCCTCCGCGAGCACACCAGCGCCAACCTCTACGATCTGATGGTCGGCCTCGTCGAAAAGCCGCTGCTGCGCGCCGTGCTTCGCGAGACCGGCGGCAACCAGGTCCGCGCGGCGCACATCCTCGGCATCAACCGCAACACGCTGCGCAAGAAGCTGACGGAGCACGGCATCGATCCGGAGACGCTCGAGGGGTGAGCTGGGC
>QHSO01000032.1 GCA_003220475.1 Candidatus Rokuibacteriota bacterium | reverse complement strand
ACATCCCCATCCAGGTCTACGGCATCAATCTCCTCGTCAAGATGATGGCCGAAGCGCCTGCCGACATCCGCGTGAACTGCCCGAAAGGCTCGCCGATCCGGTACGGGGAAGTCGTTGCTCGCGGCGACGGCTTCGACGAAGGCGCCAACGCGTTCCGCGAGATGCCCGATCTCAAGACGGTCGTCGCCTTCGAGGAGAGCGCGGAGGAAGTCGAGGGCCACTACTTCTATATCGCCCTCGAGGAATACCGCGTCATCCGTCTCGATTCCGTCATCCTGTCGTTTCCGCACGAGTAGCCGCCGCGGGCCAGCCACCGTCGTGCCGACGCTGACGCGTGCGCTGTCCCTGGTCGATGCCGACGAGCTGGTGGCCCTCACGCGCGATCTCGTCCGCATTCCGAGCGTCGTGCGTCCCGGCGATCCCGACGCCAACGAGGCCGCCGTCGCCGCGTACGTCGAGCGGTGGATGCGCGGCCAGGGCTTCGAGGTCGAGGTCCAGGCCGTCGCGTCCGGACGCCCGAACGTCCTCGGCGTTCTCGGCGAGCGCGGCGCGACGCCGACGCTGCTGCTGGAGGGGCACACCGACGTCGTCACCGAGGGCGATCCCGCCGCGTGGACGCACCCGCCGTTCGGCGCCGATCTCGTCGACGGAAAAATTTATGGCCGCGGCGCCGCCGACATGAAGGCGGGCCTGGCGGCCGCGATGATCGCGGCGGCGGCGATCAAGCGCAGCGGCGTGCGCCTAGGTGGCCGGCTCATCGTTGGCGCGCTCGTGGACGAGGAAGGCGACATGCTCGGCGCCAAGCACCTGTGCACCACGCCGCTGGGCCGCGAGCTCTCGGCGGCGATCGTGTGCGAGCCCGAGCAGAACGAGCTCTGCCTCGAGCAGCGTGGCGTCGTGTGGGCGCGCGTGACCGCGCGTGGGCGGATGGCTCACGGCGCCATGCCCGAGGCCGGCGCGAATCCGATCACCGCGCTGGCGGCGCTCGTCGCCGACGCGCCGCGACTCGAACGGCGGCTGCGCGCGCTCTGCACGCGCAGTCGCTATCTGCGACCGCCGACGGTCACGCCGACGGTCATCGCCGCGCCCGTCGCCGGCGTGCCGCAGTCCAACGTCATCCCGGCCGCCGCGCACGCCACGCTCGACGTGCGGCTCACGCCCGGGCCCGACGCGGCGGCGGTGGCGAAGGAGATCGACGAGGCGTGCCGCCGCGCCGCGGATCGCGCTGCCGGTGTCACCATCGACTGGGCGCCGATCAACGGCTTTCGGCTCGCCACCAGAGTCGAGCGCACCGAGCCGCTCGTCCGTGCGATGGTCGGCGCGGTGCGGCGCGCGACCGGCCGGCCGGCCCGGTGGGGCGGCGTGCCGGGCTCGACCGACGGGACGATTCTGCGAATGGAGCTCGGGATCCCGATCGTCACGTGCGGACCCGGCGGTCGTCTGATCCCGCATCAGGTGGACGAACACGTCGACGTCGCCGAGCTCGTGGACGCGGCGCGCATCTACGTCGCGGCCGCGCTCGCGTACCTCAAGCCGTGAGCAGGCCTGCGGACCGGAGCACCGCGCGCCGACCGCGCCTGCGCGGCGTCGAGGCGTTCCCCGTCGAGCACGACGGCGAGCGCTACCTGGCGCTGCGCGATCCCGCCGGCTACACGTCGTCGGTGGTGATGCTGCCGATGGCGCTGCTCGAGATCGTCTCGCTCTTCGACGGCGCGCACGACGTCGATGCGATCCAGCAGGCGGTCATGCGCCAGCGCGGCGAGCACGTCGACCTCGCGCGCGTGGAGGAGCTGGCGCAGGCGCTCGACCAGCACGGGTTTCTCGAGGGACCGCGCTTCGAGGCGCGGCGTGCCGACGTCGACGGCGCGTTCCTCGCGGCGCCGGTGCGGCCGGCCAGCCACGCGGGCGGCGCGTATCCTGCCGATGCGGCGGCGCTGGCCGCGATGATCGACGGCTTCTTCGCCACGCCGCAAGGGCCGGGACCGATCAAGCGCGCGGCGGGGGGAGGCTCGCCGGTCTGCGCGCTCATCGCACCGCACATCGATTTCCATCGCGGCGGCCCGGCCTATGCGTGGGGCTACCGCGACCTCGCCGAGCGCTGCTCGGCGGATGTCTTCGTGATCTTCGGAACCTGCCACGCAGGGATGTCGCATCCATTCGCGCTCACGCGCAAGCCGTACGACACGCCGCTCGGCGCCGCGCCCGTCGACGTCGACTTCGTCGAGGCGGTCGCCGCGCGCGCACGACAGGACTGCTTCGCCGCCGAGCTGGCGCACCGCAACGAGCACGCGATCGAGTTCCAGGCCGTGTTCCTGCGCTACCTCTTCGCTGGCCGCCGCGACGTGGCGATCGTGCCGGTGCTCACGAGCTTCGTCCACGAGGCGCTGGTCCGCGGCCGCCGGCCGGAGAACGACCGCCGCGTGGCGCGCTTCCTCGACGCGCTCGGCGAGACGGTGGCCGCCAGCCGACGTCGGGTCGCGTTCGTGGCGGGCGCCGATCTCGCCCATGTGGGCCCGAGGTTCGGCGACGCCGAGCCCGTCTCGCGCGCGGAGGCCACGCGCCTCGCCGAGGCCGACCGTCGAACGCTCGAGGCGGTCACCGCCGGCGACGCCCAGGCGTTCTTCGACGACGCGTCGTCTTCTAGGAGGATCAGCTGATGGCGACGCCGCCGGCCGACTGGAAGCTTCCCGACCTCCGCATCGACAGGGATGGCGACTGGTACGATGAAGGTGTTCAAGTGACGCATCCGGGAATCCTTGCTAATCTCCGAAGCAATCTGAAAAAAGACGCCGAGGGGTACTTCATTCAGACGCGGGTGCGCATCCCGGTGAACGTGGACGATGCTCCATTCGTATTGACGCGCATCGAGCGGCGCGGCGAGGCGCTGCACGCGCTGCTCAATGACGGCAGCGAGGAGCGCGTCGATCCGGCGAGCATCCGGCTCGGTCGTGGTGACGCGCCCTACTGTGCGGTGAAGGCCGGCGCGTTCGAGGCACGGTTTTCGCGCGCGGCGACCTTCCAGCTGCTGGCCCTCGCCGACTACGACGAGGCCTCGGGCCGTGGCGCGCTTCGACTCGGTGGCCGCGAGTATCCGCTGGCGAGGGCCTCGTGAGGCGCGCGGTCGTCGCCGTCGCGGTCGCGCTCACGCTCGCCGGCGTGGCGCAGAGCGCGCCGAACAGGGACGAGATCGGCGACGAGGTCCAGACCGTCCCGCGTGGCGGGCTGCCCGCGTTCGCCGCCGATGCCGATGCACCTGCGCTTTACCGCTTCGCCACGACCCGCGGTGATGTCCTGCGCTATATCCCGTGCACGTGCGGGTGCGCCCAGGTCGGCCACACGTCGAATCGCTCGTGCTACATCAAGGCCGAGACCGACGCGGCCGTGACATACACGAGCCACGCGGCGACCTGAACGCTCTGCACGGACATCACGCGTGACGTGATGCGGCTGACGGGCGAGGGGAAGACGCCGGCCGAGATCCGACGCTTCATCGACGCGAAGTATGTCCCTCAGGGGCGTCCGATGGACACGCCGCGGCCACCGCGCTGATGCAGGTCGCCGCGCGCCTGATCGAAATCCTGCGCGGGGCCGGGGTGGACTACCTCTTCGGCAACCCCGGCACGACCGAGCTGCCATTCCTGGATGCCCTCGACGGATCCGGCCTCACGTACGTCGTCGCGCTGCAAGAGGCAACGGCCGCGGCCGCCGCCGACGGCTATGCGCAGGCGTCGGGCCGGCTCGGCGTCGTGAATCTCCACGTCGCTCCCGGGCTTGCGAACGCGCTGTCGATCGTTCACAACGCGTCGCGCGCGAAGACGCCGCTACTGGTGACCGCGGGGCAGCAGGACTCGCGACTGCTCCTCGACGCGCCGATCCTCGCCGGCGACATGGTGAAGATGACCGAGGGCCTGACCAAGTGGTCATACGAGCTCCGCAACGCGGCCGAGGCGCCGAGCGCGCTGCGTCGGGCGATCCACCTGGCGCTTGCGCCGCCGACGGGGCCCGTCTTCCTCGCGCTGCCGATGGATCTCATGACCGAGCCCTGCGACGACCGCGGCGCCGCCCGTGGGCCCGTCGCGCTGAGACCGACGGCGGAGCCCGAGGCGATCGCTCGCGCGGGGTCGCTGCTGGCGCGGGCGAAAGCGCCGGCGATCGTCGCCGGCGATGGCGTCGCGCGCGCCGGCGCCCAGGCCGAGCTCGTCGCGCTCGCCGAGACGCTCGGCGCTGCGGTGCACGGCGAGCCCATCCATCGACGGCTGTCCTTCCCCGGTGATCATGCGCTGTGGCGCGGCGGCCTCTATCCGACGTCGACCGCCACCGCCAAGGCGCTGGAGCGCTTCGACGTGATCCTCGTCGTCGGCGCGAACGTCTTCACGTGGCTCTTCCACGCGCCGGGTGCGCCGTTCGGCGCAGCCCAGACGATCATCCAGATCGACGACGACGCGCGGGAGATCGGCCGCAGCTATCCCGTCGCGCTCGGCATCGTGGCCGGCGTGCGCGGCGCGCTGAGCGACCTCCACGAGGCGGTGGCCAAGCGCCAGGACGACGCCGCGCGCGGCGCGGCCCGCGAGCGCCTGGTGACGCTGGGACGCGGGCGCGACGAGCACGTTCGACGCCTCGCCGCGGCCGCCGACGCGAGCGCCGAGCGCGTGCCGATCGCGCCGGAGTACCTCATGGGCATGCTGGGCACGCTGCTGCCGCCGGACGCGCTCGTCGTCGACGAGTCCGCGTCGTCGCTGTCTCACGTGCTGCGGCACCTGCCGTTCCGCGCGGGCTCGGACTTCTTCGGCAGCAAGACCGGCACGCTCGGCTGGGCCATGGGCGCCGCGCTTGGCGTACAGCTCGCGCATCCACGGCGCCGCGTGGTGGCCACGATCGGCGATGGCTCGGTGATGTATGCGCCGCAGGCGCTGTGGACGGCGGCCCACTACACGCTGCCCGTCACGTACGTGGTCGCCAACAACGCGTCGTACGCGATCTTGAAATCCGGCATGCTCGCGTTCGGGCTGCCCGGCGCCAAGCGCGGCGTGTTTCCGGGCATGGATCTGGTCTCGCCCGAGATCGACTACGTCGCGCTCGCGCGCTCGATGGGCGTGCTCGCCGAGCGCGTCGACAAGCCCGCGGCGCTGCGCGAGGCGCTCCTGCGCGCGCTCGATCATCCCGGCCCCGCCCTCGTCGACGTCGCCATCGACCGCGCCGTCCCAACGATGCGATGAGCTCGCGCGTACCCGAGGAGCGCCACGATTCACTCGGGGCGCGACGAGCGCAATGAGCTCGCCGACCGGCGGCGAGTGGGTTGTCCGGACGCTCGCGCGCGAGGGCGTGCGGCACGTGTTCGGCATTCCGGGGATTCACAACCTCGCGATCTACGACGCGCTCCTGCGCCAGTCCGAGATCGTCCACATCCTCGCCCGCCACGAGCAGGGCGCGGCCTTCATGGCCGACGGCTACGCCCGCGCCTCCGGCGCGCCCGGCATCGTCATCGTGACGAGCGGCCCCGCGGCGACGAACACGCTCACGCCGCTGGCGGAGTCGTACTCGGGGTCCGTGCCCGTCTTCGTGATCATGTCCGACATCGCGTCGGCGCTGGTCGGTCGGGGCCTCGGCGCGCTGCACGAGGTGCCGAACCAGATCGACTGCTTCCGCCCGGTCACCCGCTGGGCGGAGGCGCTCTCCGAGACGGCGGCGATCGCGCCATCGCTCGCCGCTGCCTTCGATCTGACGCATTCGGGCCGACCCGGTCCGGTCGCACTGTCCATTCCCAACGATCTGCTCTTCGCTCGCGCCGAGACGTCGCCACCCGCCCCGGCCACGCCGCGGCGGCCGCCGTGTCACGTTGCCGACGTCGACGCCGCCGCGCGACGCCTGCGCGCCGCGACGCGGCCGTTGATCATCACCGGCGGCGGGGTCATCGCGGCCGGCGCCGAGCGCGAGCTGGTCGCCGTCGCGCGGCGGCTCGATGCACCCGTGATCAGCACGGTCGCCGGCCGCGGCGCGCTCGACGAGCGCGATCGGCTCTGGCACAGCGTGCTGCCCGATCGGCGTGCGACGGCCGGCGCGCTGCAGGCCGCCGATGTCGTGCTTGCGGTCGGGACGAAGCTCGGGCATCGCTCGCTCGAGAAGCTCGGCGTGGGCCTCGCCCCAGGACAGACGCTCGTGCACCTCGATCTCGATCCCGCCGTGATCGGCCGCGCGTTCAAGGCGGAGATCGCCGTGGTCGGCGACGCGCGCGACGGGCTCGCGCGTCTGCTCCAGGCACTCGGCGACGGCGCTCCGGCGACCGGCTGGGACCGCGCACGGCTCGCCGCTCTGCGCCAGGACGCTGGACCGCGTTTCACCCCGGACGTCGCGGCGGCGATCGCCACGTTGCGCGGCGCGCTGCCCGAGGACGCCATCGTCGTCAACGATCAGACGGGGCTCACGTACTGGATGGAGCACCGCTTTCCCGTCTACGCGCCACGGACCTTCTTGTATCCGACCGGCTCGGCCGTGCTGGGGTACGCGGTTCCCGCGGCGATCGGCGCCAAGCTGGCGCGGCCCGAGCGCGCGGTGATCGCGATCGCGGGCGACGGTGGCTTCATGTTCTCGGTGGCGGAGCTCGCCACGGCGGTGAAGTACCGACTGGCGATCGTGTTCCTCGTCGTCAACGACGAGCGTTACGGCGCCATCAAGTACCTGCAGCAACGGATGTACGAGGGGCGATGGGGCGAAGCCGACCTCACGAATCCGGACTTTCCGGCGCTGGCGCGGGCGTTCGGCGCGCGCGGCGAGCGCCTGGCCGGCCTCGAGGCGCTGCCGGAGGCGATCGGCAACGCGCTGCAAGCCGATGGTCCGACACTGCTGGAGCTGCGGATGACCATCGAGCCCCCCTGGGAGATGTGAGGCCCGGGCTGGCTCGAAACTGATCAGCCGGACGGTTGCTACTCAGTTCCGTCGGCCGAAACATCCGATAAAACCTCAGAGATGGCCGAGCTTTACGAGCCTCTTCGGGCTCGGCACCCGCGTTGCTCTTCCCAGGCGAGGGGAGGACCACCATGGGCCTGTTCACGCGACGCAGCAGCGTCCCGACACCGCGCCCGGTCGAAGCGTCGTCGGCGGCCCGGCCGACGAACGGACATCTAAATGGTGCACGCCAGGTCGCCGGCGAGACATCCGGCGCCGGCGCGGCCACGCCGGTGATGCCGGTGGGCGAGTCGCCCTCGGCCCGTCGATTCGGCGAGCTGCTGGTCGCGGATGGCATCATCACGCAGGATCAGCTCGACGCCGCGCTGCGCCTGCAGAGCGTGGCGCGCAGCTATATGCCGCTCGGCCAGGTCCTGCTCGCGAACAAGCTCGTCACCCGCAAAACGCTGAACGCACTGCTGCATCGCTGGGGCAAGCGCTCGCGCCTCGGCGAGATCCTCGTCAAGGCCGGGCGCATCACCCCGGCGCAGCTCGAGGAGGCGCTGACCTATCAGCGGCGGCTGCTCATGCCGATCGGCAAGGCGCTGATCACGCTCGGCTACATCGACGAGATGGCCATGCGCGATGCGCTCTGCACTCAGCTGCACGTGAACTTCTTCGACGTCGACAAGATTTCGATCAGCCAGAAGCTCGCCACGGTCATCTCGGAGCGGTTCGCCGCGCGACACCATCTGGTGCCCTTGTTCTGCGCGGGAGAGGTGCTCGTTTTGGCCATGGACGATCCCTCGAAGTCCGCGCTGATCGAGAGCCTCGAGAGCCATCTGCGGCTGCAGGTGGAGGTCGTCACCACGACCACGGCCAAGCTGATGGCCGCGATGAAGCGGCTGTACGGCCCCCCGCTGGACCCGGACGTCGACCCGTTCGCCCGGCGCAACATCCTGGTGGGCCCGATCCGCGACTTCGTGGTCGCCGAGCTGGCCGGCCGCGCGCTGGCGGGCGTGAGCGTCGTCGCCTTCTAACCGGCCGCCGCCGCGCCCGAAAGTGACGGTCGCCCCCCGGGTAGAGTAAAATCTTTCCTTATGCGATCTATCAACGTCACGCTTGTGCTCGCGCTCATTTTCGCCGCCAGCGCGCCGGCCGTCGCCGCCGATGTCGACTATCCGCTCATCGGCCAGTCGCCCGTCTACACGCTCGTGAACCTGCATCCCGACGAGCCCCGGCAGCGCCTCTACTCAGTGAACTACCAGCAACAGGGGTTGATCCCGCTGTGCACCAAGGTCAAGCTCGAGTCGCTCGACAAGCGGAAATTGACGTTCCGCGTGCTCGGCAAGGACCGCGAGTACGAGTACGTCTTCCACAACTCGCTGCGGGAGCCGATTCCCAAGCACCTCGACCGTTACTTCGGCAAGAAGTGCGAGCCCAAGCTGGAGTCGCTGAGCGAGGTGGATCGCAAGGGCGTGCAGGCGGGGTCGGTGCTGCCGGGGATGACGAAGCGCGCGGTGATCCTGGCGCTCGGCTATCCGCCGGAGCACGCGACGCCGAGCCTCGACTCCGACGTGTGGACCTTCTGGAAGAACCGGTTCGGCAAGATGCAGGTCCACTTCACGGGCAACAAGGTCACGGAGATCAAAGACTAGACCGCATGACGGTCACGTCGCAGGTCGCGGCCCCACCCGTCGCTCCGGGCGCCGCGTCGCGTCGGGTGCCCTCGCGGCGTCGCCTCGCGCACGGCTGGCGCGCGCTCCGGACCGGTGTGGCGTTCGCCAGCTTCGGGGTGGGCGCCATCGTCGTCGCCGCCATCACGGCGGTGTCCGCACGCGGCGTGCCGGCGCGTCGTGAGTTGCGCACACAGCGCATCGTCCATCACGCCTTTCGGCTCTGGTTGTGGTGGATGGTGTGCCTGAGACTGTGCCGTGTCTCGTGGATCGACGGCGAGCGTCTGGCCGGCAGTGGGCCACGGCTGGTCGTCGCCAATCATCCGACGCTCATCGACGTCATCCTGCTGCTGGCGCGGCTGTCGCAAGCCGATTGCATCGTCAAGACGGCCGCGCGGCGCAACCCGTTCATGCGGCGCATCGTGGCGCGCGCCGGCTACCTCGCCAATGATGACGGCGACGCGCTCGTCGAATCGTGCGCCGACCGGATCGCGCAGGGCCGCTCGGTCCTGCTGTTTCCCGAGGGTACGCGCTCGCCGCGCGGCGGCCTGCATCGCTTCCAGCGGGGCGCGGCCCACATCGCGCTCAAGAGCGGTTGCCCGATCGTGCCGGTCGTCATCACGTGCCGCCCCCCGACGCTGCTCAAGGGTCAGTCGTGGCACGACGTTCCCGATGGGCGGCCACAGTGGGTGCTGCGCGTCGGCGCGCCGATCGACCCCGCGCGCTATCTCGACGCGGGCAGCACACTGCCGGTGGCCGCCAGACGACTCACCGCGGATCTGCAGGCGCTCTACGAGCAGGGGCTCGGCGCCGATGAGGAGCATTCATGACGCAGCCCGAAGTGTCCAAGGACGAAATCTTCAAGCGCTTGCGTGACGTGCTGGTCGGCGGATTCGAGCTGCGGGACGAGCAGCTCGTGCCGACCGCCCGGCTCGTCGAGGACCTGGAGCTCGACAGCCTGGACCTGGTCGATTTCGCGGTTCGCCTCGAGCAGCACGTCGATCTCGAGATCGCCGAAGAAGAGCTGAAGTCGATCAAGACGGTGCAGGATATCGTCGACCTCCTCTACCAGAAGCTCAACGCGCGATCCTGATCGCGTGCGGGTGGTCATCGCCGTCGTCGGGCTCGCCTATCCGTTGCTGATCTACGCCGGTCTCGTGCTCGTCGGGCCGCGCACGCTGGCGGCGGTGGCGGCCGTCGTTCTGCTCGCGCACGCCGCGTCCGGTTGGCGGCGCTGGCGCCGCGACGATCTCGCGCGCGCGGCGGTGCCCGTGCTGCTCGTGGCCGTCGTGCTGGCCGTGGCCGCCGCGATCGACGACGGGCGGATCTTTCTCTTCGTCCCCGCGCTGGTCAACGGCGCGATGCTGATCGCCTTCGCACGCACGCTCGTGCGCGGGCCGAGCATCGTCGAGACGTTCGCGCGACTGCGGCATCCCGAGCTGTTGCCGAGCCGTGCGCCGTATCTGCGCGCGGTGACCGCGGTGTGGTGCGGGTTCTTCGCCGTGAACATCGCGGTGTCGCTCGCGCTGGCCGTGCACGGCTCGCTGGCGACGTGGACCCTCTACAACGGCCTCATCGCGTACCTGATCGTGGGCCTCCTGCTCGGCGCCGAGCGCGTGTACCGCTACTGGCGGTTCCGCGGCAGCTACGGCGACCTGCTCGACCCGGTGCTGCGCCGCGTGTTGCCGCCGGGCACGGCCGGAGGCGGACGCTGAGCGAAGGGCGCGTCCGAATCCTCGAGCATGCGCGGAGCGCGCACGGCTGCGAGCGGCTTCTGAAGATCCCCGTCGATCTCGAGTACCTGGCGGGACACTTTCCCGGGTTTCCCGTTGTGCCGGGCGTCGCGCAGATCGGCTGGGTGCTCGACGCCACGCGGGACGTCCTCGGCGCTCCCGCGACGCTGCGCGGAATCGAAGCGCTGAAGTTCAAGCGTCTGCTGCGCCCCGCCGACGTCGTGCGCCTGCGCGTCGAGCTCTCGCCCGACCGCGGCGCGCTGGACTTTCGACTCTGGGACGACGCGGGCGTCGTCTCCTCCGGCCGCTTGCGACTGAGCGCGCCCGCCGCAGCGTCCAGCGTGAACGCGTGTGTGTTGATTCCCATCTTCGACCACGGCGACACGATTGGCGCCGTCCTCGATGGACTCGCCCCGCTGGGTCTGCCCTGTCTCGTCGTCAACGACGGGAGCGGCCCGGCGACGTCCGCGACGCTCTCGCAACTGGCCGCGACGCGATCGTGGCTTCACGTCGAGCATCTGGCCGTCAACCGTGGCCGCGGCGCCGCGCTCCGGCACGGCTACCGCGTGGCGAGCGCGCGCGGCTTCTCCCATGCCGTGCAGCTCGACGCCGATGGTCAGCACGACCCGGCGGAGGTGGTCGGGTTGCTGCGCGCCGCCGAGCGCAATCCCGAGGCGCTGGTCCTTGGCGATCCGCGCTTCGATGCGAGCGCGCCACGCAGCCGGCTCTACGGCCGCCGCCTGTCACAGCTGATCGTCTGGGGCTTCACGGGCTCCTTCGCCGTCCACGATCCTCTGTGCGGCTTCCGATGCTTTCCGCTCGCCCCGACGCTGGCCGTCCTCGAGCGCCACCGGTTCGGGGACCGCATGGATTTCGATCCCGAGATCGTGGTGCGGCTGGCCTGGGCCGGGGTGCCGATTGTCAATGTCCCGGTGCGGGTGCGCTACTTCGCGGGGGGCCGCTCGCACTTCCGCCTGGTCCGCGACAACGTGCGGATCACCGCGACGTACGGCCGCTTGCTGCTGGCGCGTCTCGGGCGGGCGCTCGGCCGCGGGCGCGCGCCCGGAGACCGCGCATGACGGCGCCGGGGACGGGATGGCTCACGGTCGCCGAGCGCGGCTCGCTCCTGGGCATGTACTTCGTCGTCTGGTGCTCGCGGATCTTCGGCCGCCGCATCTGCGCCTATCTCATCGTTCCCGTCGTCGGCTACTTCTTCGTCACCGGACGGGCGGCGCGGCGGGCGTCACGCGACTATCTCGCACGCCTGTACCGCTGGGCGCCCCGCGAAGGGCACGACGCGGTGCCACGCGCGCCGGGGTGGCGCGAGTCGTTCCGCCACTTTCACGAGTTCGCGCTGAACATGATCGACCGCGCCTCGTTCTTTCTCGGCGACACCGGTGAGTTCGAGACGGTGGTGCACGGCCGCGAGCACCTGCAGCGGCTGGCCCAGCGGGGGCGCGGCGCGCTCGTGGTCAGCGCCCATCTCGGCAGCTTCGACGCGCTCCGTCTGGTGGCGGACCAGGGCGGGGTCGCGCTCAACGTCGCCATGTTCCTGCGCAACGCACGGATGATCAACACGGTCTTCACCCGTCTGAATCCGTCGCAACGCCTGCGCATCATCGATCTCGAGCGTGCCGCGCCGCACAGCGTCTTCGACATCCGGGCGTGTCTGCAGCGCGGCGAGTTCGTCGGCATGCTCGCCGATCGTGTCGGGGTCGGCGACCACACACGCGTGTCGTACGTGCCCTTCCTCGGCGAGCGCGCGGCGATTCCCCACGCTCCCTTCCTCCTTGCCAGTGCGCTGAAGTGCCCCGTCCTCCTGATGATCGGCCTGCGGCGCGATCACACGACCTACGAGGTCTTCGTCGAGATGCTGGCCGACGAGATCGTGCTGCCCGCCGCGGAGCGCGCCGGCGCGCTCGACGCGCTCGCGCGCCACTACGCCAGCCGCCTCGAGCACTACTGTCTGAGGGCGCCTTATCAGTGGTTCAACTTCTACGAGTTCTGGGACACGCTTTCGCCGAGCGCGACATGACGACGGCCATCTTCCCACGCGTCGACGAGGTGCTGCCGCAGAGCGGGCGCATGGTCCTGCTCACGCGGATCACCGATCACACGGAGCGGCGGACGACGTGCACGGTCGAGGTCTCGCCGGCCGGCGTCTTCGCCGAGGCCGATGGCGGCGTGCCGGCGTGGGTCGCCATCGAGTACATGGCCCAGTGCATCGCCGCCCACGGCGGACTCCGCGCGCGCGCGGCCGGCGATCCGATCACGATCGGCTTCCTCCTGGGCTCGCGATCGATCACGCTGCACACGCCGCGCTTTCAGCCCGGCCAGCACCTGGAGGTCGAGGCCGCGCACGTCTGGGGCGAGCACGATTTCTTTTCGTTCGCCTGCGTCGTGCGTGACGCGCGCACGCGCGCCACGCTGGTGGAAGGCACGCTGACGGTCGCACGGGCCGAGGGCGCCGATGCGCTCAGCGGCCGCGGCGGCGTGGAGACTCGATGAGGCGTCGGGTCGTCGTCACCGGCATGGCCGGCCTCTCACCGTTGGGTGGCGACTGGCCGACGATTCGCGCGGGGCTGCTGGCCAAGCGCTCCGGCGTGCGCGTGATGCCGGAGTGGGACGCCTACGAGGGACTCGATACGCGGCTGGGCGCTCCCGTGCCCGACTTCGCCGTGCCGGGACACTATCCGCGGAAGAAAGTGCGCAGCATGGGTCGCGTCGCGCTCATGGCCACGCGCGCCACCGAGCTGGCGCTCGCCGACGCGGGACTGACGGGCAGCACGCTCGTCACCGACGGCACGACGGGCATCGCGTACGGCTCGACGAGCGGGAGCCCGCCGGCGATGGAGATCTATGCCGCGACGTTCTACACGAAGCGCAGCCTCAAGGGCATCGCAGGCACCGACTATCTGCAGTTCATGAGCCACACCTGCGCGGCGAACCTCGCGCAGTTCTTCGGCATCACGGGGCGGGTCATGCCGACGTGCAGCGCGTGCACCGCCGGCAGCCAGGGCATCGGCTACGCGTACGAGGCCATCGTGGGCGGCCGGCAGAACCTGATGGTCGCGGGCGGCGCGGAGGAGCTGCACGCGGTGAACGCCGCGGTCTTCGACATCATGTTCGCCACCTCCACGCGCAACGACGAGCCCGAACGCACGCCGCGGCCGTTCGACCGCGCGCGCGACGGTCTCGTCGTGGGCGAGGGGGCGGGCACGCTCGTGCTCGAGGAGCTCGAGCACGCCCGCGCACGCGGCGCCCGCATCTACGCGGAGGTCGCCGGCTTCGGTACGAACGGCGACGGCACACACATCACCAATCCCGACGTTCGCGGGATGCAGACGGTGATGGAGCTCGCGCTGCGCGACGCCGGCCTGGCGCCGGCGGATGTCGGCTACGTCAACGCGCACGGCACCGCGACGGAGGCCGGCGACATCGCGGAAAGCGTCGCCACGTTCCGGGTGTTCGGCGACCGCGCACCGATCAGCTCGCTGAAGAGCTATCTCGGCCACACCCTGGGCGCCGGCGGCGCGCTGGAGGCGTGGCTCAGCATCATGATGCTGCGCGAGGACTGGTTCGCGCCGACACTGAACCTCGAGGACCCCGATCCGCGCTGCGCGCCGCTCGACTACGTCCGCGGCGAGCCGCGCGCCCTCCGCGTCGAGCACGTGATGAGCAACAACTTCGCCTTCGGCGGCGTCAACACGTCGCTCATCTTCACGCGCTGGTCCTAGTGGCGGTCGGCCATGCCGCCGAGCCGCGCCGGCGTCACGTGCCGTCGGTGGCCAGCAGCGTCGGTCGGTTCGGCTGACTTTCCCAGGCCGGCAGGTAGCGCGCCTTTTTCCGCTCGATGCTCGACGCCTTCTGGCGGGCCCACCCCTCCGACTGTTCCGTATTCTCCACCCACGTGCACGACGCCAGGCAGTACTGCACGGCCGACGTTTGCGGCGCGCCGGGACGTACCGGCCGCAGGACGAAGAACTGCTCGGCCGTGCCCTGGCCCAGCAGGACCGCGACCTGGTACGTCTTGCCTGCCGCAAGCTCGGCATCGAGGAAATCGGCGCTGAGCCCGATCACCATGAACCGCGTTCGGCCGGGCGCGGTGCGGTATACGAGTCGGGCGTCGCTGACGAGAAGACCGATGAAGCGCTGCTCGGACCCGCGTAGCTCGAACAGCGAGGTGGTGGTCCCGGCCCGCGCCGCCCGCAGGAAGATGACGGTGGCCTGATCGGCCACCGGCGCCAGGCGCACGGCGTCGGGGGACACCTCGCGCATGCCGCGGAGCGCCGTACAGCCGGCAAGGACCAGAGCGAGGACGAGACACGCGGTGCCACCGATTGTCCAACGCGTCATCCGAGCTCCCTCCTTGCGCCGCGCACTTCCTTCAGCACGCGCAGCACGTCGTGGTGCACGAGGCCGTTGCTGGCCACGAGCGTCGGCGCGTCCACGTCGAGCGGGCCGCCGTCGATGCCGGTGATCATCCCGCCGGCCTCCTCGACGAGCAGGCTCCCCGCCGCCACGTCCCACGCGCCCAGCCGCAGCTCCCAGAAGGCGTCGAAACGGCCGCACGCGACGTAGGCGAGATCGAGCACGGCGGAGCCCAGGCGGCGCACGGCGCGCGCGCGCACGCTGAAGGCCGCGTACTCCGGGAGATTCGTGTCGCGCGTGTCGCGGATGTTGTACGGAAATCCGGTGGTGAGCAGGCTCTCGCCGAGCGAGGCACTCGCCGAGACGCGGATCGGCGCATCGCCGAGGGTGGCGCCGCGGCCTCGCTCGGCCACGAACAGCTCGTCGCGCGACGGATCGTAGACGACACCGAGGATAATGCGACGCTCGGCCTCGAGCGCGATCGACACGCCGAACACGGGCAGACCGTGCGCGTAGTTCGTGGTGCCGTCGAGCGGATCGATGATCCAGCGGCGCCCCGAATGGCCGGGCGACGCGCCGGTTTCCTCCGAGAGGATCGCGTCGTCGGGAAAGGTGGCCCGAAGGCGACCGAGGATCTCGGCCTCGGCGCGCTGGTCCATCTCGGTCACGAGGTTCGTGGGCGAGTCCTTGTACGTGATGCGCCGAGCGCCGGAGACCTCGTCGTGCAGCAGAAGGCCGGCGACGCGCGCGGCGTCGACGGCGACGCGGCGCTCGAGCGATGCCATGCGGCGTGACTTTATCACACGCTCGCTTGACAACCAACGGAGCGTCTCGGAGCATGGCTCGATGCCTGATGACGCTCGCCTCACGCGCCGGCTGAGCGCCGGGCTCGGCACGCGGCGGCGTCGCGGGGCGCACGTGAGACCCGGCACGCCGCCCGGAACGCTGATCGCCGCCGGCGTGCCGACCCCCGCGCGCATTTCCGTGCTGGCCTACAACCGCGAGGGCGCCACCGAGCGTCGCGACGTCACCGTCGACGACGCGCTGGTGCTGACCGCGCCCGGCGGCGTCACGTGGATCAACGTTGACGGCCTCGGCGATACCCAGACCCTCACGCGGCTCGGCGAGCGCTTCGGGTTGCACCCGCTCGCGCTCGAAGACGTTCTCAACGTCGGGCAGCGGCCGAAGGTGGAGCGCTACGACAAGCACCTGTTCGTGGTCATGCACACGATGCGCATCGCCGAGGGCGAGGTGGCCGAGGAGCAGGTGAGCCTGTTCTTCGGCGCCGGATGGCTCATCACCGTGCAGGAGCGTCCGGACGGTGATTGCTTCGGGGCCGTACGCGAGGCCATCCGTCAGGGCCGCGGCCGCGTCCGCGACGCCGGCGCCGACTATCTCGCCTACCTGCTCATCGACTCCGTGGTGGACGCGTACTTTCCCGTGATCGAGCAGTTCGGCGAGCGTATCCAGCACCTCGAGTCGGCCGCCATCGACGACCCCAGCGCCATCGTGCTGGTGCAGCTGCAGCGCATGCGCCACCAGCTGCTGACCCTGCGCCGCGCCGTGTGGCCGATGCGCGAAGAGGTGACCGTCCTGCAGCGCGACGAGTCGCAGCTGGTGACGGCCGAGACGCGCCTCTTCCTGCGCGACGTCTACGACCACGCCGTCCAGGCGCTCGAGATCGTCGAGTCCCTGCGCGAGACGGCGGTGTCGGTGATGGAGGTCTACCTGTCGGTGCAGAACCAGCGATTGAACGAGGTCATGAAGGTGCTCACGGTCATCGCGACCATCTTTATCCCGCTCACGACGATCGCCTCGATCTACGGGATGAACTTCAAGCACATGCCGGAGCTCGAGTGGCGCTACGGCTACGCGTGGGCGCTGGGACTCATGTGCGCGAGCGCGCTCGGTATGCTCGGCTACTTCAAGCGCCGGGGGTGGTGGTGATGCGCATCGCGATCGTGGGCGCCGGCGGTGTCGGCGGCTACTTCGGCGCGAAGCTCGCGCGCGCGGGCGAGTCGGTCGTCATGTTGGCGCGGGGCGCGCACCTGGACGCCATCCGCCGCCACGGCCTGCGCGTGCGCTCCGCCGTCGACGGCGAATTCACGGCCAAGGCCGACGCCGTGGAGTCGTTCGCCGACCAGGCGCCCGTGGACATGGCGCTCTTCTGCGTGAAGTCGTTCGACACGCGCGAGGCCGCCGAGGCGCTGCGGCCGGTGCTCGGTCGCGACACGGGCGTGGTGTCGCTGCAGAACGGCGTCGACAACGAGGAGATCCTGGACGACGTCCTCGGCGCCGGCCGGGCCCTCGGCGGCGCCGCGTTCGTGTTCAGCACGATCGAGTCGCCCGGCGTGATCGCACACACGCTGCTCGGGCGGATCGTCTTCGGTGAGCTCGACGGACGCGTGAGCGAGCGGGCCACGCGCCTGCGCGACGCGCTGGCCGCCGCCGGCGTGCCGGTGGAGCTCTCGACCGAGGTTCGCCGCGTGCTGTGGGAGAAGTATCTGTTGATCAGCGCGCAGGCCGGCACCACCGCACTGACGCGCGCGCCGATCGGCGTCATCCGGCAAATCCCCGAAACGTGGCGGATGTACCGACGCATCGTGGAGGAGCTGGCGGCGGTGGCGCGGGCCGCCGGCGTGACGCTGCCCGCCGACGTCGTCGAGACGATCATCAAGAATGCGAGCGCGCTGGCGCCGACGGCCTTCTCGTCGCTGCACCACGACCTCGTGCACGGCCGCCGGCTCGAGCTGGAGGCACTGCACGGCCACGCCGTGCGCCTCGGTGAGCGGCTGGGCGTCCCGACGCCGACCGTCTTCGCCGTCTACGCCGCGCTCAAGCCGCACGCGGCGGGGAGTCGCGGCTGACGCCTGCCGCGCTCGCCATCGCGCGCGCCGCCGGGCGGTACCGCGCGCGTTACGCGCTCGGCACGCTCTGTCTCCTCGCCGCCACCGGGTTCTCGCTCGCCGTGCCGTGGACGGTCAAGCACGCGATCGACGCGCTCGCCCGCGACGGCGCCGCCGCCGCCCTCGGCGGCTATGTCGGCCTCATCCTCGCGCTCGCGGCGGCCAACGGCGCCGCGCGGCTCGGCTCGCGGTTCGCGATCCTCGGCGCCGGCCAGCGTGTGGAAGCCGATCTCCGGGATCGGCTGTACGCCGCGCTGCAGACGTTTCCGCCGGAGTTCTTCGCGCGTCACTCGACGGGCGACCTCATGACGCGCGCCTCCAGCGACGTCTCGGCCGTGCGCAGCCTCGTCGGCTTCGGCGCGGTGAGCCTTGTGAGCACGGCGCTCGCCTTCGGCGGCGCCCTGGCGGCGATGCTGGCGGTCGATCCGTGGCTCACCCTGTGTGCGATGGCGCCGATGCCGATCCTCGTGCTGCTGGCGCGGCGCTTCAACGTCTCGCTCAACGAGCGCACACAGGCGATGCAGGAGCAGCTCGGCACGCTGTCGGGCCGCGTGCAGGAGACGCTGGCCGGCATGGCCGCCATTCGGGCGTACACGATGGAGCACCGGGCGGCCGCGACGTTCGCGGCGGCCAATCGCACGCTGCTCGAGCGCAGCGTCGCCGTCGCGGCGATCCAGGCGCGCTTCACGCCGCTCATGTCGCTCATCGCCGGTGTGGGCGTGCTCGTGGTGATCTGGGTGGGCGGCCGCGACGTCGCATCGGGACGCATCACGCTGGGCGACCTCGTCGCCTTCAACGGGTACCTCGGCTATCTCGCCTGGCCGACGGTGGCGCTCGGCCTCACGCTGTCCGTCGTGCGTCGCGGGCTGACCTCCATGGAGCGCATCCAGGAAATCGTCACCGCCGCCCGGCCCGCGCCGGGCGACGCCGCGCCACTGGGCGGCCCCCCGTCGCTCGCGTTTGAGCGGCTGACGTGGGGCTATCCCGCCCGCGGTCAGGCGCTGCGCGACGTCACCTTCGCGGTGGCGCCTGGCGAGATGGTCGCGGTGGTGGGACCGACCGGCGCGGGCAAGAGCACGCTGGGGCTGCTGCTCGCGCGGCTCTGGGAGCCGCCGGCCGGCACCGTGTTCGTCGGCGGTCGCGACGTGACGTCGCTGCCGCTGGCCCCGCTGCGCGCCACGGTGGGCTGGGTGCCGCAGGAGGCGTTTCTCTTCTCGCGCTCCATCGCGGACAACATCACCCTGGGTCGCGCCGGGCTCGACGTCGTGGCGGCGGCGCAGGCCGCCAACGTCGCCGCCGAGGTGAGCGGCTTTCCCGACGGCTACGCCACCGTCGTCGGCGAGCGCGGCCTCACCGTGTCGGGCGGCCAGCGGCAGCGGCTGGCGCTCGCGCGCGCGCTGGCGGGCCGCCCGCCGATCCTGGTCCTCGACGACGTCTTTGCGAGCGTGGACGCCGCGACCGAGGAGGCGATCGTGCGCGCGCTACGCGACCACCGCCTGACGACACTGGTCATGACGCACCGCCTGCGTGTCGCGCAGGCCGCCGATCGCGTCGTCGTCCTCGACGAGGGGCGGCTCGTCGAGCACGGCGACCACGCCACGCTGCTGGCCGCGGGCGGACTCTACGCGCGGCTGTGGCGGCGCCAGCAGCTGGAGGAGGAGATCGCTCGTGCCTGAGCGCGCCGCCCTCGATCACGACGACGTTCTCGGTCGCGCCTTCGATCGCCGGCTGGCGCGACGGCTGTGGGCGGCGGCGCGCGCCCAGCGGCCGATGCTCTATGCCACGGTCGCGCTCTTTCCGGCGATCGCGCTGGCCGAGCTGGCGCAGCCCTATCTCCTCAAGGTCGCGATCGACGATCACATCCTGGCGGGCGACTGGCTCGGGCTCTCGCTGACGGCCGCGGCATACGCGGCGACGCTGGGCATTCTCTATGCGCTGCGCAGCCTCGAGGCCTATCTCATGGCGCTCGTGGGCCAGCGCGTGACGCACGACCTGCGCGAGGCGCTCTTCGGACACCTGCTGCGTCTGGAGGCCGCCTACTACGACCGCAATCCGGTGGGCCGCTTGATGACCCGTGTGCTCAATGACGTGGAGGCGGTCAGCGAGGCGTTCACGAGCGGCCTGCTCGCCATCGCCGCGGACGTCATCACGCTCGTGGGCGTGGTGGCCATCATGCTGTGGATGGACTGGCGGCTCGCGCTGGTGACGTTCGCCATCGTGCCGGTGCTGGCCGCGGTGGCCGCGTACTTCCGGCTTCGCGCCCGGGACGCCTACCGGGAGGCGCGGCGACGTCTGGCCGCACTGAACGCATTCCTCCAGGAGTCGCTGCAGGGGGTCACAGTCATCCAGCTGTTCGCGCGCGAGCGGCACGAGCACGCGATCTTCCGACGTCTCAACGACGACTACCGGCGCGCGCTCTTCACCTCGACGGTCTTCGAGGCGTCGCTGTATTCGTCGGTGGAAGCGCTCGGCGCAGTCGCGCTGGCGCTGCTGATCTGGTACGGCGGCGGGCAGATCGGCGCGGGCGCGCTGTCCTTCGGCGCGCTCGTCGCGTTCATCCAGTACACGAACCGTTTCTTCCTCCCGATCCGCGATCTCGGCGCCAAGTACACGGTGATGCAAGCCGCCATGGCCTCCGCGGAGCGCATCTTCGGCCTGCTCGATCGCCCGCCCGCGATCGTCTCTCCGGCGACGGCGCTGGCCGGCGGCGGAGCGCTCACGAGCGTGAACGGCGGCGGAGCGCTGGCAATCGCCGGGCGTTCGCCGGCGGCAACGACCGACGGCGCGGCGATCGCAAACGTCGACCGCCCATCACGCGCAGCCGCTTCGCAGATCGAATTCGCCGGCGTCTGGTTCGCGTACGACGGCGACGCGTACGTGCTTCGCGATTGCTCGTTCGCCGTAGCGGCCGGTGAGCACGTGGCGCTCGTCGGCCCGACCGGCGAGGGCAAGTCCACGTGCGCGCGGCTGCTCGTGCGGGCGTACGACGTCACGCGCGGCCGGGTGCTCGTGGACGGCGTCGACGTGCGCGAGTGGGATTTGGTGCGGCTGCGCCGGCGCGTCGGGACCGTGTTCCAGGACACCGTGCTCTTCACCGGCACCGTTGCCGACAACGTGGCCCTCGGCGCCGACCCGGACGCCGCCGCGCTCCGCCGCGCGCTCGAGGCGGCGCGCGCGCGCGACTTCGTCGAGGCGCTGCCGAGCGGGCTCGACGAGCCGCTCGGCGAGCGTGGCGCCAATCTCTCGCACGGGCAGCGCCAGCTGCTGGCCATCGCGCGGGCGCTCGTGTACAATCCCGCAATCCTCGTGCTCGACGAAGCAACGTCGAGCGTCGACCCCGAATCGGAATGGAGAATCCGCGAGGCGATGCACCGACTCCTGGCCGGCCGCACCAGCATCACCATCGCGCATCGACTCTCGAGCGTGCAGCACGCCGACCGCATCCTCGTCCTGCACCAGGGACGCGTGCACGAGGAGGGGACGCACGCGGCGCTGCTGAGACGTGGCGGCCTCTACGCGCGTCTGTGGCAGCTGGCGATGAGCCGCGACGCGGCAGGCTGAGCTTTCGCCGTGAGGTCTATCGCTTCGTGCGGCGCGTTCCGAAGGGCTACGTGGTGACCTACGGCCAGGTGGCGGCGCGCCTCGGCACGCCCCGCGCCGCGCGCGCGGTGGGCGGCGCGATGCGAGCGTGCCCCGAGGACGTGCCGTGGCACCGGGTGGTCAACGCGCAGGGCCGCATCAGCCGGCGTCGGCGCGAGGCCGGGATGCTCACCCAGCGCATTCGTCTCGAGCAGGAGGGCGTGGTGTTGCGACGCGGCCGCGTGAGGCTCGAGCGTTACCGCTGGGACGGCTGAGCGAGAGGCCATGCGGCTGGCGCTGAGCCTCAACTATTCGGGCGCGAGCCTCGCCCTCGACATCGACAAAGTCCTGGAGGCCGAGCGGCTCGGCTACACATCGGTGTGGACCGCCGAGGCGTACGGCTCCGACGCGGTGTCGCCCGCGGCGTGGATGCTCGCGCGAACGACGCGAATCCACGTCGGCACCGGCATCATGCAGATTCCGGCGCGGACGCCGGCGATGACGGCCATGACCGCGATGACGCTGGATGCGCTCTCGGGCGGCCGCTTCCGTCTCGGTCTCGGTGTCTCCGGCCCGCAGGTGGTGGAGGGTTGGCACGGCCAGCCGTTCGGCCGGCCGCTCGTGAAGACGCGCGAGTATGTCGAGATCGTCCGCGCGATCCTCAAGCGCGAGAAGCCGCTCGAGTTCCGCGGCGAGTACTACCAGATTCCCTACGCGGGCCCCAATGCCACCGGGCTCGGCAAGCCGCTCAAGTCGATCCTGCACGGCCGGGCCTCGCTGCCGATCTATCTGGCGGCGGTGGGACCGAAGAACGTCGCGCTCGCCGCCGAGATCGCCGACGGCTGGATCCCCGTGTTCTATTCCGCGCGCCGGGCGGCGATGTTTCGCGCGTGGCTCGACGAAGGCTTCAAGGCCGCCGGCCGCGCAGGCGAGGCGTTCGACATCATGCCGATGGTCCCCGTCGTCGTCGGTCCCGACGCGGCCGCGTGCCGCGCGCTCGTGAAGCCACGCGTCGCGCTCTACGTGGGCGGCATGGGCGCGCGCGGCCGGAATTTCTACAACGACATCGCGCGACGATACGGCTATGAGGACGCGGCGAAGACGATGCAGGACCTGTACCTGTCGGGCAAGAAGGCCGAGGCGGAGGCCGCCGTGCCGGACGCGCTGGTGGACGAGGTCGCGCTCTGCGGACCGAAAGAGCGCATCCGCGAGCGACTCGACGAGTGGAAGCGCGCGGGCGTGACGACGCTGCTGGTGGCGGGCGACGCCGGCGCCGTGCGCACGGTCGCCGAAGTCGCGCTGTAGAGACGGAGGACGCGATGAGACTCAAGGACAAGGTCGCGATCATCACGGGGGCGGGCTCGGGCATCGGCGCGGCGACCGCCGTGGCAATGGCCGCGGAGGGCGCGCGAGTCGTCGTCGCCGACGTGAACGAGGCCGGGGCGAAGACGACGGTGCAGAAGATCGAGGGGGCGGGCGGCCACGCGGTCGCGATGACCGCCGACGTCACGCGCGCCGCCGACAACCAGGCACTCGTCGAGCGCGCGGTCGCGGCGTGGGGTCGACTGGACATCTACTTCGCCAACGCCGGCGTGCCGCAGTGGAAGACGGACGTCGAGGAGGTCGACGAGAAGACGTTCGACACGATCTTCGACGTCAACGTCAAGGGCGTCTACCTCGGTGCGAAGTACGCGCTGCCGGTGATGAAGCGTGCACGGCGCGGCGTCTTCCTCATCACCGCCTCCACGGCGGCCCTTCGTCCGCGGCCCGGCGGCCAGATCTACGCGGCGTCCAAGGGCGCCGTCGTGACGCTCGCGAAGGCGCTCGCGCTCGAGGTGGCGCCGCACGGCGTGCGCGTCGTCGCGATCTGTCCCGTCGCCACGCACACGCCGATGCTGCCGACGTTCATGGGCAAGCAGCAGGTCGATGACGAAGGGCTCAAGCGCTACGAGGCGACCGTCCCGCTGGGCCGTCTCAACCAGCCCGACGACATCGCGCACGCCGCCATCTTCCTCGCCTCCGACGACGCCGCCATGATCACGGGAAGCACCTTAGAGGTCGACGGCGGACGATGCATTTAATGGCGACCGTCGGGCGGCGGAGCCCTGCGCAGCCGCCCCGACGGCAAATCTGAACGACGGCGGAAGGTGTATTTGAGCGCGGAGATTCGCCGACCGTCGGGCACCGGAGCCCTGCGAAGGTGCCCCGACGGCAAATATAAAAGTCGGTGGACCGGCCGGCGCTCATGAAGGTCTTACCGCTCGCGGCGGAGTCGCTCGGGGTGCGGTCGATGGCGACGTATGTCGAGGTCGCCGACCTCGGAATTCTGATCGATCCCGGCGCCACGCTGGCGCCGACGCGCTGGGGGCTGCCGCCCGCGGAGCCCGAGTGGGAGGCGCTGCGACGCGCCAACGATCGCATCTCAGCCTACGCGGCGCGCGCCGCGCTGATCTTCGTCAGCCACTATCACGACGACCACTTCCGCAGCGACCCCGTCTCGTATGCCGGACGCACGGTGCTCGCGAAAGATCCGCGGCGGATGATCGCCGGTGCCCAGGCTCGACGCGGTCTCGCGCTGTGGAAAGCGCTCGACGGCCAGGCGACGCTCGAGTCGGCCGACGGCTGGCGACGTCGCGGCGGCGCGGTGGAGCTCGCGGTGTCGCCGCCGCTGCCGCACGGCGTGGACGGCACGGCGCTCGGCCATGTCGTCGGTCTGCTCGTGAGCGACGTTGTACAGCGCGAACGCTTCGTGTTCGCGTCCGACGTGCAGGGCCCGCTCTCAGCCGTGGCGGCGGCCTGGCTGATTCAGCAGCGTCCGACGTTGCTCTATCTCTCGGGGCCGCCGTCCTACGTCGAGCGCGATCTGCCGGCGGGCGCGGTGCAACGCGGCGTCGACAATCTCTTGCGCGTGCTCGAGGCGACCGGATGTCGCGTGATCATGGATCATCACGCGTTGCGTGATCCGAATTATGCCGAGCGCTTCGAGCCGCTCTGGAGCACCGGGCGCGTGGTGACGGCCGCCGCGCATCTCGGCGTCGACGCGACGCCGTTCGAGGCGCAGCGTCGCACGCTGTGGAGCGATGTGCGAAAACCGCCGGCGCCCGTGCGACGGCCGGCCACGATCGAGGGTGCTATCATGACCCGGGCGAAGCGCACGTTCGCCAGAAGGGGGACCGTTCAGTGACGGATCAGAAAACGCTCAACGTCGGCGATCAGGCGCCGTCGTTCACGCTGAAGACGATCGGCATGAAAGACGTGAGCCTGAGCGACTACAAGGGAAAGAACATCGTTCTGCTGTTCTACCCGCTCGATTGGACGCCCGGCTGAAGCAAGTGCATGCCGGCCTTCGACAAGCGCATCAGCGACTTCGAGAAGGCCAATACCCAGGTGCTGGGTATCTCGACCGACAGTCCCTTCAGCCACGACAACTGGGCGAAGTCGGTGGGCATCAGCCACTATCCGCTGCTCTCGGACATGCATCGCAGCGTCGCGAAGGACTACGGCGTCCACATGGCCGACATGAACATCAACAGCCGCGCGACGTTCATCGTGGATAAGACCGGCAAGGTCCGCTACGCCGAGAAACACGGCAAGGGCGAGCTGCCGGATCCCGACAAGATCCTGGGCGAGGTCAAGAAGCTTTCGTAGTTATCGACATTGGGGGGGTCGCGGCGACCCCCCCAATTACCCGCCGGATCGCGGGGCGCGCGACACACGTGTCGTCAGCGCAACCCCGGCCAACACCAAGAGAACGCCGTAGATTTGCCAGCGGCCGATCGGCTCGGAGAGCAGCACGGCCGCCAGCGCCATGCCCACGAGCGGCGTGACGTTCAGGAACACCGCGGCGCGGCTCGGCCCCACGCGCTCCACCGCGGCGTACCACCAGAGGTGCGCGATCGCACCGAGCACCGCGTGGTACACGAGCACGAGCCATGCGACGGGCGACAGCAGCCGCGGCCGCGGCATGAGCGGCAGGGTCACGATGGCGAGCGGGACGAGCACGAGCGTTCCGCACAGGTAGCCGCCGGTGGTCGCGAGTGCCGGCGGCACCGTCGCGATCAGCCGCTTGCCGTACACCGTGTACACCGTCCACGCGACGAGGCCGAGGAGCGTGAGGAAATCGCCGAGGCGCCACTCTGACGGCGCCAGCTCCGCCAGGTTGCCTTCGGTCACGACGATCAGAACGCCGAGCATCGAGAGCGCGACGCCGGCCTGCTGGATGCGTCGCAGCCGCTCGCCCAGATAGAGTCGCGCGCCCAGCGCGATCATGATCGGCGATGCGGCCTGCAGGATCGCCGCATTGGCCGCGGTGGTCGTATAGATGCCCCAGTACGCGATGTGCATCGACAGCACGACGCCGGCCACGCCGAGCACGAAGAAGGCGCGGATCATCTCGGACGACGGTGGCCGCACGCTTTCGGGCCCCGCGCGCAGCAGCAGTGCCACGAGAAAACTCGAGGCGATGACGGCGCGCAGCGCGGTGAGGAGCGTCGGCGGTAGGTCCTCGAGCGCGAGCTTTGAGGTCGCCGGAAAGGTGCCCCACAGCGCCGCGATCAGCAGAAGCGCGACGTACGCGCGCGTTTGACTGAGCCGGGGCACCCGCCTATGATAGCCCGCGCGTCATGCCCGACCACGTCATGGAGTCGCGCCTCTGGCTCGCGCGGCGGCGACCCGACGTGTTCGCCTTCATCGCCGACCCCGCGAATCTCGCACGCGTGATGCCGCCGTCCTTTCGCGTCCGTCTGCTCACCCCGGGCGTGCGGATGGACGCCGGCGCGGTGCTCGACTTCCGTATGGCCTGGCTCGGCCTTCCGCTCCGATGGCGGATGTTCATCCGCGAATGGGATCCGCCCTATCGCTTCGTCGACGTGCAGGTCAACGGGCCGTACGCACGCTGGGAGCACCGACATCGACTGCTCGAAGACGGGGAGGGGACATGGCTCGAGGACCGCGTGACGTACCGGCTGCCGGGCGGACCGCTCGGCCGCGCGGCGCATGCCGTGCTCGTCGGCCGGCAGCTGCGCGCGGCGTGGGCGTTTCGGCGCGAGCGGCTGATCGCGCTGCTGACTCCGGTCAGGGCGTCGGCAGGCTGATGCCCAGACGCTCCAGGCGCGGGCGCACGCGATCGCTCAACAGGCCGATGCGCGCCAGGTTCTGCACCATCGAGGAGTGCATGTCCTTGCGGAAGTATTTTCGGAACGGCGCGTAGTCGTTCGACGCCGCCGTCTCTCGCCGATAGCGGCGGACCTCGTCCATCTCGGCCGGCGAGAATCCCATGTCCCGATAGGCCTCGGCGGGAAAGAAGCCCGTCAGCGTCTTTTCCAGCGCGAAGCAGGTGTAGTCTTCGAGCTCGCGCCGCTCGGTCTCGGACGCCTCGCTCACCACGCGCGGGAGCGACAGCATGCCGAAGCCCATGTGCCGCGACTCGTCCTGCAGCACGCGCTTGCAGACCTCGCCGAGCACGGGATCGCGCGCACTTTCGCCCATCATCTTGAACAGCGCGACCGCGAACGTCTCGGCCACCAGCTGCAGCGCAATCGTCTTGAGGTACCAGCGGCTCTCGGTGAGGATCGAGTCGAACAGATCGCGCTCGTTCTGCGGCACGCCGTAACGGATACCGAGGCGCTCGGTGATGTACCGGTCGAGCACCTCGTTGTGGCGGGCCTCGTCCATGACCTGCGTCGCCTGGAAGAACTTGTGGTCGGCGCCCTCGACGACGTCGACGAGCTGGCTGCACGCGAGCATCGCGCCTTGCTCGCCGTACATCAGGGTCGACAGCCGCCAGGCGGCGATGCGCCGATTGAGCTCCACGCGCTGCGCCTCGGACAGACGGTCCCAGAGCGGCGAGCCGTAGATGTCGATCAGCTCGTCGGCGATCACGCGGCCGTCGTCGGTGGCCGGGGCCGTCCACGGGATGTCTCGGGAGGCATTCCACTGGTCGCGCTTGGCGTTTTCGTAGAGCCGGCGCAAATCGGCCTCGGCGGTGGCGTAGTCGTACTCGAACATCGTCGTCATCGTGGTGGGAATCGGCCGCGGCTGCATAGATGCCTCCCGGGGAAACCGACGAGTCTTGTGCCAGTACGGTGTGGTTCGGATTATCCCGCCACCGCCCCCGTCGATGCAAGGTGTAGGCTGGGCCGCGTGACGCGTCGGTTGGACGAGCTGGGCGCGCATGTGTCGGTCGCGGGCGGGCTCGACTTGGCACCCGGGCGCGGCCGCGAGCTCGGCTGCGGCGCCATCCAGATCTTCCTCAAGAACCAGCGCCAGTGGGCGGCGCCGCCGCTCGATCCCCGGGCCGTGACGGCGTTCCGTGCGGCGCGACGACGCCATCGCATCCGCCACGCGTTCGCCCACGGCAGCTATCTCGTGAACCTCGCGACGCCGGTGCCGGCCGCGTGGCGGCAGGCGGTCGAAACGTTCAGCGACGAGCTGCGGCGCGCCGAGGCGCTCGGCCTCGGCTTTCTCGTCGTGCACCCGGGATCGCATCTCGGCGCCGGCCACGAGGCCGGCCTCGCGGCGGTCGCCCGCGCGCTGGACGAGGCGCTCGCGCGCGTGCCGCGGGCGCGCGTGCGCGTCGCGCTCGAGAACACCGCGGGCGGTGGTCACACGCTCGGCGGCACATTCGAGGACCTCGCGGGGATCATCGGGCGTGTGCGGCGCGCCGAGCGCGTGGGCATCTGTCTCGACACCTGCCATCTCTTCGTCGCCGGCTATGACATCCGGACGCCGACCGGCTACGCGGCGGCGATGGAGCGTTGCGCGCGAACCGTGGGGCTGGGGCGTGTGCTCGCCTTCCACCTGAACGACGCGAGCGCCCCGCTGGGCTCCGGCCTCGATCGCCACGAGCACATCGGTCGCGGGCGACTGGGCCTGCGTCCGTTCCGCCTGCTGCTGAACGATCGCCGCTTCGCGCGCGTGCCGAAAGTACTGGAGACGCCGAAGGAGCCCGAGCCGACGGCCGATCTCCGCAACCTCGCGACGCTCCGCCGCCTCCGCGGAGCACGGTAATCGAGGGGCGCCCCAGCTTCCTCACGGTCATCGAGGGGTGGCACGGCTTCGCCGGGCCGCCCCGAGCGCTGGGGGGTTTGGGGGGCCATGTCGGGGCCCCCCATTAAAATCAACGCCAGGCCGTGACCCCGACGCGCCGGCAGAGCGCGCGGACGGGGCACGTCGAGCAACGGGGCGACAGCGGCGTGCAGACGTTCTGGCCGAACGAAACGAGCAGGTCGTTGTAGCCGATCCAGAAGCGCCGGGGCAGCCGCGCGCGCAGCGCCATCTCCGTCTCTTCCGGGTTCCGCGTGCGGACATAGCCGAGGCGATTCGAGATCCGGTGCACGTGCGTGTCCACGCAGATGCCGGGCTTGTTGAAGCCCATGGTGACCACGAGGTTGGCCGTCTTGCGTCCGACGCCCTTCAGCGTCAACAGCGCGTCGATGTCATCGGGCACGCGCCCGGCGAAGCGCTCCAGCAGATCGCGACAGAGGCCCAGAATGACGCGCGCCTTCGTGCGGTAGAAGCCGACGGGATAGATCAGCTGCGCGATGCGTCGGGCCGGCAGGCGCAGCATCGCCGCCGGCGTGTCGGCCACCGTGAACAGCCGTGCCGCGGCCGGCCCGGTCGTGGCGTCTTGCGTCCGCAGCGAGAGGATGCAGGCGATGAGCACGCGGAACGGATCGCGGTCCTGCTCGGCGATGAGGGCGAGCGCCGTGCGGTTCCAGCGCGGCTTCGTCCGCCGCAGGCGGCGGATGACGTCCGCGATGTCTAGCGCTTGTCCTTGATCGAGTCGAGCAGTCCGCGAGCGCGCGGGACGTCTCTGACGGTCCAATCCGCCACGATCCTCGGCGCGCGCTCGTCGAGCACGCGCGTCAATTCCTGCCGTGCTTCCGCGTATCGTCCGGTCGCGATGTAGAGTCGGGCGAGATCCACGCGCAGCACGGTGAAGCGCGGATCGATCGCCAGCCCCTTCTTGAAATGGTCCTCCGCGCGCGCGGCATCGCCGCCAACGATGCCTGGCAGGGTCATGTACACGTTGCCCGCCAGCGACTGCGCGCGCGTGTTCTTCGGGTCCAGGCTCAGAATCGTGTCGATCTCGCGCTGGACGGTCGGCAGCAGGAACAGCGAACGCATGATGCCGCGCGTCTGCCCGTAGCGCGCGGTGTTGATCGCGTACCAGACGTGGGCCTCGGGATTCTTCGGCGCGAGCTCGACCGCACGCTCGCCGAGCTGTCGGCCGTGATCGTACGCGGCCAGCTTGTCGTCGTCGCTCTTCGCGCGCAGGTCGCCCCACAGGAACTGCACGTACGAGAGCATGACCATCGTCTCCACCTGGCGGTCCTTGCTCAGTGCGGCCTCGAGCAGATCGCGCGCGCGATCGATGTTGGCCTGATCCTCGTGGTAGCGGGCAATGAGCGCGCGCGACGCCTCCACCGGCGTCTGCGCGGCGACGGCGGCGACGCTGAGCAGCAGCACGGCGACGGCCGCGACCCGCGCGAGCATCGGGCGCACTCTAGCCACCGCCCGCATCGACTGTCAAACCGCGTGCGTTTGACAAGCCCGCGCGCCGTCGCGGATGCTGCCTCGGTGATCGCCGTCGGCGTGCAGACATGGGGCACGGACGTCGCCGCGCTTCGGCGATATTGGGCGGCCGCCGACGCGCTGGGTTACGCGCGGGTGACCTACGGTGATGGCCTCTGGGAGTGGACGCACGACGGCTGGACGCTGCTGGCCGCGCTGGCACTGGAGACGCGGCGGTGTCGCATCGGTCCCGCCGTGACCTATGCGTTCGATCGTGCCGCCCACCACGTCTCGTGGCTCGCCAAGCGCGCCGTCGCCGTTGATCATCTCTCGAACGGTCGGCTCGACGTACGCTTCGCGGTCGGCGCCGAGGCGCCCGGCGTCGCGGACTCGTGGCGCCGCCACGGTATCGCGTACCCGCGGCCCGCCGAACGCCTCGCGCGACTCGAGACCGTGGTCCACGCACTGCGGCGTCTGTGGGCCGGCGACGCGGTGACGTCGGCGTCGCTCGGTCTGCGTGAAGCCCGCGTCACGCCGGCGCCCGTGCAGCGCGGCGGCCCGCCCGTGTGGATCGCGGCGATGCGGCCACGGGCGATCGCGCTCGCCGCGCGCTGCGCCGACGGCTGGGAGGCGTCGTTCCTGCCGCCGGCGGCGTTCGGCAACGCCGCCGCGCAGCTCGACGCGGCGCTCGCCATGGCGGGCCGGCCGCGCGACGGGGTTCGACGCTCGGTGGAGGTGGACGCGGCGCTTCTCGACGCGCCCGCGCCGGTCGCGGCCGTGATCGAGCGCTTCTGCCGCCGCCGTGGCATCGCGCGCGACCATCCGTTGCTCGATGCGGCGCTGGTCGGCGACACCGACGCCGTCGTCGCGCGGGCGCGCGCCTATGGCGCGGCGGGTGCCACGGATCTGATGGTCGGCTTCGACGACTTCCCCGAGACCGCGATGCTCGAGCGCTTCGGGACGCGCGTGCTGCCGGCGCTCAGTGCGCGCGCCGCGTGAGCTCGGCGAGCGCGCGGCGGCGATCGGCCACCGCCGAGGGCGGCTCGTGGGCGAGCGCCTCGCACGCCGCGAGCAGGACCCACGCGTGCGTCTCGGCCGTCAGGCCGACGGCCGTGCGCGAGCCGATGAGGATTTCCTCGAGCGCCATGCGCACCTGTTCGCGCGCCCAGGCGAGCGCCAGCATCTTGGTCTTGTCACCGCGACCGGCAAGCGACGCGCGATACATCGCGCGCGGCAGCGGCGCGTCCGGCGCATAAGCGTCGGCGAGCAGATCGACGGCGCGCGGCAGCGGGTCGACGCCGAGCGCGGCGAGCTCACGCGCCAGCGCCAGCAGGCGCTGCTCGGCCTCGCTCGGCTTCGGGGGAACCGAACGCGTCGCGCGGGCCGAACGGGTCGGGCGCCGCGCGCGCCGCTTCGGGGAGCGTGCCATCATCGACGAACATAGCAGAGCGCCGGCCGACTGCCGCGCGGCCGGGACGCCGCTGCCGGCGGCTACTCGTAGCGCAGCGCTTCGATGGGATCGAGGCGCGAGGCCTTTCGCGCCGGGTAGAAGCCGAAGAAGATCCCGATGGCGGCGGAGAAGCCGAAGGCGAGCACGATGGCCGAGGGCGCCAGCACCGTGCGCCACTCCGCGAGCGCGCTGATCGCGTTCGAGCCACCGACGCCGAGCAGGATCCCGATCACGCCGCCGATCAGCGAAAGCGTGACGGCCTCGACGAGGAACTGTGTGAGGATGTCGCGGGCGCGCGCCCCCACCGCCATGCGCAGGCCGATCTCGCGCGTCCGCTCGGTCACCGAGACCAGCATGATGTTCATGATGCCGATGCCGCCGACGAGCAGCGAGACCGAGGCGATGGCGGCGAGCAGATACGTCATCACCTTCGACGACTCCTCTTGCGTCTGGAGGACCTCGGAGAGGTTCCGCAGCCAGAAGTCGTCGTCCTGGTACGGCTGCAGCCGGTGTCGCTGGCGCAGGAGCTCACGGATCTGTGCCTCCGCATCGGTCATGTCCTCGCCGGCGCGGACCTTGATGGAGATCGAGCCGACGGAGCGCGCGTTCGCCTGGCTCACGCCGAGGACCTTTTTCTTCGCCGTCGAGAGCGGCACCAGGATCACATCGTCCTGGTCCTGGCCCCACGAGTTCTGACCCTTGCGGCTCAACAGGCCGACCACGGTGAAGGGGACCTTCTTGATGCGAATGATCTGGCCGATCGGATCCGCGTCGCCGAACAGGTTCAGCGCCGTCGTCTGGCCGAGGAGGGCCACCTTCGTGGCGCCGTCCACGTCTTCCTGCGGCACTGGACGCCCCACCTCCACCGGCCAGTCGCGTGCCTCGAAGTACTCCGCCGTCACGCCCTGGATGCCCGTGGACCAGTTCAGATTGCCGTACACGACCTGGGCGTTGCCGCGCGACGAGGGCGCGGCCACCTGCACGGCCGGAACCTCCCGCGCGATCGCGGCCGCGTCCTCCTCGGTGATGGTGAGCTGACTGCCCTGACCGAGCCGGACGCCCGCCGCGTTGCTGCTGCCCGACAGCGCGATGATCAGATTGGAGCCCAGGCTCTGAATCTGCTCGGCCACGCGCGCCTGCGCGCCCGCGCCCACGGACACCATGGCGATGACGGCGGCGACGCCGATCATGATGCCGAGCATCGTCAGCGCCGTGCGCAGCTTGTTGACCTTGAGCGAGCGCAGCGCGATGCGCAGGGCCTGGAGCACCATCAGACCACCGCCTCTTCTTCTTCCGGCAGCGTCTTCAAGACGTCCGCGGCGTCGATGGACGTCACGCGCTCGTCGGTGCGCAGGCGGCCGTCACGAAATACGAGACGACGGCCGGCATAGGTGGCGATGTCCTGCTCGTGGGTGACGAGCACGATCGTGAGCCCCTGGCGATTGAGACGCTGCAGCAGCGCGAGGATCTCGACGCTCGTCCGCGTGTCGAGGTTGCCCGTGGGCTCGTCGGCGAGAATGACGGCGGGGTCGTTGACGAGCGCGCGCGCGATGGCGACGCGCTGCTGCTGGCCGCCCGAGAGCTGGCTGGGGTGATGGTGCTCGCGCTCGGCGAGGCCAACGGCCTCCAGCCGCGCCCGTGCACGCTGCCGACGCTCGCGCGCCGAGATCCCGCCGTAGAGCAGCGGCAGCTCGACGTTCTCCAGCGCGCTCGTCCGCGCCAGGAGATTGAACATCTGGAACACGAAGCCGATCTTGGCGTTGCGCACGCTCGCCAGCTGATCGCGCGACAGTCGCGCCACGTCCTCGCCGTCGAGCCAGTAGCGGCCGGCGGTCGGGCGATCCAGACAGCCCAGCAGGTTCATGAAGGTCGACTTGCCTGAGCCCGACGGTCCCATGACTGCGACGAACTCGCCGGGCTCGATCGAGACGGACACGCCGCGCAGCGCGTGAACCGTGTGCGGGCCGAGGTGGTAGTCCTTGCCCAGATCCTCGGTGGCGATGATGGCCACGCTCAGAGCCTCAGACGCGGCCCACTGCTGCTCGGCGTGCTGCCTGGACGTGTTTGCGGATTGGTGCCGGCGATTCCGGTGATGACCTCCTGGCCTTCCTTCAGATCACCGCGAAGCACCTCGGTGGCGCTGCCGTCGCTGATGCCGAGCGTGATCGCCACGGCCTTCGGCTTGCCCTCCGCGTCGAGGATCCACACGCGGCCGGGCGTGCCGGCTGCGGTCCGGCCGGGCGTGCCGGCTGCGGTCC
>QHSO01000327.1 GCA_003220475.1 Candidatus Rokuibacteriota bacterium | reverse complement strand
GGTCAGACTTTCAGCTGATCGCGGATCGGCAGTTGTCGGATCCGCTTCCCCGTCGCCGCGAAGATCGCGTTGCATAGCGCAGGTGGAATCGGCGGCACCCCCGGCTCGCCCACGCCGCCCATCGGCTTGCTGTAATCACCGGGTACGATGTGCACGCGGATGATCCGCGGGGTTTCCGCCATGCGGGTCACGACGTAGTCGTTGAAGTTATCCTGCTGTACGCGCCCCTCCTTGAAGCTGATCTCGCTCTGCGTCGCGATGCCGACGCCCATCACGCACGCGCCCTCCATCTGCGAGCGCACGCGGTCGGGGTTGACGGTGGCGCCACAGTCCACGGCCATGTCGACGCGCGGGATCGTCAGCGTCCCCTTGTCATCGATGGCCACCTCCACGACCGCGGCGATGTAGCTCACGAAGCTGTAGTGCGCGGCGATGCCGAGGCCGTGGCCTTTGGGCAGCTTGCGTCCCCAGCCGGCCTCGCGCGCGACCGTCTCCACCACGCCCCGCAGCCGACCGGTGTCCACCGGGTATCGCTCGGGCGACTCGCCGTGGTTCCACGTGTCGCCGAGCATCTCCGGGCTGACCTGACGCGCGGGGCCGATCACCTCCAGCAGGAAGTCCTTCGGGTCACGGCCGGCCGCCGCGGCCAGCTCGGCGACGAACGACTGCACCGCGAACGCGTGTGGAATGTTCGAGACCGATCGGAACCAGCCGATCCGCGTGTGGGCTGCGGCCTCGGGGTTCTCGATGCGGATGTTGGGAATCGCAAACGGCACGTTGATGACGCCCATGCCGAGCTCGAAGGGCGCCTCGTTCTTCGCCTCGGCGTTGAACGTCGAGATGATGGTCGGCGCCACGCTGCGGTGCAGCCAGGCGACGGGCTTGCCCTGGGCGTCGACGCCGGCCTCGAGATGCTCGACCGACACCGTGTGGTAATACGCGTTGTGGAGATCGTCCTCGCGCGTCCACGTCACCTTGACCGGCTTGCCGTCCACCGCCTTGGAGAGGACGCCCGCCTCGATGGCGTAGTCGGGCTTCGACTTGCGGCCGAAACCGCCCCCGAGCAGCGTCACGTGCACGGTGACGTCGTCCGCGGACATCCCGAGCCGTTTCGCGACCAGGTCGCGCGTGGCCTGCGGCGACTGGACGCAGGCCCAGACGTCGCACTTGCCGTTCGCGATGCGGACGGTCGCCGCGGGCGCTTCCATCGTGGCGTGCGCGAGATGCGGAATGTAGTACTCGGCCTCGTGGCGACGCGCGGCGCCGGCCGCGGCCGCCGTGAAGTCTCCGTCGTTGCGGACGACCTTGCCGGGTGTGCGCGCCGATTCCTCGAGCGTGGCCTTGAAGGCCACCGAATCGTAGCCGGCATTCGGACCGTTGTCCCACGTGATCTTGAGCGCTTTGCGACCCTTCGAAGCTCACGACCTTGCCGCCGTACACCGGCGGACGCGCGACCACGGCGTACAGCATCCCGGGCAGCCGCGTGTCGATGCCGTACTGCGCCTTGCCCGTCGCGATGTCGGGGCCATCGACGAGCTTGAGCTGCCCCTTGCCGATGTAGCGGAACTGCTTCGGATCCTTGAGGCGCAGCGTCTCGCGCGCCGGCACCGGCTGACTGGCGGCGGCCCTGGCGAGGGCTCCATAGCCGAGCCGCCGCCCCGTGGGGCGATGCACGACCTCGTGGTTCTTCGCCTCGACCTCGCTCACCGGCACCTTCCAGCGCTCGGCCGCGGCCGCCTCCAGCATCGTGCGCGCGGCCGCGCCGCAGCGGCGCATCGGCTCGAAGAAGTGGCGCGTGCTCCGCGAGCCGTCCGTGTCCTGATTGCCGAACTTTTTCTCGTCGCCGGGCGCCTGCGCCACGCGCACGCGCTTCCAATCGGCCTCGAGCTCGTCCGCGACGATCATGGGCATGCCCGTCCGGACGCCCTGGCCCATCTCGGAGCGATGACAGACGATCGTCACGGTGCCGTTGTCGGCGATCGAGACGAACGCCACCGGGCTGTCGACCCAGCCGTTCGGCATCCCGTCCGCGCCGTACTTCTTCTCCTCGGCCCGTGCCGCCGACGGATATCCCACCGCGAGCACGAGCCCGCCGAGCGAGAGGCCCTGAAGGAAGCGACGTCGGCTGACGTTGGCGACGATGAGATCGTCCCGATGTGTCGTGCGATCGACCGGCGGGTTCATCGCGTCCCTCCCTGCTTCGCCGCCTGCTTCACGGCGGCGCGGATCCGCGTGTAGGTCCCGCAGCGGCAAATGTTGCCGCCCATCGCCGCATCGATGTCCGCGTCGCTCGGGCTGGGAGTTCGCGCGAGCAGCGCGGCCGCCTGCATGATCTGCCCGGCCTGACAGTAGCCGCACTGGGGGACATTGTTGGCGATCCAGGCCTTCTGCACGGGATGATCGCCCGACGCGCTGAGGCCCTCGATCGTCGTGACCGGGCCTTTCACCGCGTTTACCGGCAGGATGCACGACCGTTGCGCGACGCCGTTGACGTGCACGGTGCAGGCCCCGCACAGGGCCATGCCGCAGCCGAACTTCGTCCCGGTGAGTCCGACCACGTCGCGCAGCACCCAGAGCAGAGGCATCTGCGGCGGGACGTCCACCGAGTACGACTTACCGTTGACCGAGAGCGATACCGCCATGACCGTCTCCTTCCTCGTCACATGACCGAAGGGCGCGACTTCACATCAGGGGGGATAGAGGGTCGAGCGGCGAGACTAGCCCATGCGCCGTTCCGGTTCAACAGCGGAGGGCATGGCGGGAGATCTGGGGGCTGCCGGGTGTTTCGCCCGGATCCGGCGCGGCTGTCTTTCCTTCAACGTCCGCGGTCAGTGCTTTTGGGCCGCGTCGGGCATGGCCCCTACGTTGCGATAGAGAGTCGGCGGGAGGAACGCGCCGATGCTGCTCGCAGGAATTGTCGCCGCGACGTTCATGGGCGCCGGGTGCGCCATCATTGCCGCCGACTCACCCTTCGGCCGGACTGCCGCCTACGCCATCCACCGCTGGCGCCGGCGTAGTCGCGCTCGCCGCCGCACCGCCGTCGCCGTCTCGCACGCCAACTGAGCGCCAGGCCGGGCCGCGCCGCCGGTCCGGAGGCCAGCGGCTGATCCGCCGGCGGGCTACCGCTGGCGGGTCAACTCGTCG
>QHSO01000209.1 GCA_003220475.1 Candidatus Rokuibacteriota bacterium | reverse complement strand
CTACCCGTTCTCGGCCGCACCCACGCCATTTCGAGTTCGGTTCTCGGCCGGTCGTGAACGATACGCCTGCTGCGCGACGGACGCGCTCGGGATGGCGCCGATGGTCGGAGAGCACGTCGAGATCATGTCGCAGTGCCATCACTGCGCCGCTCCCATCGGCTTCTCCGCCACGCCGCAGGGACCGCGGCATGACGCGGACGGGGTCATGGTCTGGTTCGGCAAGCGGGCCGACGATCGGTGTAAGGCGATCGATGGGCTCTGAACGACGCTCACCTTCTTCCGGTCGGAAGAACACTTGAAAGCGTGGCGAGACGCACATCCCACTATGGAGGGCGCGGGCGCAACGGTCAGGGAGGCGTTCAAAGTCGGCGCCTGGATCTTCGGTGGCTTGCTCATGACTGCGTGACCGCAGAGCACCGTCGAGACCGCGCGACCTAGCGGCTGGTGTAGAATCAGCCGCCTTTTCAGGAGGGCCACCGCATGCGCACACGCCTCGCCGTCCTCGCCGTCCTCGCCGCGCTCGGCCTCGTCACCAGCGCCTCCGCTGCGCCGCCGAAGGACGCAATCGTCATCGGCCTCGTCGCCGAGCCCGTGACGATGGATCCGCCGCAGATCACCGATCTCAACTCGGCGCGCGTGACCAAGCGGATCTTCGAGGGTCTGGTGGCCCAGGAGCTCGGCAGCTACAAGCTCGTGCCGGGGCTCGCGCAGTCGTGGGACATCTCGAAGGACGGTCTCACCTATACCTTCAAACTTCGCCCGAACGTGAAGTTCCACGACGGCACGCCCTTCAACGCCGAGGCGGTGAAGTTCGTGTTCGAGCGCCAGCTCAACGACAAAGGCCCGTACTACGCCACCGGAACCTACCCGTACGTGAAGGGCTTCCTCGGCAACGTCGCGGGCGTCGAGGTGCTCGATGCGGGCACGGTGCAGATCAAGCTCAAGGCGCCGCTCGCGCCGTTCTTACAGTATCTCGCCCACCAGTCGCTGTTCATGTTCAGTCCCGAGTCGCTCAAGAAGTGGGGCAAGGACGTGGTGAAGCATCCGGTGGGCACCGGTCCGTTCAAGCTCGACGCGTGGGAGCCCGGCGTGCGGGTGGTGCTCGCGCGCAACGACGAGTACTGGGGCGGCGCACCGAAGATCCGGCAGGCGATCTACGTGCCGATCGTCGAGGCGCAGGCGCGACTCGTCGCGCTCAAGACCGGCGACATCGATCTCACCATGGACGTGCCGCCCGACAGCCTCGACGAGCTGCGGCGCGACCCGAACGTCGTCGTCGCCGAGAGCAACTCGTCCGCGGTGTGGTACGTCATGCTCAACACGCGGCATCCGATCCTGAAGGATCGCCGCGTGCGGCAGGCGCTGAACCACGCCGTGAACAAGGACGCGATCATCCGCGACATCCTGCGCGGCACGGCGATCGTGTCACGCGGGCCGATGTCGCCGGTGTACGGCACGTTCTATGAGGACAACACCGCGCGCTATCCCCACGATCTCGACAAGGCGCGCGCGCTGCTCAGGGAGGCCGGCCACCCGAACGGCTTCGAGCTGACGTTCCTCGTGCCGGAGTCGGGCTCCGGCATGCAGTCGCCGGTCGAGATGGCCACCGTCATCCAGGCCAACCTCGCGCAGATCGGCGTGCGCGCCAAGATCCAGACGATGGAGTGGGGCGCGTATCTGCGGAAATATCTCGAGCAGCCCGACATGGCCGAGATGTCGTGGAATCCGTCGATCGGCGACCCCGATCACATGATGTACATGCTGCTGTCCTCGGATCGCTTCCCGCCCGCGTTCAACGCCGGCTATTACCAGAACGACCGGGTGGACGACCTGCTGCGCCGCGCGCGGACCACCGTCGACGAGAAGGCACGCGTGCCGCTCTACCGTGAGGCGCAGAAGCTCGTGGTCGAGGACGCGCCGTGGATCTTCGTCGACCACGGCAAGCAGGTCATCGTGCATCGCAAGCGCGTGCAGGGCTTCAAGCTGCACCCCAACTTCGACCTCGTACTCACGCCGGTGTGGCTGCAATAGCGGACGAGGTCGAGCTGCTCTGGGCGCTGATCCGCCAGCGCTACGGCGCGCGGCTCGACGAGGCGCAGCTGAAGATCGTGCGCGAAACGCTCGAGGGTCTCGCACGAGACGTTGCCGCGCTGCGCGGAGCGAAGATTCCCGACGACGCCGAGCCCGCGCAGCCCTTCATTCCGTTCCGCGCCGAGCCGTAGCGCGTTGAGCGTCGCGTTCCGCACCATCCGCGAGCTCGGCGCCGATCTCCGCGCCGGCCGCCTGTCGCCCGTGGCACTGGCGGAAGCGTGCCTGCACCGGCTCGACACGATCGGCGGCAAGCTGAACGCCGTCGTGACGCTCACCCGCGAGCGCGCGCTCGAGCAGGCACGCCGCGCAGAGGCCGAGCTGAAGGCCGGGCGCGACCGCGGCCCGCTGCACGGCATCCCCTACGGCGCGAAAGACCTGCTGGCGACGTCCGGCGGCATCCCGACCACATGGGGCGCCGCGCCGTTCCGCGATCGATGCTTCACCTACGATGCGACGGTGATTCGTCATCTCGAGGAGGCGGGCGCCGTGCTCGTGGCCAAGCTCGCGATGGTCGAGTTCGCGGGCGGCATGGGCTATCGGCAGCCGAACGCGTCGTTCACCGGTCCCGGGATCTCGCCCTGGTCGCCCGACGCGTGGAGCGGCGGCTCGTCGAGCGGCTCCGGCTCGGCGGTGGGCGCCGGGCTGGTGCCGTTCGCGATCGGCTCGGAGACGTGGGGCTCGATCCTCTCGCCCGCGGCCTACTGTGGCGTGACCGGCTTGCGGCCGACGTACGGCCGCGTGAGCCGCCACGGCGCGATGGCGCTCTGCTGGACGCTCGACAAGCTCGGGCCGCTGGCGCTGACCGCCGACGACTGCGGCCTCGTGCTCGACGCGATCGCCGGCGCCGATCCCGCGGACGCCACCGCCGCGGTACGCCACTATCGGTACGAGGACCGCGAGCCCGGTCGACCGTTTCGCTTCGCCGTCGTGCGCGGCACGCTCGAGGCGGCGCAGCCGGCCGTGCGCGAGACCGTCGGGCGCGCGCTCGACACGCTGCGCACGCTCGGCAGCGTCGAGGAGATCGCGCTGCCCGACCTGCCGTACGAGGCCATGACGCGCGTGATTCTCTGGGCGGAAGGCGCCTCGGCGGTCGAGTCGCTGACCGAGAGCGGCGCGATCGCGCAGCTGACGGCGCCCGAGGATCGCGTGACGCCCTACGCGCGCGACGCGATCCTCGCGAAGGACTACGTGCGCGCGCTGCGCCTGCGCGGCGTCGTCGCGCGTGAGATCGACCGCGTGCTGAGCCGCTTCGACGCCATCGTGGGACCGAGCCGCGCCGCGGTGGGGCCACGGCTCGGCGAAGAGTTCCGCAGCCCGATCCGCGGCGGCGCCGCCGACGTGCTCGGCGCCATCGGCAACGCGGCCGGCTTGCCGAGCGTCGGCGTGCCGTGCGGCTTCACGCCCGAGGGCCTGCCGATCGGCCTGCAGTTCATGGGCCGCGCGTGGGACGAAAACATCGTGCTCGCCGCCGCGCGCGCATGGCAGGCGCGGACCGACTTCCACCGGCGCCGCCCGCCGCTGGCGTAAGATCACCGCCATGTCGTGGCAATCGGAGATGGACGAGCTGCGCCGGCGCGAGGCGCTGGCCGAAGAGCTCGGCGGCCCCGAGCGCGTGAAGCGCCAGCACGCCGGCGGCCGGATGACCATCCGCGAGCGGATCGCCAAGCTTCTCGACGCGGGCACGTTCCACGAAGTCGGCAAGATCGCCGGCACCGCAAGCTACGACACCGCGAACGATCTGAAGACCTTCACGCCGTCGAACTTCGTCTTCGGCCGCGGCAAGGTCGACGGCCGTCCGGTCGTTGTGGGTGGCGACGACTTCACCGTGCGCGGCGGTTCCGCAGACGCGACGATCAAGGAAAAGCACCTGCAGTGCGAGGACATGGCGTACGAGCTGCGCCTTCCGCTGCTCCGGCTGGTGGAAGGCTCCGGCGGCGGCGGCTCGGTGAAGACCATCGAGACGACGGGCCGTGCCAATGTCCCGGCGCTCGCCGGCTGGGACTCGGTCGTGAGAAACATCGGCACGATCCCGCGCGTCGCGCTCGGTCTCGGCTCCGTCGCGGGGCTCGGCGCCGCGCATCTCGCGGCCGCGCACTACTCGCTGATGGTGAAGGAGCTGTCGGCGCTGTTCGTCGCCGGCCCGCCGGTGGTCGAGCGGCTGGGACAGAAGCTCACCAAGAACGAGCTCGGCGGCTGGCAGATCCAGCTCAAGGCCGGCGCCGTCGACGACGCCGTGGATACTGAAGACGAGGCGTTCGCGCGGGCCCGGCGCTTTCTCTCGTATCTGCCGTCCTCGATGGACGACGTGCCGCCGCGCGGCCCGCGCGAAGACGATCCCGTGCGCCGCGTCGACTGGCTGATGAACGCGATTCCGCGCGACGTGCGCAAGCCGTACAAGATGCGCCCGATCCTCGAGGCCGTCGTCGACACGGGCTCGCTGTTCGAGATCGCACCGCTCTACGGCCGCTCGATCATCACCGCGCTCGCGCGGCTCGATGGCTGGCCCGTCGCGCTCATGGCGAGCGATCCGTTCTTCTACGGCGGCGCGTGGGCGGCTGACACCTGCCAGAAGGTCGAGCGCTTCGTCGACCTCGCGCAGACGTTTCATCTCCCCCTGGCGTATCTCGTCGATTGCCCGGGCTTCCTCATCGGCCTGGACGCGGAGCGCATGGGAACGATCAAGCAGGGCGTGCGCGCGATGTCGGCCATCTGGCAGACCACGATCCCGTGGTGCGCGATCATCGTGCGCAACTGCTTCGGCGTGGCGGGCGCCGCGCATCGCAACGGCGGCCACTACTGCACGCGCTACGCCTGGCCGTCGGGACGCTGGGGCTCGCTGCCGCTCGAGGGCGGCATCGAGGCGGCATACCGCGCAGAGCTGGACGCGGCGGACGATGCGGGCGCGAAGCTCGCGGAGATCGAAGAGCGCCTGACGAAGCTGCGCTCGCCGTTCCGCTCGGCCGAGACGTTCTGGATCGAGGAGATCGTCGATCCGCGCGACACGCGACGGCTGCTCTGCGACTGGGCCGAGCTGGCGGCCCCGCTGCGGCGGCCGGGCTCGTTCACGCATCCGATACGCCCGTAACGAGGAGAGCCATCATGACCACGCCCGCCGTCGCCGCCGGCCCCACGCCGGCCCTGATGAAAGAGATCAACGCGGCGTTCAACGACCGCGACGTCGAGCGCATCATGACGTTTTTCGCCGAGGACGCGACGTTCCTGATGGCGCGCGGCCCCGAGCCCGATGGCCGCCGCGTGCGCGGCAAGGCCGCCATCCGCAAGGTGCTCGCCGATCGCTTCAAGGTCATCGCCGACATGCGTTGGGATCACATCGACGCCTTCATCTGCGGTGAGCGCGCGGTGAGCGTCTGGATGGTGACCGGCACCGGCGCCGACGGCGAGACACTGAACTATCGCGGCTGCGACATCTACGAGTTCCGCGGCGACAAGATCCTCAACAAGGACACGTACTGGAAGCTCGTGGAGCAGCGCGGACGATTGTAGTGGGGGGCCCCGAAATGGCCCCCCACACCCCCCAACGCTCGTCACGGCCCGGGAA
>QHSO01000208.1 GCA_003220475.1 Candidatus Rokuibacteriota bacterium | reverse complement strand
CCGCGGGCGTGTTGGCGACGACGGCGCGCGGCGGGTCGATCCAGATCTTCTTCGCGGCGGCGCGCGCCATCCGCGCGGCGTAGGTCGCGTAGATCGCGCCCTGGTTGACCACCCACGCCGTGCTCGCGTCGGCCTTGCCGATTTCCTCGATCACCTGGACATACGTCGGCAGATCGATCTCGCCGCCGCCGATGGCGCGCGGCACGGCGACGTGGAAGAGACCCGCGTCCGCGATGGCCTCGAAGAGCGCGCGCGGCAGCTCGCGCTGCCGATCGATCTCGTCGGCGCTCGCGCGGATCTGCGGCGCCAGCTTGCGCGCGGCCTCGAGCGCCGACATCAGTCCTCGCGATTGGCGACGCGCGGGCCGCCGCTCACGTACAGCGTCTCGCCGGTCATGAAGTCCGCGGCGTCGGAGGCGACGAAGATCACCGCCCAGGCGATCTCCTCCGGCCGCGCGAGCCGCTGCAGCGGCACCTCGCGCGACGCCTGCGCGATCATCGCGGGCGTCTTCCAGACCTCGAGCACGCCTTCCGTCTCCGTCGGCCCCGGCGCCACCGCGTTGACCGTGATGCCGTACTTCGCCCACTCGGCGCCAAGACTCTGCGTGAGCGCCGTGACGCCGGCCTTCGCCGCCGCGTACGCCGCCATGCCGCGCGAGCCGCTGCGTCCGGCCACCGAGGTGACGTTGACGATCTTGCCCGAGTGCTGACGGATCATCACCCGGCCAACCGCCTGCGAGAACAGAAACACGCCGGTGAGGTTCGTGCGAAGCATCGCGTCCCATTCGTCGCGCGGCAGATCCTCCAGACGCGCGCGGATGCGATAGCCCGCGTTGTTGACGAGCAGGTCGATGCGTCCAAACTCGGCGTGCGTCCGCGCGACGACCTCGTCGACTTGCGCGGCGTCGCCCACGTCGCACGCCACGCCCAACGCGCAGCGACCGAGCGCCCGGACCTCGCCGGCCACGGCGTCGACGCCGGACTGACGGCGGCTGCACGCGACGACGTCGGCGCCGACCTTCGCCAGCTCCAATGCGATCGCGCGGCCGATTCCCTGACTGGCGCCGGTGACGATGGCGACGCGATCGCGCAGCGTGTCCGCGGAAAAGGCGTGTTGCAAAACGTCGCCACACGTACCACGATCCGACGCGCGGGGCAAACTTTCGGGCCGCGCTCGACGCGCGGCGGAGGTCATCATGGACGTCGTCGTGGATGGGCTGACGTTTCCGGAGGCGCCACGCTGGCGCGACGGAAAGCTGTGGTTCTCGGACTTCTACACGCAGCGCGTGCTCACCGTGGATCCGCGCGGCACGCTGGAGACGGTGGTCGAGGTTCCACAGCGGCCGTCCGGGCTCGGGTGGACGCCCGACGGCGCGCTGCTGGTCGTCTCGATGCTCGACCGGCGGCTGCTGCGCGTCGACGGCGGCAAGCTCCGCGTCGTCGCCGATCTGTCCACGCTGGCCACCGGTCCCTGCAACGACATGGTCGTGGACGCGGTGGGCCGCGCCTACGTCGGTAATTTCGGCTTCGACCGCCACGGCGGCGAGCCGCCCCGCACGACGTGCCTCGCGCGCATCGATCCCGACGGCGCCGTCACGCGCGCCGCCGACGAGTTGTCGTTTCCGAACGGTACGATCATCACGCCCGACGGCCGCACGCTGATCGTCGCGGAGACGCTGGCGCATCGGCTGACGGCGTTCGACATCGCCGCCGACGGCGCGCTCTCGAATCGCCGGCTCTTCGCCGCGCTCGACAGCTGCTTCCCCGACGGCATCTGTCTGGACGCCGAGGGCGCCGTCTGGGTAGCCGATGCGCGGACCCCGCGTGTGCTGCGCGTGCTCGACGGCGGACGCATCGAGCGCACGATCCCGACCGGCGCGCGCTTCGCGTTCGCCTGCATGCTCGGCGCCCAGGATCGCCGCACGCTGTACCTGTGCACCAGCACCGGCAGCGGTCCGGCGATGGCCGACAAGCGCGATGGCGCGATCGAGAGCGTCCGCGTGGACGTGCCCGGCGCCGGCCTGCCGTGAGCGGCCTGATCGTCGTCAGCTTCGATATCGACGGCACGCTCGAGATCGGCGAGCCGCCGGGCGTCGTCCCGATCGTCCTCATCCGTACGGCGAAACGCCTCGGCTATCTGGTCGGCAGCTGCTCGGATCGACCCCTCACCTACCAGCAGGCCGTGTGGGAGCGGCTGGGCATCGCCCCGGACTTCATGGTGCTCAAGCATCGGCTGGCCGACGTGCGGCGACGCTTCGCGGCGGCCGCGTACTATCACATCGGCGACAGCGACACCGACGCGCGCTACGCGAGCGCCGCCGGCTTTCGTTTTCTCGAGGCCGACCCGGTCGCCCACGCGGCGTGGGTCGCCGAGCTGTTCGGGCCGTCAGGCTGAGCGGCGCTTGAGCTCGGGAATGACGTACTTGCCGAACATCTCGATCGACGACATCACCTTGTCGTGCGGGACCGTCTCCGTCGCCATCAGGAATTGCAGCTCGTCGACGCCAGCCGCCTCGTGGATGGCAATGCTTCGCAGACAGTCCTCGGGATCCCCCGCGACGAGCACGCCGCGCTCGACGAGCGTGTCGGCGTCGATCTGATTCCACAGCGCGGAGGCGATCTGGCCCGAGCCGCCGGAAAGATCGACCTCGGGCGCGGCGGCGACGCCCTCGCCCTTGAGATAGCGCGAGAAGTTGGCTTTCAGGTGCTCGGGGACGCCGCCCCACGACTCGACGAGCTGCTCGTAGAGATGCGTCTGGTCCTTCAGGTACGGCCGGTCGGGCCCGAAGAACGTCCGTAGCGACTTGGCGGCGAGCTCACGCGCGCTTTTGGCGTCGTGGTCGCAGAAGCCCATCGTCGCGCTGAGCCACTGGTCGTTGATCACTTTGCCGACGGGCGTCGCGTGACGGACGCGCTCCTTGTACGTCTCGATGTGCGGGGCCAGGTAGGAGGGCGACGCGACGCTGAGCGCCATGACGCCGATGCCCAGCTCGGCGGCGAGCTGATACGTCGCGGGCTGCAGTGCGGCCACCCAGATGCGCGGATGCGGCTTCTGCAGCGGCTTGGGCCGCACGTCGCGCGGCGGCACGCTCCAGTACTTGCCGTGCCACGAGAACAGCCCGTCCTCCCAGATTCGAGGGATCATCCGCAGCGACTCTTCCCACATCGCGCGCGTCTCGCGCGGATCGATCCCCATGCCGGTCTGCTCGTAGGGCGCCGAGCGCCCCGTGCCGAACTCGACGCGGCCGCCGGACATGTGGTCGACCATCGCCACGCGCTCGGCCACGCGGACCGGGTGGTGGTACGGCAGGATCACCACGCCGAAGCCGAGTCGAATACGCTTCGTGAGCCGGCTCAGCGCGCCGAAGATCACCTCCGGGCAGGGCGACATGGAGAAGCTCGTGAGGAAGTGATGCTCCACGAACCAGACGCCGTCGAAGCCCACCTCGTCGGCGAGAATGCACTGCTGCAGCGTGTCCTCGATGACCGCGTGGTCATCGAGGACCGGGCGCTGCATCTCGAACGCGAGGCTCAGGCGCATCCGCTACTGGATGACCGAGTGCGGCGTGGCCACGATGCGCTGGACCTTGATCTGCTCGCGGTCGATCAGCGTGCCGACCTTCGGCGAGATCTCGTTCTTCCAGTAGTCGCTCTGGTACACGAGGTCGTACAGCCGCTTGCGCTCGGCCTCGCTCTCGAAGCGTCGGATCCAGACGTACACGCTCTCGTCCTCTTCACCGACGAACGAGCCGAGGATGACCATGCCCATCTTCGTCTGGAACGGGATGATCTCCTCTTCCATGCACTTCACCCAGGCCTTCTGCTGTCCGGGACGCACGACGTATTGCCGCAACTCGAAGAACATAGACTCCTCCTTTAGAAGCTCCGGTTATCGAGGGGCGCCACGGCTTCGCCGGGGCACCCCGAGCGTTGGGGGGGTATGGGGGGCCATTTCGGGGCCCCCATTACAGAACAGGCCAGCGAGAGCGCGGGAAGGTGATGCCGGTGCGCGCCTGCAGGCGCTCGCCGATTTCCTGCACGGTGGAAAACAGTCGCGCCTCGTCGACGAACGTCTGACGGTAGTTGTCGACGACGATCCGGCCGTCGATCACGACGGTGTGCACACTACGCCCGTCGGTGTTGTAGATGAGGTTGTTCACGGGATTCCACAGCGCCTGCCACTCCGGCCGCCGCGTGTCGAACAGCACGAGGTCGGCGCGCTTGCCCGGCTCGATCGCGCCGATCTCGTCGCCCAGCCCCACGGCCGCCGCGCCCAGGCGCGTGCCCATCTCGAGCGCGGTCTCGGCCGGAATCTGCGTCGTGTCCTGGCGCGCGTCCTTGTACTGGATGGCCGCCATGTTCATCGCGCGCACCAGGTCGAGGTGGTTCGAGTTGTTCGGCGAGTCGCAGCCGAGCGCCACGCGCACGCCGCGGGCGAGCAGCTCGGGCATCCGTCCCTGCGCGCCGACGCCGCGACCGCCCTTGGCCGCCGTGACCGGACACATCGTGACGGCCGCGCCCGTCCGCGCGATGCAGTCGATCTCGCCGTCGTCGATCCCGAGCGCATGCGCGAGCAGGACGTTGGGGCCGAGCACGCCGAGCGCCTCGAGGTACTCGGTGGGACTCTTGGCGCCGCGCGCCTGGTACTCCTTCCGCGCCTGCGCGCCGCTGCCGTGGTGCAGCGTGAGCCCGGTCCCGCGTTCTTCGACGACACGCTTGAGCGCCTGCAGCAGCTCGGCGCTGCACGTCTCCGGCGAGAACGGCATCGCCCACGCGCGCACCCGGCCGTCGAGGCGGCCGTTCCACTTGTCGATGAAGGCGGCGGTGCGCGCGGCGGCCTCGGCCATCGCGTAGCGCGGCTGCGGGAACGGCGCCTCGCGATCGGTGACGGCCTCGCCGAGAATCACGCGCACGCCCGCGTCCGCGTAGGCCTGCAGGCACGCATCGGGAAATTTCGTCGAGCCCGGGTCGAGCAGACACACGGTGCCGTTGCGCACGAGCTCCAACATCGCCAGCAGCGACGTGTGATATTCCTCCTCCTCGGTCATCGCCAGCTGCAGCGCGAACACATGCTTCAGCGGGCTGCCGACGTCGTCGGGAAAGATGCCGCGCACGGGATGCGCGTAGCTGATGTGCATGTGGCCGTTCACGAAGCCGGGCGTGACCACGAACTCGCGCGCATCGATCACGCGATCGGCGCGTGTGTCCGCCAGCTCGTCGCCGCGGCCGACGCGGACGATCTTGCCGCCCTCGATGACGATCGAGCCGTCGCGGATGATGCGCCGCTGCTGATCGACGGTCAGGACGAACCGCGCGCGATCGATCTTGAGGCTGGGCTGCGCCATGACGTCCGCTCCTTTGAGTCGGGGATGATACCATCGCCGCCGCGAATGGCCCTGCACATCGGCGTCGTCGGCGAAGGCGTGTGCTCACGCGCCACGGCACGCACCGCCGAGCGCGTCGGCGCCGCCATCGCGCGGCTGGGCGCGGTGCTGTTCTGCGGCGGCCGCACGGGCGTGATGGAGGCGGCCTCGCGCGGCGCGGCCCGCGCGGGCGGCGCGGTGGTCGGCGTGCTCCCCGGCTTCGATCGGCGCGACGCGAGATCGCGCTGGCGCTCAAGCTCGGCGTGCCCGTCGTCGGACTGCGCACGTGGCGGCTGGCGCAGCCCGAGGCGCGCCGCGTGCCGCTGCGACGCGCGCGCGACGCCGACGAGGCCGTTCGGCTCGCCGTGCGCGCGGCGCGGCGCGACGCGCGCCGTCGCGCGCGCACGTGGCTGTCGTGACGGCGCCGATTGCCATCGACGTCGCCGGCGCGGTCAAGCGATACGCCGCGGTGACCGCGCTGCGCGGCGTGTCGCTCGAGTTTCCGGCCGGTCGCCTCACCGCCGTCCTCGGCCCCTCGGGCTGCGGCAAGACCACGTTGCTCCGCGTGATCGCCGGCTTTCTGACGCTCGATGCCGGGCGCATCCGCTTCGGCGACGACGACGTGACGGCGGTGCCGCCGCAGCGACGCGGCACGGCCATGGTCTTTCAGAGCTACGCGCTGTGGCCGCACATGACCGTCTTCGACAACGTCGCGTACGGCCTGCGTCTGCAGCGTGTCGCCAGGCCGGAGATCGCCCTGCGCGTGAGGGAGGCGCTGGCGCTGGTCGAGATCGGCGACGTCGAGGCCGTCGCCCGCCGCAAGCCCGCGGCGCTCTCCGGCGGCCAGCAGCAGCGCGTCGCGCTGGCGCGCGCGCTCGTCGTCGAGCCGCGCGTGCTGCTGCTCGACGAGCCGCTGTCCAACCTCGACGCCAAGGTGCGCCAGCGGCTGCGCGTCGAGATCCGTCGCCTGCAGCGACGCGTCGGCATCACGACGGTGTACGTCACCCACGACCAGGAAGAGGCGCTTGCCATCGCCGACCGCGTCGTCCTCATGAACGCCGGCGGCGTGGTGCAGGCCGGAACGCCGCAAGAGGTGTACCTCGCGCCGGCGACGGA
>QHSO01000207.1 GCA_003220475.1 Candidatus Rokuibacteriota bacterium | reverse complement strand
GGAATGGAGGGCGGCTACGTGCATGGCCGCGAGGCGGTGCGCGCGTACTGGACACGGCAATGGACGATCATCGACCCGCACGCCGAGCCTCGACGCTTCACGACCGACGCGGAGGGGCGCATCGTCGTCGACGTCCATCAAGCCGTCCGCGACCGCACCGGCACGGTCATCACCGACCAGATGGTCCAGCACGTCTACGTGATCGACAGCGGCCTGATCCGGCGCATGGAGATTCGCAAATGATCAAGGTGAAGGACCTGGCATACGGACGGCTGCGCTCACCCAACCTCGATGCAGCGGAGGAGTTCCTCACGCACTTCGGCATGATTCGCGCGGCGCGCACACCCACGGCGCTGTACATGCGCGGCACCGACCCCATGCATCACCTGCACGTGACCGAGAAGGGCGATGCCAGGTTCATCGGCCTCGCGTACTACGCGGCGGACGAGGATGATCTGAGGCGCGTCGCGAAAGCGCCCGGCGCCTCGGCGGTGGAGTCGATCGACGAGCCCGGCGGCGGCCGGCGGGTGCGGCTGCGCGAGCCGAACGGCTATCAGATCGAGATCGTGCACGGCATCGAGCCGCTGCCGCCGATTGCCGTGCCCGCCCAGCACATGAATTCCGGCGCCGAGCCGCTGCGCCGCGCCGGTGCGCTCATGCGCTTGCGCGACTCGCCCGCGCCGATCAAGCGCATGGGGCACGGCGTGCTCGGCACGCCAAAGGTCAAGGAGACCGTGCAGTGGTTTCGCGAGACGCTCGGCTTCATCGGCTCCGACGACGTCTACGCGGGCGACAAGGACAACATCATCGGCTCGTTCAACCGCTGTGATCGCGGCGACGAGTACGTCGATCACCACACGCTGTTCTGCGTACGTAACGAGCGCGCCGGGCTCAATCACATGTCGTTCGAGCTGCCCGACGTGGACGCGGTGTTCAAGGATCACGAATATCTGATGCGGCTCGGCAAGTACGAGCACATGTGGGGCGTGGGGCGGCACCTGCTCGGCAGTCAGGTCTACGACTACTGGGCCGATCCGTGGGGGCGCGTCCACGAGCGCTGGGCGGACACCGACCGGCTGAACGCGAAGAGCGGCGGCAATCTCCTGTCGGTGGAGGAGGGCTTCCGCAGCCAATGGGGCGAGGATGCGCCGGCCCGGTTCATCGGCCACGTGAGTCAATAGCGAGGAGGCCACATGGGGATCATCCGCATCTACACCGGTCCCGACGGCAAGTCCCACTTCCAGGACATCGAGCCGCAGTTCAAGCCGCTCGGTGATCAATCGGAGAGCGCGGAGCTGATTCCGGGCAGCGGCATCGTCGTGCGCCGCTTCGAGGCCAAGCGCACCAATCCCTGGCACCACGCGCCGGGCCGGTACGCGGTCTTCACGCTCACCGGCGCTGTCGACATCGAAATCGGCGATGGCACCGTGCGTCGGCTCGGCCCCGGCGACATTCTGATCGCCGAAGACCGCACCGGCCAGGGCCACGTCACGCGCGAGGTCGGGCCGGAGCCGCGCGTGTCGATCTTCGTTCCACTCGATGGCGCCCGGTGAAGCACGGCACGGAGGGGATATGAGCGTCGTCACCTATGAGGCGGACGGCCGCGTCGGCATCGTCACGCTGAACCGTCCGGACAAGCTCAACGCGATCAGCGTCGAGCTCAAGAAGACGCTCGTCGAGCGCTTCCATGAGGCGGACGGCGATGCCACGACGAGCGTGGTGGTGCTGCGCGCCGAGGGGCGAAGCTTCTGCGCGGGCTACGACATCTCACCGAATCCCGCGCGCGCGGCGCGCAAGGGCAACGCGCTCGCGTGGCATGCCTCGCTGAGCGACGACACCGCGCTCGAGCTCACGCCGTGGAACATGAAGAAGCCGGTGATCGCCTCCGTGCAGGGACACTGCCTCGGCGGTGGCTGCGAGCTGGCCATGGTGTGCGATCTGACGATCGCCGCCGAGGACGCGCTGTTCGGCGAGCCGGAGATCCGCTTCTCGAACGTCGGGCCGGTCATGGTCATGCCCTGGATCATCGGGCTCAAGCGCGCGCGCGAGCTGCTCTATCTCGGCGATCCGATCGACGCGCGCACGGCGCTGGCCTATGGCATGGTCAACCGCGTGGTGCCGCGCGCCGAGCTGAAGAGCGCGACGCTGAAGGTCCCCGCACGGAGGTCGGCGTGAAGTTCGACGAGATCCGCGAGAAGGAGGGGCTGGGCGCCGCGCTTCGCTGGCGCGCCGCGCAGTTCGCCGAGTAGCGATGTCGCTGCTGCAGTCGCGCACACGCGCCGCGCGCCAGGGATTCGGCCAGCCGGTGCGGCGGGTCGAAGACCGGCGGCTGCTGACGGGCGGCGGCTGCTACAGCGACGACTTCAATCTCCCGGGCCAGGTCTACGCGTGCTTCGTCCGTTCACCGCATGCGCACGCGCGCATCGTCCGTATCGATGTGGCCGGCGCGCTCAAGGTGCCGGGCGTGATCACCGTGTTGACCGGCGCCGACGTGGCCGCCGACGGGCTCAAGCCGATTCCGCACCGCCCGGTGCCGGCGAACCCGTACGAGCCACAGCTGCGCAACCGCGACGGCGCCCCCCACTTCGTCGCGCCGCATCCGCCGCTGCCGACGGATGGTCGCGTGCGGCTGGTCGGCGAGGCGGTCGCGATGGTGATCGCGGAGACACCGGCCGCGGCGCGCGACGGCGCCGAGGCCGTGAGCGTGGAATACGCGCCACTGCCGGTGGTAACGACCGCACGCGACGGCGAGGCGCCGGGCGCGCCGCTCGTCTGGGACGAGGCGGGCTCCAACGTGTGCGTCGACTCCGACAGTGGCGACATCGCCACCGCCAACGCCGCGTTCGCGCGCGCCGCCTACATCGTTCGGCTCGAGACGCAGGTGAACCGCGTCACCGGCGTCCCGATGGAGCCGCGCGCCGCGCTGGGCGTCTACGATGGCGCGCGGAACCACTACACCCTCTACGCCGGCTCCGGCGGCGTGCAGCGGATCAAACACGATGTCGGCGAGACGCTCGGCATCCCGCCGGGCGCGCTGCGCGTGATCGCGCGGGACGTCGGGGGCAACTACGGCACGCGCAACGCGTGCTATCCGGAGTTCGCGCTGGTGCCGTGGGCCGCCCGGCGCGTGGGTCGCCCGGTGAAGTGGACGTGCGAGCGTCGCGAGGCCTTCCTCACCGACTTCCAGGCGCGCGATCTCCTGTCGCAGATGGAGCTGGCGCTGGACGCCGACGGGACCTTCCTCGCCTTGCGCGGCGTGCACACGAGCAACGTCGGCGCCCATGCCGTGTCGTTCATTCCGCTCGGTAAGGGCATCGGCGTGCTGCCGAGTCTCTACCACTTCCCTGCCGGCCACGTGCGCGGCCGCGCGGTGCTGACGAACACGGCGCCCACGTACCCGTACCGGAGCGCGGGCCGCCCCGAGGTGATGTACGTGCTCGAGCGCCTCATCGACATCGCCGCGCGGCGCCACGGCTTCGATCGCGTCGAGCTGCGGCGCCGCAATCTCATTCAGCCCGGGGCGATGCCATATCGCAATGCGATGGGACTGGAGTACGACAGCGGCGATTATCCAGCGGCGATGGAGCGCGCGCTGGCGCTCGCCGACTGGAAGGGCTTCGAGGCACGCCGCGCCGAGGCGCGGCGGCGGGGCCGCTATCGCGGCATCGGCGTGTCCAACTATCTCGAGCTCAACACCGGCGCCCCGCGCGAGCGCGCCGTCATCACCGTGCGGCCGGACGAGCGCATCGATGTGGTCATCGGCACGCTGTCGTCCGGCCAGGGCCACGAGACCAGCTTCGCGCAGCTCATCGTCGAGTGGTTCGGCGTGGATCTCGACCGTGTGAGCGTGATCACCGGCGACACCGAGCTCGCGCCCGTCGGCGGCGGCTCGCATTCCGGTCGGTCGATGCGCCAGGCCGGTGTCGTGATGGCCGCGGCCGGCGATCAGATCATCGAGCGCGGCGTGCAGCTGGCCGCGTGGCTGCTCGAGGCGTCGGAGGTCGACATCGAGTTCGCGCGCGGCCGCTTCGGCGTGAAGGGCACCGATCGCTCCGTCGGCATCTTCGAGGTGGCGCGGGCGGCCCTGCGCGCCGATGCGCCGGCGGGGCTCGGCGGGCCGCTCGCCGGCGAGAGCGATCAGACGAACCCGGTGCCCTCGTTCCCCTACGGCTGCGCGGTCTGCGAGGTCGAGGTCGACCCGGACACGGGCGTCGTCGACGTCGTGCGCTGGACGTGTGTCGACGACTGCGGACGCGCCGTCAATCCGATGATCCTGCACGGCCAGACGCACGGCGGAATCGCGGCCGGCGTCGGTCAGGCGCTCTGGGAAGACTGTCACTATGCGAGTGACGGGCAGATGCTGGCGGCGACCTTCATGGACTACGCGCTCCCGCGCGCCGACAGCCTGCCGAACTTCACGACCGAGATCAGCGAGGTGCCCTCGACCACGAATCCGCTCGGCTTGCGCGGCGGCGGCGAGGGCGGCACGACGCCGGCGCTGGCGGCCACGATCAACGCGGTCGTCGATGCGCTCGCGGAGCTCGGCGTGGAGCACATGGAGATGCCCGCGACGCCCGAGCGCGTGTGGCGCGCGATGCGGGAAGCCCGCCGGTCTTGACGACCACGCGGCGCGGTGGTCTCATCACCGCACCGTCCGAGAGGAGGTCCGCCATGCCGCGAACCTACAACGTCATCGACGCCGACGGTCACGTGCTCGAGCCCATCGACATCTGGGACAAGTACATCGATCCCAAGTTCCGCGATCGCGCGCCGCGGATCGTGCGCGACACGGATGGCAAGGAGCGCCTGGACGTCGAGGGTCAGGTGCTCGGCAGCCAGAAGGGCTTCGGCGTGATCGGCGCGATCGGCGCGCGGCAGGGCGAGGTCGAAGACGAGGCGATGCAGTACATCGATGGGCGCAAGGGCGGCTTCGATCCGCACGCGCGCATCCCCGACATGGACCTCGACGGCATCGACGCCGCCTTCCTCTATCCGAGCGTCGGACTCTTCGCCGGCGCCATCAAGGATCCGCCGCTCGCCGCCGCCGTCTGCCGCGCGTACAACCGCTGGCTCGCCGATTACTGCCAGCCGTACCCGGACCGTCTCTTCGGCGTCGCCATGCTGCCGATGCAGTCGATCGATGCCGCCATCGAGGAGATGCGGTACGCGCGCAACCGTCTCGGCATGCGCGCGGGCTTCCTGCGGCCGAACCCCTACAACGGGCGCATGCTCCATCACCCCGACTACGATCGGTTCTGGAACGAGGTCGAGGAGCTGGATTTCTCGATCGGCCTGCACGAGGGCGCCAGCGGCGGCATGCCGCAGGTCGGCGTCGATCGCTTCGAGACGCGCGGCGCCAAGCACATCATCTCGCACACGATGGAGATGATGCTGGCCGCCATGAGCGTCATCTGGAGCGGCGTGTGCGATCGCCATCCGAAGGTGCGCATCGCCTTCCTCGAATCCGGCGGCGGCTGGATCGCGCCGTGGCTCGATCGCATGGACCGTCACTTCGACGACAAGGGCTTCAACGACTCCGGCTTGTCGATGCGGCCGAGCGAGCTGTTCCAGCGCAACTGCTGGATCTCGTTCGAGCCGGTCGAGCGAAGCCTGAGCGTGCTCGCGGACTTCATCGGCCCCTCGAAGATCCTCTGGGCGACCGACTATCCGCATCCGGATGGCTTCTTCCCGGGCGCGCCCAAGCTGATCGCCGATCGGCCCGAGCTCTCGGCGGAGACGAAGCAGCAGATTCTCGCGGGCGGCGCGAAAGCGTTCTACAAGCTCGAATGATTACGTGGGGGGCCCCGAAATGGCCCCCCACCCCCCCAGCGCTCGCCCCTCGATCAACGCTCAGGGGGCCCGGGGAACCCGTAACGCCCCTCGATCTCTCGCGGAGGTGAAATCAATGGCGAGTCTGAAGACCGTCGATGCGATGTTCAGTGAGGCCGTGGAGTCGAAGAAGATGCCGGGGATCGTCGCCATGGCGGCCACCGACAAGGGCGTGCTGTACGAAGGCGCGTTCGGCCGGCGCGAGCTGGGCAAGGACGCGCCGATGACGCTCGACACCGTCGTCTGGATCGCGTCGATGACCAAGGCCATCACGGCCACGGCCGCCATGCAGCTGGTCGAGCGTGGCAAGCTGTCGCTCGACGCGCCGGCCGGCCAGCTCGCGCCCGGCCTCGCGAAGGCGCAGGTGCTGGAAGGTTTCGACGCCGCCGGGCAGCCGCGGATGCGGGCGCCGAAGCGTCCCATCACGTTGCGGCACCTGCTCACGCACACGGCCGGCTTCGGATATGAGATCTGGCGGACGGAGATCGCCACATATCAGACGGCGACGAACACGCCCGGGATCACGACGTGCACGAACGCCGCACTCACCACGCCGCTGCTCTTCGATCCGGGCGAGGGCTGGGAGTACGGCATCAACATCGACTGGGTTGGCAAGATCGTCGAGGCCGCCTCGGGGCAGAAGCTCGACGCGTACTTGCAGCAGAACGTCCTCGGGCCGCTCGGGATGAAGGACACGTCGTTCAAGCTCTCCGCCTCGCAGCGCGCGCGTCAGGCGAGCGTCCATCAGCGCGACGAAAACGGCGCGCTCGCCCCGATCGAGTTCGCCCTGCCCGAGGATCCCGAGTTCCTCATGGGCGGCGGCGGACTCAACGGGACGGCGCCGGACTATCTCGCGTTCACCCAGATGATCCTGCACGGCGGCCGGCTCAACGGCGCGCAGGTGCTGCGCCCGGAGACGGTCGAACAGATGGCGCAGAACCACATCGGGCCGCTCGAAGTGGGCGCGATGAAGAGCGCGATGCCCGGGCTGTCGAACGACGTCGAGCTCTTCCCGGGCACGTCGACGAAGTGGGGACTGAGCTTCGTCATCAATACGGCGGCGCTGCCCACCGGCCGCGCGGCCGGCAGCCTCGCGTGGGCCGGGTTGGCGAACACCTACTTCTGGATCGACCGCAGCCGGCGTGTGTGCGGCGTCTTCCTGTCGCAGCTGCTGCCGTTCTACGACCAGACCGCCATCGAGCTGCTGACGAAGTTCGAGACGGAGGTGTACCGGGCGCTCTGAGCTCGGCTCACGCGAGCGCCGTCACGACGTTCGATTCATCCGGAACCGTCACGCCGTCGCCGTCCGCGTAGGCGCGCAACGCCAGGCGGACGTGGTCGGCCACGGCGCTCCGTGCGTCGACGCTGGCGGCCGCCACCGCGCCGGCGACCGGCGTGGCGGCGAGATGCGCGAGGACGAATCGATCGACGGCGGGCAGCCGTGTGTTCATTCGGCAGGCCTCGATGGCGACGTCACGAAAGCCGGCGTCCACGGCCAGCCGGTCAAGCTCATCGGCGTCGGGCACGACGCGGGACGCAGAGAAGCGCGCGGCCACCTCGGCGCCGACGTGCGCTCTCAACGCATCCATCACCGCGGCGTGATAGACACCCATGATCCTCCACACGCTGAGCACCGCTCGGCCGCTCGGCCTCAGCACTCGCCGCATTTCGCACAGCGCAGCCAGCCGATCGGGGAAGAACTGAAGACCTTGCTGACAGAAGACGACATCGAACGCGGCGTTCGCCAGGTTCATGGCCACCGCGCTGCCTTCGATCCACGTGATGGGGGCTCCGCGCGGAGGCGGTAGCGAGCGCGCGACGGCCAGCATGCCGGCGTTGAGATCCAGACCGGTGACTCCGCCCGTCGGCCCGACGGCTTCCGCCGCGAGCCGCGCGATCACGCCCGTGCCGCACGCGACGTCCAGCACCGACTCGTCGTGTTTCAAGCCGGTCCGTGCGACGAGCGCCTGCGCCCACGGACCCAGGATGTAGCGGACGGGGTAGCGCTCGTACAATTCGGCGGCGTCGCCACTGAGCTGCCACTGCTCGCGCTCAGGCATGATGGTCACTCGTATCGCGGCTGCCGCTTCTGCCGGAACGCCGCGACGCCCTCGCGAAAGTCCGCGCTCGCCCGCACGCGATCTCCGAGCGTCTGGTCCA
>QHSO01000206.1 GCA_003220475.1 Candidatus Rokuibacteriota bacterium | reverse complement strand
ACCGGTGCCCCCTCGCGCTTGAAGTAGCCGCCCGGAATGCGCCCACCGGCGTAGGCACGCTCGCGGTACTCGACGGTGAGTGGGAAAAAGTCCTGGCTCTCGCGGGCGGTCTTGGCTGCCACGCAGGTGGCGAGCACCATGCTGCCGCCGTAGCGGGCGACGACCGCGCCGTCCGCCTGCTTGGCCACCTTTCCCGTCTCGAGAGAGAGGGCGTGGCCGTTGATATCGAGCGAAACATTGTGAGGCTGATTCATGTGAGCGCTTGTCCTCGCGATTCTACCGGATCCCGGCGAACGCTTTGGGCCCCCGGGTTCATTCCGACCGAGGACCAGCCATGCACTGCATTAACGATTCGGAGCTACCGGCGGATGCCGAGCTTGTCGATAATCGTCCGGTACCGCCCCGTCTCTTTACTCTTCAGATATTCCAGGAGTCCCCGCCGCTTTCCGATCAGCATCAGCAGCCCCCGGCGCGAGTGGTGGTCCTTTGCGTGGGCCTTGAAATGCTCGGTCAGTCCGTTGATGCGCTCGGTGAGGAGCGCGATCTGGACCTCGGGCGACCCGGTGTCACCCTCGTGCGTCTTGAACTGCTCGATCAAGCTCTTCTTGCGGTCGACAGTTAGCGGCATCGAGGGCCTCCAATCGCCTCGTCCCAGAGATATTTCCCCAGGGCGGGTTCCAAAAAACCTTTGTACCGTCTACAGATAGCGGACACTCTATCACGGGGGACGTTGGAAGTAAAGGAATCGGCTCAGAGACGCCGACGGGCGGTCTCGACATCGTCTGCGATCTGCGCCCGCAGCGCGTCGACGCTCGAAAACCTTCGCTCCTCGCGCACGCGAGACCTGAACATCAGGCGAACGGTCTGACCATAGAGGTCCCCCGAGAAATCCAGAAGATGAGCCTCCACGGCGAGGGTCTTCTCGTCGAAGGTCGGTCGGACGCCTACGTTAACGACGGCGCGCCGTGGCTGATCCGCCACCTCCACGGTACAGGCGTAGACGCCCGGCGCCACGAGCACCGGACGATCGGGGGCGATGTTTGCGGTGGGAAAGCCGAGGGTGCGGCCGCGTCCGGCGCCGGCGACCACCTTGCCGGGCAACGTGTACGGCCGCCCCAGCATCCGGACGGCGGCCTCGAGGTCGCCGCGGCCCAACGCAGCGCGGATCGCCGTCGAGGAAACGGGCACACCGTCGACCGTCAAGGGCTCGATGACGTCCACGCCGAACCCGCCTCGGGCGCCCAGCTCGCGGAGCAGTGCAGCGTCGCCGCGGGCGCCGCGACCGAACCGATGGTTGAAGCCGACGACCACCTGCCGCGCGTCGAGCCGATCGACGAGCACGTCTTTCACGAAGGCCTCGGGTTCCATCGCCGCAAGCTCGCGCGTGAACGCGAGCACGACGGCCTCGTCGACGCCGCATGCGGCGATCAGCTCGAGCCGCTCGTCGAGCGTCGTGATCGGCAACGGCGCGCGATCGGGTTGGAGGACCTCGAGTGGATGGGGATCGAACGTGCACGCGACCGCCGGCGACCCGATTGCCCGCGCGTGGGCGACGGCCGCGCCGAGGATCGCGCGATGGCCGAGGTGGACGCCGTCGAAGACGCCCAGCGCCACGGCGCTCGGCCGGCGGTCAGGCGGGGCGGACGGAAGACCCCGGACGATCCGCATTCACCATTCTCACCGGCCGCACGCTCGCGCCCGTCGTCGCCACCTCGCCCACGCCGAGCAAGACGCCGTCGCCGTCGTACACGCGCGTCTGCGTCCCCGCCGCCAGCGGCACCGTGACGTCGGCCGGCTGGCCATGCACGAAGCGCCGTGCCCCGGTGGCGTCGAGGCGCGCCGCCGGCAAGTGTGCGAGCCCGGCGTCGAGCGGCAGCACGCGCGCCCACAGCACCGTTGCCGACGCCGCCTCGAGCTCGCGCCATGTAAGCGCCGCGGACAATTCGAACGGGCCGACGCGTGTCCGCGTCAGCCGCTCGACGACGCCGCCGAAACCGAGCGCCGCGCCGATGTCCGCAGCCAGCACGCGCACGTACGTCCCCTTACCGCACACGATGCGCAGCGTGGCCCGCGCCGCCTCGACGCCCTGCACCTCGATCGTCTGCACCTCGACGGCGCGCGGTGTTCGCTCGACCTCGGCGCCCTCACGTGCCAGCTCGTATAGCCGCCGTCCTTCGTGGTGGACCGCCGAGTACATCGGCGGCCGCTGCCGAATACGACCGACGAACCCGCGGCACGTCGCTTCGAGCCGCTCGCGCGTCAGGCCCGTCACCGGCGTCTCGGACAGCACGCGGCCGGTAAGATCCTGCGTGTCGGTGGTGATGCCGAAGCGAACGGTGGTGACGTATTCCTTGTCGTGCTCCATCAGATACGGCATTAGCTTCGTGGCCTCGCCGACCAGCAATGGCAGGACGCCGGTCGCCTCGGGGTCCAGCGTGCCCCCGTGGCCGATGCGCCGCACCCCGAGTCGCTTGCGCGCCAGCGCCACCGCATCGAACGACGTCGCGCCGGCCGATTTGTCGACGACGAGGATGCCCGACGAGGGCGCGGTCATCGGGGCGCGGCGAGGGCCGCGCCGACGGCGTCGAGGACGCGGCGGGTGACGGCGTCGAGGGACCCGCTGACGGTGCAGCCCGCGGCGTTCGCGTGGCCGCCGCCGCCGAACGTCGCCGCGATCTTGTTGACGTCGACCTCGCCTTTCCCGCGCAGGCTGACCTTCACGCGGTCGCCGCCGAGCTCGCGCAGCAGGCAGGCGACTTTCACGGTGCCGATCGAGCGTGGATAGTTCACCAGCTCCTCGGATTCGATGAACCGCTCCGGCACGGCGTCGGCCGGCAGTGCCAGCCACGCCACGCGGCCGTCGTCGCTCACGCGTACGCGCGCGAGCGACTCGCCGAGCAGGTGCAGCGCGTCGGGTGCGCGCCGCTCGTAGAGCGCCGAGGAGACGACCTCAGGCCGCGCGCCGGCCGCCGTGAGCGCGGCTGCGATCCGGAACGTCTCGGCCGTCACGTTCGAGTAGCGGAAGGAGCCCGTGTCCGTGTGCACGGCCGTGAACAGATTGGTCGCGATCGACGGCGTCAGCGTCACGCCGAGCGCGATCAGCAGACGATAGACCATCTCGCCGGTGGCGGCGGCGGCGACGTCCATCCAGTTCACCGTGCCGTAGCGGCGGTTGTCGGGATGGTGATCGATGTTGACGATCGTCGGCGACGCACGTTTGGCGGCGTCGATGAGCCCCTCCGTGCGGTCGGGGTTCGGGCAGTCGGTCAGCACCACCACGTCGAAGCCGCCCGTGAGGCTCTTCAGCACTTGATAGCTCTCGACGCCGGGCAGGAACGACAGCGCGCCCGGGGGGGAATGCGGACCGCCGGCGACGACCGACCAGCCTCGCGTCTGCAGCGCCTCGCCGATCGCGAGCAGCGTGCCCAGCACGTCGGCGTCGGGATGGACGTGGCCGAGCATGAGGGCGCGCCCGGGAGCGCGCTGCAGCGCGGCCACGACGTCGACGGGCACGCGAAGCGCGTCGCTGCCGCGGCCGCCGTCAGGAGCCAGAGGCGCGCACCTGCTTGAGGATCGACTGGATCCGCGCGGCGTGCTCCAGCGAGTGGTCGGGGCGGAAGTCCAGCTCCGGGGTGACCCTGAGATCGAGATGATGGCGCAGCCAGTTGCGGACGAAGCCCCGCGCGCTCTCGAGCGCCGCCATCGAGGCCTTCCACTGCGCAGCGTCACCGAGCACGGAGACGAAGATCTTGGCCGCGCGCAGGTCCTTCGAGGTCTCCACCTCGGTGACCGTCACGAAGCCGAGCCGCGGGTCCTTCAGCTCGCGCTGTAGCAGCATCGAGATCTCTTCCTTGATGAGCTGATTGACACGCTCGAGTCGTTTGCCCTGCATCAGAGAATCTCCACCGTCGTGTCGAGCACCATGCCTTCCACGTGCTCCTCGATGAAGTCCATGGCCTTTGACACGACTTCGTTGGCGTGACGCGCATCGGATGACACGTAGGCAAGCGCGATCGTGGCCCGTTGCCAGGTGTCCTGGTGGTCGACCTCGGCCACCGAGACCTCGAAGCGGGCGCGCACCCGCTCCTTGAGCCCCTTGAGAACGTGGCGCTTGCCCTTGAGCGAGTCCACGTCCGGCAGGTGCAGCTCCACCATCCCCAGCGCCACACGCGCGGCCACGGTCCCTCCCGCGCCGCGCGCTACAGCGTGCGCGCGACCTCTTCGGTCGAGAACACCTCCAGCACGTCGCCCGGCTGGATCCCGGGTACCGCGTCGACGCCGATGCCGCACTCCTGGCCGTTCAGCACCTCGCGGACGTCGTCCTTGAACCGCTTGAGCGAGGTGACGGTGCCCTGCCCGAAGACCTCGTCGCCGCGCCGCACGCGCACTTTCGCGCCGCGCACGATCTTGCCTTCCGACACGTACGAGCCCGCGATGGGACCGAGCTTGCTGATGACGAAGATCTGGCGCACCTGTGCGCGGCCCAGGATCGTCTCGCGAATCTCGGGCGCGAGCATGCCGGCCAGCGCCGCCTTGAGGTCGTTGATCGCCTCGTAGATGACGTTGTAGGCGCGCAGATCGACGCCATTGGCCTGCGCCTGCTGACTCGCCTTGGGCTCGGCCTTCACGTTGAAGCCGAGCACGATCGCGCCCGAGGCCGAGGCCAGCATGACGTCGCTCTCGTTGATCGCACCGACGGAGGAATGGATCACCTTCAGCTTCACTTCGTCGGTGGAGAGCTGCTCGAGCGATTGCGCGAGCGCCTCCACCGAGCCCTGCACGTCGGCCTTGAGGATGAGCCGCAGCTCCTTGACCTCGCCCGTCTGGATCTGCTTCTGCAGACCCTCCAGGGTGATCCGCGTGGACGCCTTGCCGGCCGCTTTCGCACGGTCGGCACGCATCGTCGCGATCTGTCGCGCCTTGCGCTCGTCCGAGACGGCGACGATGACGTCACCCGCCGACGGCACGCCGGACAGGCCGAGCACCTCGACGGGATCCGACGGGCCCGCAGAGGTCACCTTCTTGCCGGTCGGGTCGATGAGCGCTCGGATGCGGCCGGAGTGCGCGCCGACCACGATCGCATCGCCCTCCTTGAGCGTTCCGTTTTGGATCAGCGCCGTGGCCACCGGTCCGCGCCCGCGATCGAGCCGGCTCTCGATGATGACGCCCTTGGCCGCGCGGTTGGGGTTGGCCTTCAGCTCCAGGATCTCGGACTGCAGCGCGGTCATCTCGAGCAGCTGATCGATGCCCGTGCCCTTCTTCGCCGAGGTCGGCACGAAGATCGTCTGGCCGCCCCAGTCTTCCGGGACGAGCTCGAGGTTCGCCAGCTCGCGCTTGACGCGGTCGGGATCGGCCTCGGGCTTGTCGATCTTGTTGACGGCCACGATGATCGGCACGTTGGCGGCGCGCGCGTGGTTGATGGCCTCCTGCGTCTGCGGCATCACGCCGTCGTCGGCGGCGACGACGAGAATGACGATGTCGGTGGCCTGCGCGCCGCGCGCACGCATCGCGGTGAACGCCTCGTGACCCGGCGTGTCCAGGAAGGTGACCTTGCCGTGGCTCGTCATCACCTGGTACGCGCCGATGTGCTGCGTGATGCCACCAAACTCCTTCTCGGCGACCTTCGACTTGCGGATGGCGTCGAGCAGCGATGTCTTGCCGTGGTCGACGTGCCCCATGACGGTGACGACCGGCGGGCGCAACTGGTGTGCGCCGGTGTCGGCGTCTTCTTCCTCGAGGATGTCGCCTTCCACCGAGCGGATCTCGACGTCGAAGCCGAACTTGTCGGCGACGAGCTTGGCCTCTGTCGGATCGAGCAGATCGTTGACCATCCGCATGACGCCCAACTCGAGCAGTCCTTTGATCACTTCGCCGGACTTGCGCCGCATCTTCTCGGCGAGCTCGGCGACCGTCACCGATTCGGGCACACGGATGAGCTCGCGGCGGACTTCGGCCGGCGGTGCCGGCGATGTCTCGA
>QHSO01000205.1 GCA_003220475.1 Candidatus Rokuibacteriota bacterium | reverse complement strand
TGGGACTGGTGAGCGAGTGGTACAAGCCGTTCGGCCTCGAGCCTTTGTTCAAGCTGTCCACGCGCCCGGAGAAGTCGCTGGGCACGGACGAGCAATGGCAGGTGGCCGAGCGCGGCCTCGAGGAGGCGCTGCGCGCGAACGGGCTGGCGTTCGCGCTCAATCCCGGCGACGGCACCTTCTACGGGCCGAAGATCGACGTCGACATCCTGGATGCGCTGGGGCGCCGCTGGCAGATCGCGACGATCCAGATCGATTTCCAGCAACCCGAGCGCTTCGGCCTGGAGTACATCGACACCGATGGCCAGCCCAAGCGGCCGGTCATGGTGCATCGCGCGATCTTCGGCTCGTTCGAGCGCTTCGTCGGGATCCTGACCGAGCACTATGCCGGCGCCTTCCCGACGTGGCTGGCGCCCGTGCAGGCGCGCGTGATTCCCATCAGCGAGAAATTCGCGGACTATGCGCGCTCGGTGCACGAGCGGCTGCGCGCGGCGCGCGTGCGCTGTGAGCTGGACGACCGCAACGAGAAGCTCGGATATCGTATCCGCGAGGCCCAGCTGCGCAAGGTGCCGTACATGCTCGTCTGCGGCGGCCGCGAGGCCGAGCAGGGCACGGTCAGCCTGCGCCACCGCAGCGGTGACGACCTCGGCGCGGTCTCCGTCGACCGCGTGATCGCCGACCTCGCGCGCGAGATCGCCGCGCGCGAACCCAGCCTAACCGTGGGCCGTTCGTGATCGAGCGGTCCGGCGTCCGCGCATCGCGAGCGCGGAGGCCATTCTCCATCGCGCACGTCTAGGAGACGTCCATCAGCAAAGCACAAGAGATCCGTATCAACGAAGGCATCCGCGTCCGCGAAGTCCGCGTGGTCAGCGCGGAGGGCGAGCAGCTCGGCATCATGCCGACCCAGCAGGCGCTGGAGACGGCGCGCACCCAGGAGCTCGACCTCGTCGAGGTCGCGCCCGAGGCGCAGCCGCCGGTGTGCCGCATCATGGACTTCGGCAAGTACAAGTACACGCAGTCGCGACGCCTCAAGGAGGCGCGCAAGAAGCAGACGACGATCCAGGTCAAAGAAGTGAAGATGGGGCCCAAGACCGAGAAGCACGACTTCGCCTTCAAGCTCAAGCACGTGCGCCGCTTCCTCGAGGAGGGCCACAAGGCCAAGGTCACCGTCCGCTTCAAGGGACGCGAGATGGCGCACACGGAGCTGGGCTGGAAGATGCTGCAGAAGATGGTGGAGGCGGTGCAGGACATCGCGGTGACCGAGAACAACCCGCGCATGGAAGGTCGGATGCTGCACATCATGCTGAGCCCGAAGGCCCAGCACTGACGTCGAGCGAGCCTGTGAAAGGGTCTGGACAATGCCGAAGATGAAGACGAAGCGCGGCGCGCGCAAGCGGCTGAAGCGCACGGCCTCCGGCAAGCTGATGCGGGCGGGAGGCTGGAAGCAGCACAAGCTCGAGAAGAAGTCGCCGAAGCGGCGGCGGCGCCTGCGCAAGAAGAAGCTCATCGACAGGGCGGACCAGGCGCGGCTGCAAGTGCTGGTTCCCTACCTGTAAGCCGTAGTAGAGCAAGGGAGGAGCGGGTCGATGCCACGGGCGAAGGGCGGACCGAAGACGCGCCGACGGCGCAAGAAGATCCTCAAGCAGGCGAAGGGCTACGTCGGTGGCCGCCGCAAGCTGTATCGCACAGCGGCCGAGACGGTCCTGCGCGCGGGCGTGTTCGCGTATCGTCACCGCAAGCAGAAGAAGCGCACGCGGCGCGCGCTGTGGATCGTGCGCATCAACGCCGCGTGCCGCGAGGCCGGGCTGTCGTACTCGCGCTTCATGGCCGCCCTCAAGAAGGCGGGCGTGCTGCTCGATCGCAAGGTCCTCGCCGAGCTCGCGGTCAGCGATCCCGGCGCCTTCGCCAAGCTCACCGAGACCGCAAAGGCCCAGGCGCGCTGAGAGCGGCGTGAGCCACCCGCGCGTCGAAGCCGTGGCCGCCGAGGCGCGCGCCGCGATCGGCGCCGCTGCCTCGTCGGCCGAGCTCGAGGCGATCCGGGTCCGCTACCTGGGCCGCTCGGGCGAGGTCACCCAGATCCTCAAGTCCCTGGGCAGCCTGGCGCCCGAAGAGCGCCCGCAGGTCGGCGCCGCCGCCAACGAGGCCAAGCGCGAGCTGGAGGAGCTGCTCGAGCGGCGTCTGGACGCCGCGCGCGCCGCCGAGCGCCGCCGCCAGCGCGAGCGCGAGCGCCCCGATCTCACGTTGCCCGGCCGCCGGCCGCCGCGCGGCAGCCTGCACCCGCTCACGCGCGTGCGCGAGGAGATCGTCACGATCTTCACCGGCCTCGGCTTCTCCGTCGCCGAAGGGCCCGAGATCGAGACCGACGCGTACAACTTCGAGGCGCTGAACATCCCGCGCGATCATCCCGCGCGCGACATGCAGGACACGTTTTATCTGTCGCCGGAGACGCTGCTGCGCACGCACACGTCGCCCGTGCAGATCCGCGCGATGCGCGCGCAGAAGCCGCCGGTGCGGATCATCTGCCCCGGCGTGGTCTACCGCCGCGACGCCGACATCACCCACTCGCCGATGTTCCACCAGGTCGAGGGGTTCGCGGTGGACCACGACGTGACGATGGCCGATCTCAAGGGCACGCTGGATCTGTTCGCGCGCGAGATGTTCGGGCCGCGCAGCAAGATCCGCTTCCGCCCCTCGTTCTTTCCGTTCACCGAGCCCTCGGCGGAGGTCGACGTGGTCTGCTTCCTGTGCGCCGGCGCGGGATGCCGCGTCTGCAGCCAGTCGGGCTGGCTGGAGATCCTCGGCTCGGGGATGGTGCATCCCCAGGTGTTGAAGAACGTCGGCTACGATCCCGAAGAGGTCACCGGCTGGGCGTTCGGCATGGGCATCGAACGGATCGCCATGCTGAAGTACGGCGTGGACGACATCCGCCTCTTCTTCGAGAACGACCTCCGTTTCCTCAATCAGTTCGCATGATGATCGCAGAACGCAACCACTCACGGTTGACCGCAGAACGCAGCCACTTACGGTTGACCGTAGAACGCAGCCACTTACGGTTGATCGCAAAACGCAACCACTCACGGTTGATCGCAGAACGCAGCCACTCCGCATCTAGACCGGGCCACCCGCGGTTCAAGCCGGCCGCCGAGTCGTCGTTACCATGAAGATTCCCTACGGGTGGGTTCGCGAGTTCGTGGACGTCAAGCTCTCGGCGCAGGACGCCGCTGATCGTCTCGTCAACGCCGGCCTCGAGGTCGCGAGCGTCACGCCGCTGGCGCCGTCGGGGCTGCGCGGCGTGGTGGTCGGCGAGATCGAAAGCGTCGAGCGCGAGCTCGGCGAGAGCCGCGGCCATCGCCTGATGGTCTGCCGCGTCCGCGCGCGCGGCGCGCAGCGCTTCAGCGTCGTGTGCGGCGCGCCGAACACGCGGGCCGGCGCGCGCGCGGCCTTCGCGCCGCCCGGAGCGACGCTGCCGGGCCTCGGCGTCGTCGCCGCAAAGAAGATCCACGGCGTCGAGTCGGAGGGGATCCTCTGCTCCGAGCGCGAGCTCGGCCTGGGCGACGAGCACGAGGCCGGCCTGCTGCTGCTCGACGGCGATGCCGTCGTGGGCGCCGACCTCGTGAAGCAGCTCGGCCTCGACGATCACGTGCTCGAGATCGAGATCACGCCGAATCGCCCGGACTGTCTGTCGGTGCTCGGCGTGGCGCGCGAGCTCGCCGCCCTGACCGGCGCTCGCCTGCGCCCGCCCGACCTCAGGCTGCGGGAGGATCAGCGGCGTGCGACGGAGCTCGCGCGCGTCCGTATCGAGGCGCCGGACTTCTGCCCGCGCTACACGCTGCGGGTCATCGACGGCGTGCGCGTCGCGCCCTCGCCCGCGTGGATGCAGTCGCGGCTGCGCGCCGCCGGGTTACGTCCGATCTCCAACGTCGTCGACATCACCAACTACGTGCTGTGGGAGCTCGGACATCCACTCCACGCCTTCGACGCTGCGCGCGTGACGGACGCGACGATCATCGTACGCCGCGCGCGACCGGCCGAGCCGTTCACCACGCTGGACGGGCAGCGGCGCACGCTCGACGCCTCGATGTGCGTGATCGCCGATTCCGAGCGCACGGTCGGGCTCGCGGGCGTGATGGGCGGCGAGAACAGCGAGGTCACCGAGGCCACCACGCGCGTGCTCCTCGAAAGCGCGTACTTCGATCCGGGCACGACGCGGCGGACCTCGCGCACGCTCGGCCTGAAGACCGATGCCGCCTATCGCTTCGAGCGCGGCGCCGACATCGAGGGACTGGTCGACGCGTCGGCGCGCGCGGCACGGCTCGTGGCCGAGCTGGCCGGCGGCGTCGTCGCGCGGGGCATGATCGACGTCTATCCGCGCAAGCGGCGTCCCGTGCGCGTACGCCTGCGCATGGCGCGCGTGAAGCGCGTGCTGGGCGTGGCCCCGCCCGCCGCGCAGGCGCGACGGATCCTGACCGGCCTGGGGCTCGGCGTGCGCGCGCGCGGCGCCGACCTCGAGGTGAGCGTGCCGAGCTTCCGGCGCGACCTCGCCATCGAGGACGATCTCGTCGAAGAGGTGATCCGCGTCTGGGGCTACGACCGCATACCGACGACGGTCGGACGCGTGAGCGTGGCGCTGGCGCGGGACAGCGACCGCGGGCGCCAGGAGCGTACCGTGCGCCAGGTGCTCGTCGGAGCCGGCTTGAGCGAGTGCGTGACGTACGCGTTCAGCGATCCCGTGCGCGCCGGCGCGCTGGGCGCGTCCAGCGCGCTGAAGCTGCTCAACCCGCTGTCGCAGGACGCCTCCGCCCTGCGCGCGCACCCGCTCGAGGGTCTGCTCGGCGTGATCGGCACGAACCTGCGCCGCCAAGCGCCCGCGGTGTGCGTGTTCGAGATCTGCCGGACCTACGAGCGTGACGTCGCCGGCGACACGGAGACGGCGGAGCCGCGCTGGGTGGCGCTGGCGCTTGCCGGCGCGCGCGCGGACGCTGCGTGGCACACGCCGGCCGCCGCCGCCGACGTCTACGATGCCAAAGGTCTCGCCGAGCTGGTGCTCGCGGAATTCGGATTCCGACCCGAGACGAAGACCGGCGGCCAGCTGTCGGGATTCGAGCCGGACTCGCACGCGACGCTCGTCGTCGCTGGGGCCGCGCTCGGCGAGTTCGGCGAGGTCGCCGCCTCCACGCGCGAGGCATTCGGCATCGACGCGCCGGTGTTCGCGGCGGTACTGCCGCTCGACCGCGGTGTCCCCATCGCGCGTCAGACGCCGCGCTACGCGCCGCTGCCGCGCTTCCCCGCGGTCCAGCGTGACATGGCGTTCGCGATGGGCGAGCGGCCGGTCACCGCGGCGGCCATCGCCGAGGCGATCCGGGCCGAGGCGGGCCCGCTCCTGCGTGGCCTCGCCGTCTTCGACGTCTTCCCGCTGCCGGATGGCCGGCGCAGCATCGCGTTCCGCCTCACGTTCCAGGCGGACGACCGGACGCTGACCGACGACGAGGTGAACGTCATCCACGCGCGCGTCGCCCAACGCGTGGGAGACGCGCGCGGCCTCACGCTGCGAGGCGGCGAGGCCCCGTGAGCGACTCCATCGCCACGCGGTTGACGCAGCTGGAGGCGGCGGTCGGCCGGGCCGCCGAGGCGGTGGCGCGGCTGCGCGAAGAAAACGATCGACTGCGCCGCGACAATCGCCGGCTCGAAGACGAACGCAAGCAGATGCTCGCGCAGATCGACGCGGTGCTGCGCGACATCGCGAAGCTGGATCTGTGAATCTGCGGTCGCTGGCCGCCTCCATCGAGGAGCGCGTGACGGCCCTGCAGCGGGCCGGCGTTCGCGATCCGTTCAAGGCGCTGATGCTGGCCGCGCTCGAGATCACCGACGAGCTGAACCGCGCGCGCGACGAGCAGGCGAAGGATTCCGGCGACGTCGAGGCGCGTCTGGGCGCCCTCGTCGAGCTGCTCAACCGCGTGACGTCCGACTCGCCGCGTCGCGGCTGATCGTTCCGGCCCCACAGCCATTCCCGAGCCCGCGCTAGGCTCTTGACCTGGGGCCCGGCCCCGGGTACACGTTAACTGTCCCTGCGCTGTTCGTGATGCCGGAGGGAAGTTTCAACCTCGTTTACAAAACGGGTGTCGAACGCGAGAGTGGTGAGCAAGCCCCTCTTAGAAGGGGAAGCCTAAAGCTCTCCATTGAAGACGCCCACCTGGACATACCAGGTTCGAAACACCACGGCACACGGCAGAGGCGGGGACTTTTCGTCGGCGCATTTGACTCACCTCGCGCCCGCCACCTATACTCATCAAATCTGACGCGGACTTCTAAGACACCCAACGGCCTCGTGCGAGAGGACGGATGATGGATTCTCTGGCCTGGTTCGACTCGCTGGTCGGATTGCTGTCGCTGCTCATCGGTATCCTCCTCCACAAGTGGTTCACGGACCGGCGCCTCGGCGACGCGGCGACTGCTGCGAAGAAGATCATCGCCGAGGGTCAGCGCGAAGCCGACGGCGTCCGCAAGGCGGCCGACCTCGAGGCACGCGAGGCGGCGCTGAAGATGCGCGCGGGACTCGAAGAGGACGCCCGGCGCAGCGAGCGCGAGCTCAAGCAGGTCGAGCAGCGCATCCTCGCCAAGGAAGAGGAGCTCGCGCGCAAGCTCGATCAGCTCGATCGGCGCCTGACCGAGTCGGCCGAGAAGGACCGTGCCCTGACCGCGCGTGACCGGGCCCTCGGCGAGCGCGAAGCACGCGTCGCCGCCGCCGCCGACGAGCAGCGCCGCAAGCTCGAGTCCATCGCGAGCCTTACCGCGGAAGAGGCCAAGCGGCAGCTGTTCACGCAAATGGAGGAGGAGGCGCGCCGCGAGGCCGCGCTGGTCGGCATGCGGCTCGAAGAGCAGGCGCGCGAGGGCGCGCGCGAAAAGGCGCGCGAGGTGCTGGCGACGACGATTCAGCGCCTGGCGCCCGACTACACGGTGGAGACGGCCGTCTCGGTCGTCGGCCTCCCGTCCGACGACATGAAGGGCCGTATCATCGGCCGCGAAGGCCGCAACATCCGCGAGCTCGAGCAGCACACGGGCGTGGACCTCATCGTGGACGACACGCCGGAGGCCGTGCTGATCTCCGCGTACGACCCCTATCGCCGCGAGATCGCGCGCCTGGCGCTGCAGCGACTCGTCGCCGACGGGCGCATCCATCCGGCGCGCATCGAGGAGGTCGTCAACAAGGTCAAGCAGGAGATGGACGTCCAGCTGCGCGAGGAGGGCGAGAAGGCCTGCTTCGAGGTCGGTGTCCACGGCCTGCACCCCGAGCTGGTGAAGCTGGTCGGACGGATGAAGTACCGCACCTCGTACGGGCAGAACTGCCTGCAGCACTCCAAGGAGGTCGCGTGGCTGGCGGGCATGATGGCCGCCGAGATCGGCGCCGACGCCAAGCTCGCCAAGCGCATGGGCCTGCTGCACGACATCGGCAAGGCGCTTACCCACGAGCAGGAAGGCAGCCACCCGGAGCTGAGTCTTCAGGTCCTCACGAAGTACAGCGAGAGCCCGCAGGTGATCAACGCTGCGCTGTGCGGTCACGAGGACGTGAAGGCGGAGACGATCGAGGCGGTGCTCACCGAGGCGGCCGACGGCATCTCCGCCGCGCGGCCGGGCGCGCGACGCGACGTGCTCGAGTCCTACATCAAGCGCCTGGCCAAGCTGGAAGAGATCGCGCTGTCCTACAAGGGCGTCGAGATGTGCTACGCGATCCAGGCCGGCCGCGAGCTGCGCGTAATGACGCGCGCCGACGTCATCTCCGACCTCGACGCGCATCAGCTCGCCAAGGACATCTCCAAGCGGATCGAGGCGGAGATGCAGTACCCCGGCCACATCAAGGTGGTGGTCATCCGGGAGACGCGCGCGGTCGAGGTCGCGAAGTAGCCGCATGAACGTGCTGATGGTCGGTGACATCTTCGGCGAGTCCGGCCGTGCCGCGCTCGCCCGGCTGCTGCCGCGGCTGCGCGAGCAGCACGCGATCGACTTCTGCGTGGTCAATTGCGAGAACGCCGCGGGCGGCTTCGGCGTCACGGCGCCGATGGCCAAGCAGATGCTGGAGCAGGGCGCCGACGTGCTGACCTCCGGCAATCACATCTGGGACAAGAAGGAGATCATCGAGTTCATCACCAGAGATAATCTCCTGCTGCGGCCCGCGAACTTCCCGGCTGGTACGCCGGGCGTCGGTCACGTGACGATCAAGGCCGGCCCCCACCGCGTGGCCGTGCTCAACCTCATGGGTCGCGTGTTCATGAGCCCGATCGACTGTCCGTTCCGCAAGGCCGACGAGATCCTGCCGGAGCTGCGTCGCGAGACGCCGATCATCCTGGTCGACATGCACTGCGAGGCGACCAGCGAGTCGCAGGCGATGGGCTGGTACCTCGACGGTCGCGTGAGCGCCGTGGTCGGCACGCATCGCCACGTGCAGACGGCCGACGAGCGCGTGCTGCCGGGCGGGACCGCCTACATCACCGACCTCGGCATGACCGGCCCGACCGAGGGCGTGATCGGCGTGGACCGCGAGATCATCCTGCAACGCTTTCTCACGCAGATGCCCGTCCGCTTCGAGCCCGCGAAGGGGCCCGCGGCGCTCCACGGCGTCGTGATCGCGATCGAGCCCGAGACCGGCCGCGCCACGGACATCCGTCGCCTGCGCGTGGCCGCGTGATCCTCCACGGCAAGCCCGTCCAGGAGCGGGTGCTCGCGGAGGTCAAGGCCGGTGTCGATCGGCTGACCCAGACGCGCGGCGTGACGCCGACGCTCGCCGTCGTCCTCATCGGCGAGGATCCGGCCTCGCAGGTGTACGTGCGCGGCAAGAAGCGCGCGGCGGACTCCGTGGGGATCGCGACGCGCGATCATCTCCATCCGCAAGGGATCTCGCAGCAGGAGCTCGATGGACTGCTGAGGTCGCTGAACGCCGACCGCGGCGTCCACGGCATTCTGCTGCAGCTGCCGCTGCCGAAAGGTCTCGACGAGACGGTCGCGCTGGCCGCCATCGATCCCGACAAGGATGTCGACGGGCTGCATCCGACGAATCTCGGGCGCCTGCTCGCCGGCGAGCGTGGCACCGTGCCGTGCACGCCCGCCGGATGTCTGGCGATCCTCGACCACTACGGCGTCAAGCTCGAGGGCGCCGAGGCGGTGGTCGTCGGCCGCTCGCGCCTCGTCGGCAAGCCGCTGGCCCAGCTGCTGCTCGCCCGCCACGCGACGGTGACCATGTGCCACACGCGTACGCGCGATCTCGCCGAGCACACGCGTCGCGCGGACGTGCTCTGCGTCGCCGCCGGGCGTCCGCGCATGATCACCGGCGACATGGTGAAGGAGGGCGCCTGGGTGATCGACGTCGGCGTCAATCGCCTCGACACGGGCAGACTGGCCGGCGACGTCGACTTCGTCGTGTGAGCACGACGTCCGGTCGTCCACCCGAGCGCACGATCTGGAGCGTCAGCGAGCTGTCGCGGCGGCTCAGCGCTGCGCTCGAAGAGCGGTTTCCGACCGTGTGGGTCGAGGGCGAGATCAGCAACTTCAAGGTCTACGGCTCGGGCCACGCGTACTTCACGCTCAAGGACGAGACGGCGCAGCTGCGCGCGGTGCTCTTTCGCAACCGCATGCGGCGCATCCGCTTCGAGCCGGCCGACGGCCTCCACGTGCTCGCCTTCGGCGCCATCGAGCTCTATCCCCAGCGCGGCGAGTACCAGCTGGTGGTCGAGCTGCTCGAGCCGCGCGGGCTCGGCGCCCTGCAGCTCGCGTTCGAGCAGCTCAAGGAGCGCCTGGGGCGCGAGGGGCTGTTCGACGGCGCGCGCAAGCGCGCGCTGCCGCGCTTTCCGCGCAAGATCGGCATCGTGACCTCGCCGCGCGGCGCGGCGCTGCACGACATGCTGCGCGTGATCGGCCGGCGCTTCGGCGAGATCCACGTGGTGGTGGCGCCGGCGCGGGTGCAGGGCGACGGCGCCGCCGCCGAGGTCGCACAGGGGATTCGCGAGCTGAACGCGCTCGGCGGGGTGGACGTCATCGTCATCGGCCGCGGCGGCGGCTCGCTCGAAGACCTGTGGGCCTTCAACGACGAGATGCTGGCGCGCACGATCGCGGCCAGCAAGATCCCCGTGATCTCCGCCGTCGGTCACGAGGTCGACTTCACGATCGCGGACTTCGTCGCCGACCTCCGCGCGGCGACGCCGTCGCAGGCGGCCGAGCTGGTGGTGCGCGAAAAGCGCGCGGTGGCCGAGTCGGTCGGCGAGCTGCGCGGGCGGCTCGTGCGGGCCATGGCGCGCCGCCTCGACGCCCAGCGCCACCGGTTCGATGCCGTGCGCGAGCGCCGCGTCCTCACTGACCCGCAGCGTCCGCTGCGCGAGCTCACGCGGCGGCTCGACGAGGCCAGCGCGCGCCTGCCGCGGGCCGCGCGCTCCGCACTGCGGCACGCCGCCCATCGCGTCGAGCTGGCCACGCGAGATCTGAAGGCGCGCAACCCGGTGGCGCGCACGCGGCAGGACCGCCGTCGTCTGGACGATCTGAGCGGCCGCCTGGACCGGGCGCTCGCGCGTGGCGTCGACCGGTGCCGGCATCGCCTGGTCGGTGTCGTCGGCCGGCTCGACTCGCTGTCGCCGCTCGCGGTGCTCGGCCGTGGCTACAGCCTCACGCTGACGGCGTCGGGCCAGATCGTGCGCAGCGTGCGACAGGTGGAGGTCGGCGACGAGGTCGGCGTGATGCTCCACGAGGGTCGCCTCGCGGCCCGTGTGACGGAGCGGAAGGAGCGCGATGAGCGACCTCAAGTTTGAGGACTGTCTGACCCGGCTCGAGCAGATCGTGACCGCGCTCGAGGCCGGCAATCTCCCGCTCGAAGAATCGCTCAAGGTCTTCGAGGAAGGCGTGTCGCTGGCGCGCCAGTGCACGAAATATCTCGACGACGCCGAGCGCCGTATCGAGCTGCTGGTGAAGGACGAGAGCGGGGCGACCACGACCAAGCCGCTCGCCTGGGAAGAGGAGGAGCGGTGAGCTTCGACCTCACGAAGTATCTCGACACCCGCCGCGCGCTGGTGGACGGCGCGCTGGAGCGGGTGCTGCCCTCGGAAGACGCGGTGCCAGTCACCCTGCATCGGGCCATGCGCTACAGCGTGCTGGCGCCGGGCAAGCGCCTGCGGCCGACGTTGGTCATCGCCGGCGCCGAGGCGGTCGGCGGCGCCGGCGACGCGGTGCTCGACACCGCGTGCGCGCTCGAGCTGATCCACGCCTACTCGCTCATCCACGACGATCTGCCGGCGATGGACGACGACGACTTCCGACGCGGGCGCCTCACCAACCACAAGGTGTTCGGCGAGGCCATGGCCATCCTCGCCGGCGACGCGCTGCTCACGCTGGCGTTCCGTCTCGTCGCCGACAACGCCGCGCGTCTCAGCGATCCGCGGCTCATCGCGCGCGTCGTCGCCGACGTCGCCGACGCCGCGGGCACCGACGGTATGGTGGGCGGGCAGGTGATCGACATCGAGTCGGAGGGCAAGGATGTCGGCCCCGACACGCTGGAGTACATCCACCGGCACAAGACGGCCGCGCTCATCCGCGTGTCGCTGACGGCCGGGGCGACGTTGGCCGGCGGCCGCGCCGAGCCGGTGGCCAGCATCGGTCGCGCGGGTGAGGCGCTCGGGCTCGCCTTCCAGATCGTGGATGATATCCTCGACGTCGAAGGCAGCCTCGCGGAGCTCGGCAAGACCGCGGGCAGTGACGTGCGGAAAAAGAAGGCGACCTATCCCGCATATCACGGGCTCGAGGCCTCCAGGGCCAAGGCCCGAATGCTCATCGAGGAGACCAAGCGCCACCTCGAGCCGGTCGGGCCGGCGGCGGAGCCGATCCGCGCGCTCGCCGATTTCGTGTTCCAACGGAGGTCGTGAAGGGCATGTCCGCGATCACCGGCGTCTACGGCCGCGAGATCCTCGACTCCCGCGGCAATCCGACCGTCGAGGTCGAAGTCCAGCTCGAATCCGGCGCATGGGGCCGCGCGGCCGTGCCGTCGGGCGCCTCCACGGGCAAGCGCGAGGCGATGGAGCTGCGCGACGGCGACGCCCAGCGCTACGGCGGCAAAGGCGTGCAGCAGGCGGTGCGCCACGTCGAGGAGACGATCGCCCCGGAGATCGACGGCATGGAGGCGAGCGAGCAGGCGGCGGTGGACCAGGCGCTGCTCGAGCTGGACGGCACGCCCAACAAGTCGGCGCTCGGCGCCAACGCGATCCTCGCCGTGTCGCTGGCGGTCGCGCGCGCGGCGGCCGACGACGCCGGACTGCCGCTCTATGCGTACCTCGGCGGCGTCGGCGGGCGGCTCTTGCCGGTGCCTCTCGTCAACGTCATCAACGGCGGCGCCCACGCCGACAACGGCATCGACTTCCAGGAATTCATGCTGGTGCCCGCCGGCGCCGACTCGTTCGGCAACGCCCTGCGCATGGCGGTGGAAGTCTTCCACGCGCTCAAGGAGACGCTGAAGGAAAAGAAGCTCGGGACCGGGCTGGGGGACGAGGGCGGCTTCGCGCCGGCGCTCGGCAGCAACACCGCCGCGCTGGACTTCCTCATGCAGGCCATCGAGCGCGCCGGCTATCGTCCCGGCGACGACATCGCGCTCGCCCTCGACGTCGCCGCCAGCGAGTTCGCGCAGGACAACGGCCGCTACCGCCTGCGCCGCGAAGGCGTCACGCTGGACAGCGAGGAGCTGATCGGGCGCTACGAGGCGATCGTCGATCGCTATCCCATCGTGTCGATCGAGGACGGCCTCGGCGAGGACGACTGGGCCGGCTGGGCGATGCTCACGCGGCGCCTCGGCAGCCGCGTGCAGCTCGTCGGCGACGATCTCTTCGTCACCAACCCGGCCGTCATCCAGCAGGGGATTCAGAAGGGCCTGGCCAATGCGGTGCTGGTGAAGGTGAACCAGGTCGGCACGCTGACGGAGACGTTCGACGCGATCGAGCTCGCGAAGCGCGCCGGCTACGGCACCGTGATCTCGCATCGCTCGGGCGAGACCGAGGACACCTTCGTCGCCGACCTCGCCGTCGCCGTGAACGCCGGCCAGATCAAGACCGGCTCCGTCGCTCGCAGCGAGCGCACCGCCAAGTACAACCAGCTGCTGCGCATCGAGGAAGAGCTCGGCCACGCCGCGTCGTGGCCCGGGCGCAGCCTCTACTCCCGTACCGCCCGGTGACCCGCCGCCCGCGCGCGTTCGGCGTTGCCGCCGTGCTGGTGGTGGCCGTGGCATTCGGTGCCTACGGCACGCGCGCGGTGCTGAAGGTGCGAGGACCTGGGATATGTCCGCGAGGGTGAGACCGTGCTGAAGTTCCCGAAGTCCGACGCCGGCCGCTAGAGAGAGCGCGCGTGGACTCGCTCTGGGGGACCGGCTGGCTCTGGTTCGGTCTGTTCATCGTCGCCATGCTCGTCAACGCGCGCGCCGCGTTCAAGCTGCTCGTCGACTGGAGGGGGATGCTGACGACGTGCCGCTTCGTGACGGACGCGTACGCCCGGCTCGACGCGCTGCCCACCGAGGCCGCGCTCGAGCGCACGCCCGGGATCCCGATCTTCCTGCACCTCGTGCCGGCGTGGGAGGAGCCGGCGATCGCCAACACGCTCGCCGCGCTCGTCGCGTCGCCGTATCCCCTCGGGCGGCTGCACGTCGTCGTCGCCACGAAGGCCAGCGAGGAGGCCGGGCCGCATCCCGCCATGCCCGCGTCCACGGCCGAGCTCGCGCGCCGCTTCCGCGAGACGCTCCCGCCGTGGCAGCAGAAGATGCTGTCCGTCGTGGCGATGCCCGGCTCCGGGCGCAAGGCGCACCAGCTCAACTGGGCACTCCGTCCGGAGACGCTCGGCGTGACGCTCGGCGAGGGCTACGACCCGCGCCGTGTCTACGTCGGCGTGAGCGACGCCGACTCGCTGCCCGACCGCAACGTCTATCGCTGGATGGCGGCCGAGGTGCTGGCCGGTCGCGGCGCGCCCGCGTACCAGGGCGTCACGCTGTCGCTCGCGAACTTCGTCGCGCAGGACGGGCGCGGCCGCGTGTGCGCGATCCAGCAGTCGTCGATCTTCATCCGCGTCTCGATCGCGCGGCTCATCAACGAGGCGCGGCGCCTGCGGTGGTTCGCGCGGTTGACGGCGCGCGCGCCGCGCGTGGGACGCGCGATCCGGCCCGTCTTCGAGTTCTGCTTCCGGCGCTCGCAGATCTGTCTGGGCCACAACCAGTTCGTGCGCCTCGACGTGCTGCAGGCCATCGGCGGATTTCCGACGTCGGGCGCGACGGAGGACTCGACGCTCGGCCTGGCGATCGGCGCGCGCGGCCTGCTCATGGCCCCCATGCCGATGCTCGAGCTGGTTGATCTGCCGGAGACGAAAGAAAAGATGATTCGGCAGAACGCACGCTGGTACAAGGGCGTGCTCGACGACGCCCCGTTCCTGTGGCGCGTCTGGCGCGCGGCGCCGACGGCGTTCAACGCCGCGCAGCTCTGCCGCCACGTCGGCAACAAGGTCGTCGAGTGGCCGATCGCCGCGCTGATCTATCCGCTGCTCGGCTTCCTCGGCTGGCACCTCGCGTACCGGTTTGCCGACCACCCGGTGCTGTTCGCGCTCGGCATCGCGTGTCCGTCGATCTCGCTCGGCCTGTCGATCTGGGTCGGCGGCATCGTCACGCAGGACTGCATCGAGGACGTGGCGCGCCACCTGGAGCGGCCGCTGGACGTGCGTCGCACCACGCTTCGTCAACGGTTCGTCGGCACGTTTCGCTGCCAGACCTACTGGCTGCTTGCCACGCGCGGCGCCTGGCGCGTGCTGTGGATGCTGGCCCGCCAGCGCCGCTTCGATCCGCCCAAGACCGACCGCGTGACCCGCTGACCCGCTCACCGGCTGGGGCCAGCCGCTAGGAAAAGTTTTACCTCTTGACGCGGCGGCGCGGAGGCCGCGAAATCGGAGCGTCTCCATGCGTCCCCGACTGCACCGGCTGCTCCGGTACGCCGTTGCTGCGCTCGCCGTCCTGCTGGC
>QHSO01000001.1 GCA_003220475.1 Candidatus Rokuibacteriota bacterium | reverse complement strand
CTCGCGGCGGAGCTGGGCCGCGGTCGGGGGTGTCGCATGGCCACGCCGGATCTGATGGCGTTCGCGCTGATCGGCGGACTGATCGTGCTCGGCGTGCTCGTGGGCGCCGGTCTCGTGGTGCTGTCGTGGTTTCGCGAGCGCGAGCATCTCGACGTGATTGCCGAGGTGACGCCGGCCGCCATCCGACGAGACCGCGCCGCCTGAGCCTCCGAGCGGGTGTGCTATGGTCCGGCGATGGCCGGGCCGATCCCGTCGCACGCGCGCGTCGTCATCATCGGCGGCGGCATCGTCGGCTGCAGCGTCGCGTATCACCTGACCAAGCTCGGGTGGCGCGACGTTCTCGTGCTCGAGCGTCGCCAGCTCTCGTGCGGCACCACCTGGCACGCCGCGGGTCTCGTCGGCCAGCTTCGCTCCAGCCACAACCTCACGCGCCTGGCGAGCTACGGCGCGGTGCTCTACGAGCAGCTCGAGGCGGAGACGGGACAGGCCACGGGCTTCCGGCGCTCGGGCAGCATCAGCGTCGCGCGAACGGCCGAGCGCATGATCGAGCTCAAGCGCGGCGCCTCCATGGCGAAGTGCTTCGGCGTGAATGTCGAGCTGATCTCGCCGCGTGAGACCGGGCGTCTCTGGCCGCTGATGCGCACCGACGACCTGGCGGGCGCCGTCTGGATCCCGCGCGATGGGCGCACGAACCCCATCGACACCACGCTGGCCCTCGCCAAGGGAGCGCGACAGGGCGGTGCCACGATCGTCGAGAACGTGACCGTCACCGCCATCCACCGCGAGCGCGGCGCCGCGACCGGCGTGAGCACCGATTCCGGCGACGTCGCGTGTGAGGTGGTCGTCAACTGCGCGGGTTTGTGGGGGCGCGATGTCGGCCGAATGGCGGGCGTCAACGTGCCGCTGCACGCCTCGGAGCACTTCTACATCGTCACCGAGCCGCTGGACGGCGTGACGCGTGACCTGCCCGTGCTGCGCGACACCGACGGCTACATCTACGTGCGCGAGGAGGTCGGCGGACTGCTCATGGGCGGCTTCGAGCCGGTGGCCAAGCCATGGGGCATGGACGGCGTGCCGGAGGATTTCGCTTTCTCGCTGCTGCCCGAGGACTGGGAGCACTTCCGTGTGTTCATGGAGCAGGCGATCGTGCGCATTCCCGCGCTGGAGACGGCGCCCGTCCGGCGCCACGTGAATGGTCCGGAGAGCTTCACGCCCGACAACCGCTACATGCTCGGGGAGGCGCCCGAGCTGCGCCGCTTCTTCGTGGCGGTGGGCTTCAACTCGGTGGGTATCGCCTCGGCGGCCGGCGCCGGGAAGGCGCTCGCGGAATGGATCGTCGGCGGCGAGCCGAGCATGGACCTGTGGGACGTCGACATCCGCCGCTTCATGCCCTTCCAGGGCAACGCGCGCTACCTGCGCGAGCGCATCACCGAAGTGGTCGGGCTTCTGTACGCGATGCACTGGCCGTTCCGGCAGCCTGCGAGCGCGCGCGGGATGCGTCGCTCGGTGCTGCACGAGCGCCTCGCGGCGCACGGCGCGGTGTTCGGCGTGGTCGCGGGCTGGGAGCGCGCGAACTGGTTCGCGACGGCGGGCGTCGAGCCACGCTACGTCTACACGTACGGGCGCCAGAACTGGGTTCCGTGTGCGGCCGCGGAGCACCGGGCCGTGCGCGAGGCGGTCGGGCTCTTCGACCAGTCATCGCTCGCGAAATTCCTCGTGCAGGGACCCGACGCCGCCGCCGTCCTGCAGCGGCTGTGCGCCAACGACGTCGACGTGGCGCCGGGCCGCATCGTCTACACACAGATGCTGAACGCCCGCGGCGGCATCGAGTGCGATCTGACGGTGACGCGACTCGCGGACGACGCCTACCTCGTCGTCACCATCGCCGCGGCCGCCACGCACGACGCCGACTGGGTCCGCCGCGGTCTCGGCGATGCGCGGGTCACGCTGACCGACGTCACGTCGGCGTTCGCGGTCCTCGGCGTCATGGGGCCGCGCTCCCGCGAGCTCCTGTCACGGCTGACCGACGCCGACCTGTCGAGCGCGGCGTTTGCCTTCGGCACGTCGCGGGAGATCGAGCTCGGCCACGCGAGCGTGCGCGCCACGCGCATCACGTACGTGGGCGAGCTCGGCTGGGAGCTCTACGTCCCGACGGAGTTCGCGACGCGCGTCTATGACGATGTGATCGCGGCCGGCGCGGACCTGGGGCTGCGTCATGCCGGCTATCACGCGATGGACTCGCTGCGGATGGAGAAGGGCTACCGCTCCTGGGGACACGACATCGGCAGCGAGGACACGCCGCTCATGGCCGGGCTGGATTTCGCCGTCGCATTCAAGAAGGACGCCTTCGCGGGGCGCGATGCGCTGCTGCGCCAGCGCGGCAAGCCGCTCTCACGCTGGCTGGTGATGTTCACGCTCGACGACCCGGCGCCGCTGTTGCTCGGCGACGAGCCGATCTATCGCGACGGCACGCTGATCGGACGCATCACGTCGGGTGCGTACGGGCACACGCTCGGGCGCTCGGTGGGCATGGGCTACGTCGCCCACGCCGACGGCGTCGACGCGGCCTTCGTGCGCGGCGGACGCTGGGAGCTCGAGATCGCCCTGGAGCGCTTCGCCGCGACCGCGCATCTCGAGCCGCCGTACGATCCGCGCTCCACCCGCGTCCGCGCCTAGCGTCTACACGAACGTAAATGCGCGGCGCGGGTTGTCGACCAGTAGCTGCCGGAGTCCCGCGTCGTCCACGCCTTTGCGTCGCAAGCGCGGTACCACGTTCACGAGCAGATGGTGGTAGCCGTAGCCGCCGTACTTCGTGAGCGAGCTCTTGTACGCGATGTCGTGCGACATGAGGATCTGGCCCTGGCGGCCGCGCGCGATGAGCCGGAGGATCTGCGCCATGCGGCCGCCGTCGTTGGGCATGTCGAAGTCGGGATTGTATGGATAGTAGGAGTTCTCCAGCCCGAACAGGTCGTACTCGAGCCACATGCCGGTGGCCGCGAGGTCGTCGAGGTGACGCTCGTCGGCGATGGTGCGATCGATGTGACACATGACCGTTCGCCGCAGGTCGCCGCCATGCTTGTCGATGAGCTCCGCGATCTGCATCGGCGCCCGCTCGTCGCGTCCCGGATGCATCATCAACGGCGCGCCCGTCTGTCGTTGCGCCTCGACGGCGGCGCGGACGACCTTTTTCTCGTTGTCCGTCCACGGCCAGCTGTTGCCGATCTCGCCGATGAGGCCGGCCCGCACGCCCGTGTCGCCCACGCCAAGGGTGACCTCGCGCACGATCTCGGCGACGATGGACTCTTCGCTGCGCCGGTCCATGTCGGCGGGGTGGGCGGCGGCGACGTAGTAGCCCGCGCCCATGACGATGTGCAGGCCCGTCATGCGCGAGAGGCGCGTCAGCGCCAGCGGATCGCGCGCCAGGCTCACGTTCGTCGGATCGACGACGGTCTGTCCGCCCGCGCGCCGGAACAGCATGATCTCGTCGAGCGCGGTCTGCTCGTCGAGCAGCCGGAGATTGTCGAGATTCGCGTTGAAGTTCTGGCGGACCCAGCCGAGATTCGCAAGGCTCACCGGCTCGTGAGCGAGCGCCTTGTCGCTCGCGGCGGCCGGCTCCCTGAACATCACCGCGAAATCGATCAGCAGGTGCTCGTGGGGCAGCGTGACGCCCATCGTCTCGGCGTCGATGGCGCCGAGCACGGTCAGAGCCTTGCCCGCGAGCGCGCTCATAGGCCCGACGGCCGCTGCGGCACCGGAGGCTTCTCGGGTTGCACGTGGCCACACGGGCGGCACGTGCGCAGCTCGACGCTGGCGTCGAAGCGCTCGATGGCGGCCTTGAGATCCTTCTCGATGTCGCCGACCGGCATGGTCACCTCGTGGATCCGCGCGTCGCAGCGCTCGCAGAACCAGACGAGCGACTCCGTCTGCCGGGGCGCGCGTTTGATCGCGACGACGAGCCCCCACGTTTCGGCCGGCCGGTGCGGGGCGTGCGGCGTCAGGGCGGGGACGAGCATCAGGCCGCCCTCGCGGATGACCTGCTCATGCCGCCGCCCACCGTCCATGTACTCGAGCACCATGTCGCCCTTGAGCATGTAGAAGATCTCGTCGGACGGATCCACGTGGAAATCGCGCCGCGCGTTCGGCCCACGAATGATCATCGCCGTGAACTGCGAGTCCTCCCAGATCACCTTGTTGCCGACGGGCGGCTCGAAGGCCTCGCGGTGCCGCGCGATCCAGTCCCAGAGGTCGAAGGCGATGAGCGGGCGCATGGGGGCCCAGAATCCCGGCGGATGCCGGACCTGTCAACCCCCGTCCTTCATGCGCCGGGCGCGCCGCTATGGAGCGAGCGCGCCGAAGGCGTTCGTCAACAGCGGGTACACGGCGGCCTGGGCGGCACAATCGGTGACCCAGTCCCGTTGGTCGCCATCGCCGTCGGGCCGTCCACGAAGGGCGCACCCGTCGATCCGGTTGATGCTCTTCGCGAGCTTGTCGCGGGCATGTTCGACATCTCCGCGGTGCAGTGCATCGAGCGTCTGGGTGAGAAAGTTCTGCAGCGCGTTCTGATTGCCCCGGGTCGTGACCTGTTCCCGCGGCATCGCACCGATCAGATTGAGCGCACGCAGAATGAGCGCGTCGACGGACTGAGTGCTCGTGATCGCCGAGACATCGACGCTATCGGACGCGGTCGCGCCGAACGAATCGGCGACGGTCAGGGTCGCGGTGTAAGTTCCCGGGACGTCCGCGGTGAACGTCGGGGACGCCGTCGTGTCCCCCGTGAGCACAGCGGTACTTCCGTCCGGCCTGGCGAGCGTCCACGAAAAGGTGAGGGGATCGATGTCGGGATCGCTGCTCAGCGAGCCATCGAGCGAGACCACGTCGCCTACGAAGACGCCCTGGTCGGGGCCGGCATCGGCGATGGGTGCGACGTTCACGGCGCGCGAGAGCGCGTTGACATGCAGGTCGTCGAATGCGATGTCCGACAGGGTCTGTGTGATGCGGACCGAATGGATGTTCGCGGTCGAGATGCTCAGCGTAAAGCCGGCTGTATCCGGAACGGTGACGCTCGCCAGGAGGGCGCCATTGACGTCGAACGCCTCCATCGTCGCAGAGCCGGAGCTGTTCGGGAAGTTGTCGCCTCGAATCGACACCGAATCCGTGACGGCGGGGATGGTGGGGTCACCAGGCATCGTGAACGTGATGATCACGGCGGAGTGGTACTTGAGGATATTCGCCGCGGTGACGCCGCCGATTCCGGCGCCGCCGCTCGTCGCGTGCCCGCTACCCAGATTGACGAGGGCGACATAGTCGGCATCGGAGCTGAAGCTCACACCGTGGGAAAGCTGCAGCTGAGTGCCGAGCCGTGAGCTGGCGAACGGCGTATCCAGCGGAACGTCCGTGTTGTCGAAGAACGGACTCATCGGCGTCATGCCGGCAGTGTTCTCGAACGTGATATCGGCCGCGGCGGCGTGTCCGCCGGTGGCGAGAAGGATCGCCGAACCCAGGAGAGCCAGAGCCCAGAGCGTGCGCCGCATCATGAGAACCTCCTCCCGAGCGCGGCTGGCAGGCAGACGCCAGCGGGTGGGAGAAGCGCGCGCCGTCGCTGACCGCGGCTGGGGATGTGGGGCGCGATGCCACCTTCCGAGCCGATCAGGGCACGACGCTGAAAGTTACGACCATGATCGGAGTCGCGGCCATCGCTTGTCAACGGAGTTCGCGCGGCACGGCGAAGGTGTCGTGATGGCGCGACCGCACGACATCGGCGTGTCGCCGCGGCATAATCGAGCGCCATGGCTCCGCTCTGGGCGCTGCTCGCCGTCTTCGTGGCGGGGACGGTGAAGGGCACGGCCGGTCTCGGCTTCCCCACGCTGGCGACGCCGCTGCTGAGCCTGGCCGTCGACGTGAAGACCGCGGTCGTCGTGCTGATCCTGCCGAACATCGTGATGGACGGCCTGCAGTTCGCGCGGCGTGGCGCGCCGACGGCCACCATCCGGCGGCTGCTGCCGCTGCTCGTGGGCGGCGCCGTCGGCACCGTCATCGGCACACGCCTGCTCGTCGTGCTGCCGACGCGCGCCGTGCTCCTGCTGCTCGGCGGCTTCGTGCTGGCCTTCGTCGCCCTGAACGCCACTCGCTTCTCGCCGCGACTGCCGCCGTCGTGGGAGCCGTGGGCGGGGCCGCTGGCCGGGTTCGTGGCGGGCGTGGTGGGCGGCGTGACGAATGTGCCGGGCACACCGCTCGCGATCTACTTCTACGCGCTCGGCCTGTCGAAGGCCGATTTCCTCGCCGCGACGGCCTTCACGTTCCTGATCTACAAGCTCGTGCAGATCGCCGCCGTCGCGTGGTACGGCCTGCTCACGAGCGGGCTGGCCGCGACGTCGCTCGCGCTCACCGGCATCGCGCTCGCCGGCTTCGTCGCCGGCCTGTGGATCCAGGACCGCCTCGACCAGCGCGCGTTCAATCGCGCCGTGCTCGCGCTGCTCGGCGCGCTCGGCCTGTGGCTCGTCGCGCGCAGCGTGCTCGTGTGAGTGCTGCGGCGCGCGTGAGTCTGGTGCGTGAAGACATCACGACGCTGGACGTGGACGCGATCGTCAACGCCGCGAACTCGAGCCTGCTCGGCGGCGGCGGCGTCGACGGCGCCATTCATCGGGCGGCGGGGCCAGGGCTGCTCGAGGAGTGTCGTCGGCTCGGCGGCTGCCCCACCGGCGACGTGCGCCTGACACGCGGCCACGCGCTGCCCGCGCGCTGGGTGATCCACGCCGTCGGTCCGATCTGGCGTGGCGGCGATCACGACGAAGATGCGCTGCTCGCCTCGTGCTATCGCAAGGCGCTCGGGCTCGCCGCCGAGCGCGGCTTCGCGAGCGTGGCGTTTCCCGCGATCTCGTGCGGCGTGTACGGGTTTCCCATTCCGCGCGCGTGTCGCATCGCGCTCGACGAGATCACGCGCGCGCTCGCCACCGCGGAGTGTCCGGCGCGTGTGCTGCTCGTGGCCTTCGATCCGGCCGTGCACCGAGAGTACGAGCGTGTGCTCAGCACGCCTCAGACGTGAGGGCGCCGGCTAGGCGGTGAGCGAGCTGAAGATGCTGCGGGCGAGAGCTTCGTGGTCCTCGACGTTGTGCGCGAAGACGCCGAACTCCTTGATCTCGACCAGGTCCACCATGCGGAACGGCTCGCCCTGGCGCACGGTGTCGAACGCGAGGACTTGAAAGCACGAGCGGCCGGCCTCGGGACGCTCGGTGACGAGCACGAAGTAGAGCGTCGGCCAGTGGCGGCGCATCATGTGAAAGATCGACCGGTTGCCGCGCTGGTTCTCGACGGAGATGAACTGCTCGGCGGAGGGCCGGCACTTCACGGCGACGAGATATTTCTGCTCGTCACCATCGTCCAGGCGCTGCGTGATGCGAAAGTCGGGCGAGAAGTTCTCGCGGCCAAAGCGCAGTGGAGGTTGGCCGGGGCGGAAGGGCTGCACGTCGTAGCGGGCGCGGCGAAAGATCGACGCGACCAACGCTTCGGCGATGCGGCTCTTGGCCTCCAGGAGATCCATCCCACCTCCTTCGTGCCTCCGACACCCGCGCCCCAAGCGCGCTTTGTCATAGTATCATTCGCGCCGCGCGGCTCTTCGCGACAAATCCCGCCTTCTTTCCTCGCGAATCCAACCGGTTACGCGAGACTGTCGCGACCCGCGGTTCAGCGTGGCGGCGCCCCGCAGCCGCGCCGCCAACCGCGCCGGTCGCCTTGCCCGAGGTGCGAGGATGGACGAGCGAGGTCGGCAACCCACGCGCGGATCACGTCGTTTATGCCCCAGGAGGAACAACCAGCATGCTGACACGTCGAGAGATGCTCGCCACCGGCACGGCCTTCACCGGCTATGCATTGAGCGTCGACACCGTCCTGGCGCAGGCGATCAAGACCGACACCGACGGCCTCGTGACCGGCGACCAGAAGATTCCGGTCGCCGGCTTCGACGTGCCCGTCTACGAGGCACGACCGGCGAATGGGTCCAATCATCCGATCGTGCTGGTGATCTCCGAGATCTGGGGCGTCCACGAGTACATCCGCGATTCGACGCGCCGCTTCGCGAAGGCCGGCTACTACGCGGTCGCGCCGGAGCTCTTCGCGCGCGAGGGTGGCGTGGGGAACATTCCGAACGTTCAGGACGTGCTCAAGATCGTGCTGGCGCAGAAGCGCGAGCAGACGCTGGGCGATCTCAAGGCCGCCGTCGACTGGGCCAAGACTCGGCCAGGCGTGGCGGCGAACAAGGTCGGTGTTACCGGCTGGTGCTGGGGCGGGTCGACCGTGTATCAGGAGGCCGCGACGAATCCTGACATGAAAGCGGCGGTCGCCTGGTACGGACCGCCCGCGCGACCCTATCAGGGTGCGAACGGCCCGGTGACCGGCTTCGACCTCGCCAAGGACATCAAGATCCCCTTCCTCGGGCTCTACGGCGGCAAGGATCAGAATCCCAAGCCCGAGGACGCGCAGAAGCTCGGCGAGATGCTCAAGCAGAACGGCAACAAGAATGTCGAGATCGTCATCTATCCTGAGTCGAGCCACGGCTTCCACGCGGACTACCGGCCGTCCTACAACAAGGCCGACGCCGAGGACGGCTGGAAGCGCTGCACCGGCTGGTTCGAGAAGTATCTGAAGGGCTGAGCGGACCGCGCGCGCTCAGCCGCCGAGGCGGTCGACGAGCGCGCGCGCCCACGCCATCTTCGCCGGGTCCATCACCAGCTTCTCGCCGAACGGCTGGCCGAATGGGCGCGTCGCATCGATGCCGAGCTTTGCGGTGACGCCACGCTCGTCGGCGCTCGGGTCGAGCATCGCGCCGAGGCTGCCGCCGATCGTCACGAGGTCGCGATCGGCCTGCATCCGCGTCGCCACTGCCCACATCACGTCGGACTCGTCGAAGACGTCGATGTCGTCGTCGACGACGATGACGAGCTTCAGATAATGGTCGACGCCGAGCACGATGGGAATGACGTGCTTGGCCTCGCCGGGACGGCCCTGCCGGAGGGAGACGTAGGCGCTGAACGACGACGTGCCCGAGAGCGGCACGTGGACACCGGTCACGTTGGGAATCACGCGCTGCAACGCATTCCAGATCTCCGCCTCGCGCACCAGCCCGAGCGTCGTGATGTGATCACCTGCGCGGCCCGAGCCAATCGACTGGAACCACGCGCGCTCGCGCATGCAGATGGCCTTCGCCTGGAAGACGTGCTCGGTCGAGCGGCGCGAGAAGTATCCGGTGAACTCGCCGAACGGTCCCTCGGGCTCACGGACGCGCGGCAGAATCTCGCCCTCGATCACGATTTCCGCCGCCGCGGGCACCGCGAGATCGATCGTGGCGCATGGCGCCACGTCGAGCGGCTCGCCGAACAGCCCGCCGACGACCTCGAACTTCCCGACGTCGGCCGGCGGGTAGGCCAGTGAGCCCATCGACACGAGCGGATGCAGGCCGAGCGCGATCGCGCACGGCAGCGGCTCGTCGCGCGCCTCCGCCCGCCGCTGGTATTCGAACATGCGGCGCCGCGAGTGCAGGCTGACGCCCATGCGGTCCGCGCCCTTGAGCTGAAAGCGGTGATAGCCCTCCGTCTCGACGCCGGTCTCCGGGTCGCGCGCGACGAGCATGCCGGCGGTGAGATAACGGCCCGCGTCGCCGGGGAAGTACGTCGGAATCGGCAAGCGGCGCAGGTCGAGGTCGGCGCCTGTCAGCAGGCGCTCGCGAAACGGCGCACGCGCGACGACATTGGGCTTGATCGTGTCCTTGATGCGTCGCGCATACTCCAGCGCGAGCCGCGACTCCGGCACGCCGAGCGCCCACGCCAGCGCGCGGCGACTGGCCACCACGTTGGCGATGATCGGCATGTCCGCGCCGGAAACGTTCTCGAAGATCAACACGGGCCAGCGGCGCCGCCGCTCGTATTCGAGGACCAGCGCCATGACGTCGTACTCGAGCGTCACGGGCTCGGTGACGCGAACGACCTCGGCCGGGAAGGCCTGCTCGTACGCAGCCACGAAGTCGCGCACGCTCTGTCCGGCCACGGCCTCAGCGCTCCTCGAGGGTCGCGAAGAAGCGCGCGGGGGCGCCCTCCGTCCCCGCGATCTTGTAGAAGGGCGCGGCGAACTCCACGCGGCGGCGGGGCAGGGCGCCGAGGTTGGTGAGCCCCTCCATGATCACGACGCCGGCACCGAGGATCACGCGGTGCATCGGGAAGTCTTCGGACGAAAAGTCGGGCAGCCGCGCGCAGTACTCCTCGAAGAAGTCGAAGCCGATGTTCTTCGGACCCTTGGCGACGAGCCATTCGGCGGTCGCCGGCGGACAGTACGGCGACTGGGTGAAGTAGTCGGGCCACTTGCCATACATCTTGTCGGTCCAGTCCGTCCGTAGCAGGACGATGTCCCCCGGCTTCACGGCGTCGGCGCCCCCGCGCTTGAGGTCGTCGATCGTCACCTCGTGATTGGGGCCGACGAACGAGAGATCCACGACGAGCGCTTCGCCAATCACCTGGTCGAGGGCGATCTCCGCCGTGGTGATGCCGTCCCTGAAGACGTGCAGCGGTGAGTCGATGTGCGCGCCGGTGTGCAGGCTCTGGTGGACGCTGGAGACCTGCCAGAAGCCGGGACCGCGGCGGTGCGGCGTGACCTCGAGCCGCATGTTCGTCGAGGGCGGGCTCAGCGTGGCGTCGTTGACGGCGACGGAGAGATCGACGTAGCGCTTCATGCGCGCCTCCTCGCGCTCAACCGGCGAGCGCGCGGGCCAAGCGCTCGAGCCCTTCGGTCAGCAGCGCGCGGGGGCAGCCGAAGTTCAGACGCACGAAGCCGTCGCCGCCGGCGCCGAACAGCCGGCCGTCGTTGAGCGCAACACGCGCGCGCTCGAGGAAGAACGTATGCGGATCGCCGCCGGCGATACGTGCGCCGCGGCAGTCGAGCCACGCGAGATACGTGGCCTCCGGCGCCGCCAGCGTGACGCCGGGGAGCCGGCGCGGCACCTCTTTGAGCAGGAAATCGCGATTGCCTTCGAGATAGCGCACCAGCTCTTCGAGCCACGGGTCGGCTTCGCGGTAAGCGGCGACGGCCGCGGTGTGGCCGAGCACATTGATCTTCGGCACGAGGTCGGCGACGGTGGCCGTGAGCCGCTCGCGCACGGTGGCGTTCGGAACGATTGCCACCGCGCACTTGAGCCCGGGAAGATTGAACGTCTTGCTCGGCGCCATGAGCGTCACCGTGCGCGCCTCGATCTCCGGCGACAGCGTCGCGATCGGCACGTGGCGGCGTCCGTCGAGCAGCAGATCACAATGGATCTCATCGGCGATGATCCACACGTCGCGGCGCGTGCACGCCGCGGCCATGCCCTCGAGCTCGGCGCGGTCGAACACCCGCCCAACGGGATTGTGCGGGTTGCACAGCAGGAATGCCCGCGTGCGCGGGCCGAGCGCGCGCGTGAACGCGTCGAGATCCACCGTGTAGCGTCCGTCGTCGCCGCGCCTGAGCGCGTGCTCGTCGCGGGTGAGCCCATGGTTGCCGGCCGCGCGCAGGATCGGCGGGTACACGGGGGTTTGCACCAGCAGGCCTTCGCCGGGGGACGTGAGCGCGCGCAGCGCCAGGTTGAAGCCGGCGATGACGCCAGGCAGGGGCATGACCGCCTCGGGGCTCACGCGCCAGCCGTAGCGCTTCGTCATCCGCTCGGCGACGACCTCCTGCAGCTCCGGCTTCTCGACGAGGTAGCCGAAGAAGCCGTGCTCGACACGTGCGCGCAGCGCCTGCACGACCGCGGGCGGGGAGGGAAAGTCCATGTCCGCGACCCAGAGCGGCAGCACGTCGGGCGGGAATTTCCGCCACTTGTTGCTGTCCGAGGTGCGGCGATCGATCACGCGGTCGAAGTCGAACGGCATCGCGCCCAAGACTAGCCGCGATGAGGACGGTTGACAACTCGGCGCGCGGGGTGTCCATGTTATCCTTCGCACGCACATGATCGGCCGGCTCGCTGTCGCGGTCTTCTTCGTCGCGTACGTCTTCGCGCAGGCTCCGCACCTCGTTCATCATGCGTTCGAGCACGACGACGTCCAGGCCGACTGCACGTTTCTCGCCGCCGCCGAGCGCCATCACGCGATACCCGCGGACGCCGCGCCGCCCATCTCGACGCCGGCGGAAGTGGCGACCGTCGCGCCGGCACCGGCTCCCGAGCCGATCAGCCACGATCCCGGCTCCGCCGGCGCCCGCGCTCCGCCCGCCATCGCCTAGCCCCTCGCGTCGTTCACGCCGTCATCCGCTCTCGCCGCTGCGCGTGTCTGCGCGCGCCATGACGCTCCGAGCGGACGTGACGGCACGAACCCTACGTGTACGTACTGACGGGAGGCGAGTATGCGGAGATCTATCCGTGCCGCGGTCGTCATCGCGGTCAGTGTGATTGCTCTGGCCGCATCGTCGGCCTTTGCCCAGACGGGGCCCTCGGAGATCGAGCAGCTGAAGCAGGAGCTGCGGCGAATGCAGGAGCGGCTGCAGAAGCTCGAGCAGCAGCAACAGCCGGCCGCGCCGACCCCCGCGCCGGTGCTGGTCCAGCGACCGGGCGAGCGCGAGATCCTCCTCGAGCGCGAGCATCCGCTCGAGGTGCTCGGCTTGCCGAAGCCCGAGATCGGCGGCGTTCGGATCTCCGGCTTCTTCGTCGGCTCGGCCAACTACAACTCGCACATCCAGATGGTGCCGGAGTTCGCCGGAAGCATTCCCGTGTCCTCGGAGCCGCGCCGCACCGACTTTCGCTTCGACCAGTTCTCCATCGGGGCGTTCAAGACCTTCGCGCCGTGGCTGTCGGCAGGCGCGAGCCTCGAGGTCGAGCGGCACGGCCAACGTCACAGTCATGGCTTCGATCCCGACTTCGGGTGTCCAGGCGGTGGCCTCTGCACGGAGCAGTTGGGAACCGAAGAGATCGAAACCGAGGTGAGCCTGCACCGCTTCAACATCACCGGCATCGCGCCGATCGGCAACGGCCTGGCGCTGTCATTCGGGCGCTTCGACACGCCGTTCGGGTACGAGCGCCACGACGCGGCGCTCAACCTGACGGCAACGACCTCGGAGCTCCAGCGGTTCGGGCGCCCGCAGAGCATGACGGGCATCACGGCCGCGTACCAGTTCGCGCCGTGGCTCGACGCGATGGCCTGGATCGTCAACCGATGGGAGAACGAGACGACGGAAGATCCGCTCGAGGACAACAACCGCGACAAGAGCTTCGGCGCCCGGATCGGGTTCACGCCGCTGCAGGGCGCGCAGCTGCTGAACTTCGGAATCGGCGGCTGGTGGGGACCCGAGCGCGACGACGACGGCAAGCACGAGCGCTGGATCATCGACGCCGACCTGACGTGGTCACCGATGGCACGGCTGCTGTTCGCGGCCGAGGTCGTCTATGGCGGCGAGTCCGGCGTGTCCTTCAGGCGCCGCGGCCTGCCATTCCCGGCTGCGGCCGCGCGCGATCGTGACGTGAACTGGCTCGGGCTCTATGCGCTCGCGCACTACGACATCATGCCGTGGCTCGGGCTGTCGTTCCGGTACGGGCTCTTCAACGATTTCGACGGGGCGCGAACCGGCGTCGCCCAGATTCTGCAGTCCTTCACCATCGCGCCGATCGTGCACCTCTCGCGCTTGATCCCCGATCTTCGGCCGCTCGGCGTCGCGTATGCGCGCACACGGCATCCGGTCGACTGGGTGGACGTGCGGCTCGAATACCGTCTCAACCACTCGAACGAGCCGGTGTTCTCATCGGCCAAAGCCGGCGTCCCGATCACCAGCGCGGACGAGACCGCGCACCAGGTGACGGTGCAGTTCGTGGTGAACTACTAGGAGCCGTGATGATGAACGGATGGCAGCTGTCGAGGCTTCCGCTCAGCGCCAAGGTGTTCTGCACGCTGTTCCTCGTCGGTATCGGCTGCGGGGCGCTCGCCGCCTTCGTGCAGGCCTCCACCGCCGTCGGACTCTCGCCGACGGCGGTGGAGGCGAGTCTGGCTCGCGAGATGCCGATGACGCAGATGCAGATGCATCACGGCCAGATGAGCGGGGAGAAGGAGATCACGCTCGGCGAGATCTCCAGCGCGGCCAAGGTCTGGATCCGGACGCCGCTGCTCATCCAGACCAGCCACACGCACCTGTTCGGGCAGACGCTGATCGCCGGCCTGCTCGGACTGATCTTTCTGTTCGCCTCGGTGCGCGAGTCGATCAAGACGCTGATCGTCGCGCTGCCGTTCGTCGGCACGCTGCTCGACATCGGCGGCATGTGGCTCACGCGGTTCGTGTCGCCGTCGCTCAGCGTGCTCGTCATCGCCGGCGGCACGCTGTTCGCGCTCGGCTACGCGCTGATCACCGTCATTGCGCTCTACGATCTCTGGCTCCGGAAGGAGAGGCTCGCATGAAGATTCCGTGCCGCCTGCTCGCGGCCGCGCTCGTCTCGCTCTGCCTCGTCGCGCCCGCGCGGGCCCACATCACGCCGCCGGTCGTGCTCGTCTCGGATCGCGACGCGGTGGTGAGTCTCCTCGCGGGCGCGCGCCGCTTCTTCGTGCGCGAGGTGCGGCTGACCGCCGCCGAGAAGCAGGCGATCCGGCAGCAGACAGGCTGGACCCCGGAGGACGACTTCTACCGCTTCTACATCGGCCGCGACGACCAGGGCCGCGTCGTGGCGGCCACCGTGTTCCTCACCGAATTCACGATCCACGGACCCGTGCGTGTGGCGGTCGCCCTCGGGCCGGACGGAAAGGTCAAGGGCGCGACGGTGGTCGAGCTGACCGAAGAGACCTACCCGTGGGTCAAGCCGCTGCTCGATCGCAACTTCACGCGCGAGTACGTGGGCCGGGATGCTCGCGGCACGTTTGCGGTGAGCGCCGGCGGCGGCGAGTCGATGGCGCAGTTCTACGGCCAGGTCGTCGCGAGCCTCATCCAGCGGGCGGCGGCGCTCTACGAGACCGGCGTGATCAAGCGCGGCGACGCGGCTTGACCCGCCCGAAGACGGGCACTACGCTTTCCTGCCGATGATCCCCCTCGATGCCGCGCGCACCGCCGTCGTCGCCATCGACATGCACCGCGGCCACCTCGACCCGGTCGTGGCCACCCTGCCGCTGGCCGCCGAGCGCTGCGGTCCACTGATCAAGCGCGCGGCGTCGCTCTTCGCCGATCTGCGAGCCCGCGGCATCCCCGTGGTGCACGTCGTGACCGAGTATCGCGACGCGGCCGAGATCGGCGCCAACCCGTTCTGGAAGGCGATCCACGAGGATCCCGCCAAGGACCGTCGCGGAATCCTGGGCCACAATCTCGCCGGCAGCGTGGGCACCGAGATCATCGCCGAGCTGCAGGACGCGCGGGACATGGTCGTGCGCAGCAAGAAGCGCTACAGCGTCTTCACGCCGACCGATCTGGAGTTCGTCCTGCGCCGGCGCCTCGGCGCGGACACCGTCATCCTCGCGGGCATCAACACGACGACGTGCGTGCTGTGCGCCGCCTTCGAGGCGACGAACCGCGATTTCCGTGTCGTGGTGGCGTCCGACGCGGTCGACTCGATGGACGGTGAGGACATGCACCGGTTCGCGCTGAAACTCATCGCGGCTGCGGTGGGCTGGCCGCTGACGAACGACGACATCCTCAGGGCGCTCACGGCCTGAGGGCACGCACGGTCCGGATCGCGTCGGAGCAAGGAGGGGACATGCAGAAGCTGCTCGCGCTCGTGGTGGTGGCCGCGCTCGCCGGCGGCGTCGTCGTCGCGACACCGTCGTCGGCACAGAAGGGCCCGATCAAGATCGGGATGCTCGTGCCGCAGACCGGTCCGCTGGCGGCGAACGGCAAGGACATGATCAACGGCTTCGAGCTCTTCTTCGAGGAGCAGAAGTATCGGCTCGCCGGGCGCGAGGTGAAGTTCATCGTCGAGGACGACGAGGGCAAGCCGGCCACCGGCATCACCAAGGCGCGCGGGCTCGTCGAGAGCCAGGGGGTGCACCTGCTGACCGGTCCGCTGAGCGCGGCGGTGGGGTACGCCGTCTCGCCCTACATCGAGTCGAAGAAGATCCCGGCGATCTATCCCATCGTGTCCGCCGACGATCTCACCCAGCGCAAGCGCAATCCCTATCTCGTTCGCACCGGGTGGGCGTCGAGCCAGCCGTCACATCCGTTCGGCAAGTGGGTCGTCGACAATCTCAAGTACAAGAAGATCGCGATGATCGGCTACGACTTCGCGTTCGGCTGGGAGGTGGCGGCGGGATTCCAGCGCACGTTCGAGGAGGCGGGTGGCCAGGTCGTGCAGAAGGTATGGCCGCCACTGGGGACCAGCGACTTCGCGCCGTACCTCTCGCAGCTGCGCCGCGACGTCGACGCGATCTACGCCGTCTTCTCGGGCGCCGACGCGCTGCGCTTCGGCAAGCAGTTCGCGGAAGCGGGACTGAAGGAGAAGCTGCCGCTGATCGGCGGCGGCACGTTCACCGACGAGCACGTGCTCCGCGTGCAGGGCGACGAGGTGTTAGGCGTGGTGACGGCGCTGCACTACTCGGCGGCGCTCGCGACGCCGGCCAACAAGAAGTTCGTCGCCGCCTACGAGGCCAAGTTCAAGCAGGTGCCCTCGTACTATTCCGAGGGAACGTACGTCGCCGGCATCGCGCTCAAGGCGGCGCTCGACGCCACCGGCGGCGACATCGAGAACGTCGAGAAATTCCTGGGCGCGCTCCGCCGCGTGGATCTCTCGGATGCGCCCCGCGGGCCGATCAAGCTCGACGACTTCGGCAACCCGGTGCAGAACGTGTACGTGCGCCGCGTCGACAAGGTCAACGGACGGCTGCAGAACACGGTCGTGCATACCTTTCCGAACGTGTCGCAGTTCTGGACCTACAAACCGGACGAGTTCCTGAAGGCGCCCGCGTACTCGCGCGACTACCCGCCGTGTAAGGCCTGCTGAATGGCGGGCGTCGGCGTCGTCGGTCTTGGTCTGCTCGGCTCCGCGGTGGCCGGGCGCCTGCGCGCGGCCGGCCGCGAGGTGATCGGCTATGACGTCGTGGCCGAGCGCAATCGCGCACTGGAGGCCATCGGCGGTCGCGCCGCGGCTTCGGTCGCGGCGGTGGCCGAGGCGGCGGATCCGATCTGCGTCGTGTTGCCGTCGCTGTCGGCGGTCGAAGACGTGGTGCATGCGCTGGCGGCGACGGCACGCGGCCGCACCGTGGTGCAGATGAGCACGATCTCTCCGGCGCTGACCGAGCGCCTGGCTCGCGAGTGCGCCCAGCGCGGCGTCGATTTCCTCGACTGTCCGATCAGCGGCACGAGCGGGATGGTCGCACGCGGCGACGGCATCATCTTCGTCGGCGGGGAGCACGCCGTCTACGAGCGCTGGCGGCCGCTGTTCGAGACGATCTTGCCGCGCGCCGTGCACGTGGGCGCGGCGGGGCAGGCGATGGTGCTCAAGCTGGTCGCCAACCTGCTCGTCGCCCTGCACAGCGCCGCCGCGGCGGAGGCGCTGGCGATGGTGGAGCGCGCGGGACTCGACGCGGCCCAGGCCCTCGAGCTGCTCGAGGCCAGCGCGGCCACGTCACGGATGCTCCAAGTGCGCGGACCGCTGATCGTGAAGCGCGACTTCCCGGCTCAGATGAAGCTCGACCTCTTCATGAAGGACCTGCACCTGATCCAGGACGCGGCCCGCGCGCTCGAGACGCCCGTGCCCCTGACCGACGTGGCCGAGCGCTTATATGCCGCGGCGCAAACGGCCGGCCACGGCGGCGAGGATCTCGCCGTCGTGGTCACCGCGTTCGCGCGGCGTTAAGCGGCCGACGGCCAGAGCACGAGCGTCGGAACGCTCGTCTTTCGCGCCAGGCGCTGCGCCACACCGGGGGTGATCAGGCCGCGCAGGCGACCGCGCGGCGGCTCGGCCAGCGCGATCACGTCGGCGCCGAACGCCTCCGCCTCCAGCGCGATCTCGTCGGCCGGCTCGCCGAACCGCACGACCGTCTCGACGGGCACGTCCGCGAGCCGTGCCTCGTCACGGGCGAACTCGTCGCGCGCCTCGCCGGTCAGGCGGCTCATCGCCTGGTCCACGTATTCGATCGTGCGGCCGTGCGGCCCTTCGCGCCGCTCGGGCACCGGATAGACGCGGAGCAGGCGAACCGTTGCCCCACTGTCGCGCGCCACGGCCGCGACCACGGGCAGGATGGCCTCGCTGCCCTCGTCGCCGTCCAGCGGCACCAGAATTCGCTTCGCTGTCATCGTCGTTTGTCTCCTTCACAATTTTGGATGTCAGGGAGCCGCCGCCGGATTCGCGCGATTCCGGAATCTCGGCGCGCCCCGACCGCGTCCAAACGTCTATGCGACTGATATACGCAGTCATGCTCATGCTGTTGGTTCTTGCGCTCGGTGTGCTCGAGGTTGCGTCGTCTCGCGCGACGGCGCGGATCGCCGACTATCCCTACACTCCCGCTCTGTCCGCCTCGCCCGCGACGCCCCGCCGGTAAGGCGCGGCGACCACCCTCAGCGACCGCGCCGCACCGCCGGTAGCACCTCGGCGCCGAAGAGCTCGACCGTCCGCACGGGGTCGGCGGCGAGACTCACCGTGAACATCAGCCGCGTGGCGCCCGCCGCGAGCGCGGCGCGCGTCTGCTCCACGCAGTCGTCCGGCGTGCCGGCGATGGCCAGGCGCCGACGGAGGTGATCGAAGAGCCCGAGTCTGCGCACGAGGCCGGCGTCCATCTCCGCGCGTCGGGTCGTGTACGTCGCGCGCAGCTCGTGCACGGCGGGAACGAGGTCCGCGGGCACGCCGCGCGCGGCCGGCGCGGGCCCGAGGATGTAGGCGCCGACGAAGCCGAGGATGTTGCCGAGCGTGGCGTACGCGGCCTCGCGCGTCGGCGCGCAGTCGAGACACGCGATCCACCACGTGTCGACCTCCGCCGCGTCGCGGCCGGCCTGCGCCGCGCCCTCCGCGAGCCGCGTGAGCGCGTGAGCGACGTGTTCGCGCTGCAGGCCATAGTTCACGAAGGCGCCGTCGGCGACGGCGCCGGCGATGTGCAGCGCGCCCGGTCCCGACGCGGCGGCATACACGGGAACACGGCGGCGGCCCGACGGCAGCTGCACCGCGGACGTGCCGTTCAACGACGCGCGCTCGCCGGCGAGCAGCGCGCGCGTGAACACGAGGCCGTCGCGGAACGCGGGACCGGCGGACGCGGCGGCGCCGAGGTTGGCCACGCCGCTGTGGCCGCGGCCGATGCCGAGTCGCACACGGCCGCCGGCCACGGCGTCCACGGCCGCCGCGGCGCCGAGATCCCAGCCGTCGCGCTCGGCCAGCCCGGCCATGCGCGCCGTGTACTCCGGTGACCACGGCCAGAAGAAAAAACCGAACCGCGGCGCGCTCACCTCACGGCTTGACGGGCGGGTACGCGCGATCGTACGGCGGTGTTTTCAAGAATTCGTCCGGCTTGTAGGTCCAGAACTGCGACACCATCGGGTAGGTGTGGATGACGGTGTTCTGCAGTCGCCCGGCGACCTTGTCGACGCGGACGATGTAGACGTTCTCCGTCGGGTTGCCGTACTCGTCGAGCTTGATCGGCCCGCGCGGGTCCTCGGTGGTCTCGCTCGCCCGGCGTAGGGCGGCCAGGAAGCGGTCGCGATCCTCCACGTTGCCCTGAAGCGAACGCGCCGCCTCGACGATCCAGCGCCCCGAGCTGTACATCACGGCGTGGAAGTACGATGGCATGCGCTTCAGCTTGGCCTCGGCGATCTTCATGAACGTGCGATTGGCCGCGTTGTCGAGCGTCGGCGCCCAGATCATCGTCCCGATGTGACCGAGGACCTCGTCGCCCATGCCGGAGAGCGCCGACTGATCGGTGAACACGCCGGTACCGATCAGCGGCACCCGCCCGCCGAGGGCTTCGCCGTATTGCTTGGCGAATCGCACCGCCTGACCGGCGACGAACACCTGCACGACGGCGTCCACGTCGCGCGGCACCTGCGTGAGATACGGCGCGAAGTCCATCGCGTTCAGCGGCACCCACGTCCTCTGCACGACGCGCCCGCCCGCGTCCTCGAACACGCGCTGGAAGCCGCCGATGCCCTCATGGCCGAAGTTGTTGTCCATCGCGATGGCCGCGACGCGCCGGTACTTGAGCGTCTTGGCCGCGTAGTCGCCGAGCGCGTGCATGGGTTGGCTCGCCGCGAAGTTGGAGCGCAACAGATATTTCGCGGGCCGGCGCTTGGTGAGCTCGTCCGGCGTGGTGAGATACAGGGACGGCAGCCGGTCTCGCTCGATGTTGGGAACGAGCGCATACCCGATGTTGCTCAGCAGCACGCCCGTCAGCACATGAATGTGATCCTGCGCGACCAGCTTGCGGTACTTCGCCTGCGCGGTGGCGGGATTGCCCTCGTCGTCTTCCTCGATCAGCTCGATCTTGCGCCCGGCGACCTCGTAGTTCATCTGCTCGAAGGCCATCTTCAGCCCATCCAGCATGTCCTTGCCCGCCGCGGCGAAGATGCCGGTGAGTGGCCCGAGATAGCCGACGCGGATCGAGTCGGCGCCACCGGCGTGACTCGTGAGCAAGAGCAAAACCAGGACGACGACGGCGACGGCACGGATCATGGTGGCTCCGAGTATATCGAGGGGTGCCACGGCTCCGCCGCGGCACCCCGAACGTTGCCGGGGAGACCGAGGGGGCGTAGCCCCTTCCCTTAAAAGGCATCGGGGGCCATGTCGGGGCCCCCCATGTTTACCGAAAGCGCGGCATCACTTCGCGGGCGAACAGCTCCATCGAGCGGCGGATCCTCTCCTGCGCGAGGCCGCCGAAATTCATCCAGCAGAGGATCTGGCCCACGCCGATCGAGCGCATGGATTCGATGTGGCGGGCGACGGTGTCCGGCGAGCCGAACGCCAGCGTCTCTCTCACCAATCCCTCCCACGTCACGCTCTTGAGGCGATCGGCCATCGCGCGAAAGCCGGGCTGCAGCGTCGGGTGCGCGTCCTCGATGCGCTCGGGAATCACGAAGCGCCGGAACGACTCCTGGTACCAGAGCTCGGCCGCCTTGGCCTCTTCCAGCGCGCGCGCGTCGGTGTCGGCCACGTAGATCTGCCGCGACACGCCCCAGCGCGCGAGCAGCGCGGCGATCTCCGGCGGCGTGCGGCCCGCCTTCTCCAGCGTGTTCACGTACGTGTCGCGGTTGGTCAGCAGCTGATCGACCGGTCCGAACAGCACGGAGTTCAGCATCGGCCACCCGCGCAGCGCGGTGTTCTCGATGCCGTCCTTGGTCACACAGACCTGATAGAGCGGCGGGTGCGGGCGCTGCACAGGCTTGGGAATCACCCGCACGTCGTCGAAGGTGAAGAACCGTCCGCGATACGAGAAGCGCTCCTCGGTCCACGCGCGCTGCACGACGTCGACGGTCTCGTCGAAGCGCTCGCGGCTCTCCTGCTGGGGCACGCGGTAGCCCGCGAATTCTGCCGGGCGGTTGCCACGGCCCACGCCGACGTCGAGACGACCTTCGGAGATGATGTCCACGAGCGCCATCTGCTCGGCGAGTCGCAGCGGATGATGGAAGGGCAGAATGGCCGCCGCCAGGCCGATCCGCACGCGCCGCGTGCGCGCCGCCGCCGCCGAGGCGAGCGTGGCCGGATCGACGGAGAGGCCGTAATCGATGAAGTGGTGCTCGGTGAACCAGACCTCGTCGAATCCCAGCTCCTCGGACCACTCCACCTGCGTCAGCTCGTTGCGGATGATGTCGTCGTGGCGCTGACCGGGCGCGGCCTGGAAGAAGAAAAACGTGCCGAAGCGGAGCCGGGTCATACCCCAAGATACCTCGATTTCACGGCCTCGTTCGCCATGAGCGCCGCCGGCGCGCTGCTGTGCACGATCTGGCCGCGCGAGAGCACGTGCACGGTGTCGGCGACGGACAGCGCGAGCGGCAGGTTCTGCTCGACGAGCAGAATCGACAACCCTTCGCGCTTGAGCTCGGCGACGATGCGCCCCACCTCGCGCACGATCAGCGGCGCGAGCCCCTCCGTCGGCTCGTCCATCAGCAGCAGATCGGGATTGCCCATGAGCGCGCGGCCGATGGCGAGCATCTGCTGCTCGCCGCCCGACAGCCGGCCCGCCCGGCTCTTCGCCCGCTCGGCGAGCCGCGGAAACAGCTCGAGCACGCGCGCGAGCGTGAAGCGGCCGCCATCGCGCCGGGCCACCACGAGGTTCTCCACGACGCTGAGCGAGGGAAAGACGCGACGGCCCTGCGGCACCAGCCCCATGCCGCGCTCGACGGCGCGATACGGCGGCCAGCGCGTGATGTCCGCATCCTTGAAGCGGATGGCGCCGCGGCGCGGCGGCGAGAAGCCGATCACCGAGCGGATCAGCGTCGTCTTCCCGGCGCCGTTGCGGCCGAGGATCGCGACCACCTCGCTGCGGCGGACGCCGAGTGACACGCCCTGCAGCACGTGGCTCTCACCGTAATAGGTGTGGACGTCGGCCAGCTCAAGCACCGAGATAGATCTCGCGCACGGTGGGATCGGCGCGCACGGCGTCGCGTGTGCCGTCGGCGATGACGCGGCCGTAGTGCAGCACGGTGACGTGGCGCGCCAGCTCGAGCGCGATGTCCATGTCGTGCTCGATGATCAGCACGGTGATGGCGGGATCGAGGCGGCCGAGCAGCCGCGCCATCGCCGCCGACTCCGCCGGCGACAGCCCGGCCGTCGGCTCGTCGAGCAGCAGCACCCGAGGCCGGCCCGCGAGGGCGAGGCCGATCTCGAGCTGGCGCTGCTCGCCGTGCGAAAGGTTGCGCACGATGGCGGTCGCGCGGTCGGCGAGGCCGACGGCGGCCAGCGTGTCCTCGGCGCGCGCGCGCAGCGCGAGGTCACGCGCCAGCGGCCGGTGCATCGCGAACTTCGCGGTCGTCGGCGCCTGCACCGCGAGCAGACAGTTGTCGAGGACGGTGAGGCTCGGGAACAGGTTGGAGACCTGGAAGGTGCGCGTGAGACCGAGCGCCGCGCGCCGATGCGACGGCATGCGGGTGACGTCGCGGCCGAAGAGCTCGATGCGCCCGGTCGTCACGGGCAGCGCGCCGGCCACCAGGTTGAACAGCGTCGTCTTGCCGGCGCCGTTGGGTCCGATCAGCGCGCGGCGCTCGCCCGGACGCACCGCCAGCTCGACGCCGTCCACGGCGCGCAGCCCGCCGAACGCCTTGGAGACACGCTCGAGGCGCAGCGCGAGCGGCTCGCTCAGACACACCTCACGGGCAGGACTTGCAGGCCGGATAGTCGCGGCTGTAGAGCGGCCGCTTCATGTACTCGTCCGGCTTGTACTTCCAGAACTGGCTCACGGCGGGATACGTGGCGATGACGGTGTTCTGCAACCGCCCGCCGACCCGCTCGACCTTGCGGATATAGATGTTCTGGATGGGATTGCCGAAATCGTCGACCTTCAGCGGCCCGCGCGCCGTCTCTTTGAGGTCGACTCTCCGCAGCGCCGCGAGCATCGCGTCGCGATCCTCCACTTTGCCACCGGCGGCCTTGATCGCCTCGACGATCCACCGCGCATTCGTATAGGTCGCTTCCGAGTAGTAGGACGCGATCTTCCCGGCCGAGGCCTCGAATGCCTTGTTGAACTTCACGTTGGTGGGATTGTCGAGCGCCTGCGAGTAGTGCAGCGCCGTGATGACGCCCATCGCCTCGTCGCCCATCTGCGGCAACACCGTCTCGTCCGTGAGCGTGCCGCCGCCGAGCAGCGGCAGCTTCTCTTTCAGGCCCGCCTCCTGGTACTGCTTGAGGAACTGCAGCGCGAGCCGCCCGGTGAAGAGCGCGAGCACCGCGTCGGCATCGCGGCGGATCTGTGCGAGGAACGGTGCGAAGTCGTTGGTGTTGAGCGGGGCCCAGATCCGCTGCACGATCTGGCCGCCGCCTTCTTCGAACACCTGCTGGAAGCCGCCGATGATCTCGTAGCCGAACGCGTAGTCCATGCCGATGGCGGCGATCTTCCGGTACTTGGTGTTCTTCAGCACCCAGTCACCGAATGGGTGCATCGGCTGGCTGGTGGCCCAGCCGGTGCGCACGATCCACTTCGCCGGCTTGCGCTGGGTGATGTCGTCGGCGGCGATGACCGGGAACGTGGCGGGAATCTTCTGGGCGTCGATGTAGGGCTGCAGCGCGTAGCCGACGTTGGCGAGCATGCCGCCGGTCAGGATCGCGATCCTGTCCTGGTCCACGAGCTTGCGCGCCTTGTTGAGGGCGGTCGCCGGATTGCCCTCGTCGTCCTCGACGATGACCTCGATCTTGCGTCCGGCGATCTGGCCGTTGATCTCGTTGAGGTAGAGCTGGTTGCCGTTGACCATGTCCTTGCCGATCTGCGCGAAGGGGCCGGTGAGCGGCGCCAGGAAACCGATCTTGATCGGCGCGGACTGCGCCGGGACGCCGACCGGCGCGGCCAGCGGCGTTGCGAGCGCGAGCAGGGCGACGATGGCGACGATGCGGACACGACTCATGCGTTGGCTCTCCTTGCGTCGCTAGCGCTGCGACCTGAGCGCCCCGAGCACGCCGCGGGGCGCCCAGAGGATCACCCCGATGTACACCGCGCCGAGGATCAGCAGCCAGCGCTTGGTATAGACGCTGACGAAGTTTTTCAGAAAGACGATCATGGCGGCGCCGAGCGCCGGTCCGGCGAGAGTGCCGGGTCCGCCGAGCGCGACCATCAGCAGCGTCTCCACGGACGTCACCAGCTGCACGTCCACCGGGCTGACGAAGCCGTTGTACCAGGCCCACAGCACGCCGGCGAACCCCGCGAATGCGCCCGAGATCACGAACGCCAGGTACTTGTGCAGCCAGACGTCGTAGCCGAGCGCGCGCATGCGCGTCTCGCTCTCGCGAATGCCCTTGAGCGTGAGGCCGAACGGCGAGCGCGCCAGCGTGCCGAGCGCGGCCCACGCCAGCGCCGTCGCCACCAGCGCGAAGTAGAAGAAGGGCAGCGGCGCCGAGAGCGACCACGGCAGCGGCAGCTCCGGCCGCGGCACGCCGGCGATCCCGTTGTCGCCCTTGGTGAGCGAGACCCAGCGAAAGGCGAGGCCCCACACGACCATGCCCAGCGCGAGCGTGATCATCAAGAAGTACGTGCCCGTCGCGCGGATCGCGATCAGGCCGAACAGCGCGGCCGTCACCGTGGCGAGCAGCACGCCGGCGACGAGACAGGTGAGGAAGCCCGCCTGCCGCTCGGTGGCGAGAATCCCGACGGCGTACGCGGCCGCGCCGAAGTAGGCGGCGTGACCGAGCGAGGGCAGGCCCGTGTAGCCGAGCAGGATGTCGAGGCTCATGGCGAGCACGGCCATGATGGCGACCTGTGTGAGCAGCGTCAGCGGATACGACGGCAGCGCCGGCGCCACCGCGGCCGCGGCGACGAGCGCGCCGATGCCGAGCAGGATCGCGCGATTCACGCGCGCCCGAAGAGGCCGGTGGGCTTGAGGGCCAGGATCAGGGCCATCGGCGCGAAGAGCGTGAAGTAGGACAGCTCGGGAAACAGCGCCTTGCCGAAGTTGTCGAGCAGGCCGACGAGCAGCGAGCCGACCATCGCGCCGGGCAGCGAGCCCAGACCGCCGACAATGACGACGACGAACGCGTAGGGCAGGATCTCGAAGTCGAGGCCGGGATAGACGCCGAGAAATCCGGCGCCGACGACGCCGCCGAAGGCGGCCAGCGCAGCGCCGAGGGCGAAGACGCCGAGCGACACGCGGGGCACGCGAATGCCCACGCCCTGCGCCATCTCCGGATCGTCCACCGCGGCGCGAATCATCGCGCCGATCCGCGTGCGATCGAGCAGCAGCCACAGCGCGGCGCCGACCGCGACCGCGATCACGATGATGAAGATGCGGTAGATCGGAAAGCGTCCGGGCCCCGCGGTGACGACGCCGGCCAGCAGCGACGGCGGCCGAATCGAGTAGGGGTCGCCGCCCCAGATCAGCAGTGCGAGGTCCTGGAAGATCAGCGCGAAGCCGATGGTCATCAGCACCTGGCCCAGTGTCTGACCAGCCAACCGTCGCAGGAACATGCGCTCCATCGCGATGCCCACGACGGCCAGGGCCAGCGCGCCGGCCACGAGCGCCAGGACGTACGACCCGGTGCGCCAGATGACGGAGAGTCCGACGTAGCCGCCGAGCATGAAGTACGAGCCGTGCGCGAGGTTGACGACGCGCATCACGCCGAAGATCAACGAGAGCCCGCTGGCGAGCAGGAAGAGCAGTGCCCCGTACGACAGGCCGTTGAAGGTTTGGGTCACCCAGAATTCCAGAGTCACAGGCTCGCCTCGCCTGCGGCTGCGGCTCGCACGGCCACCGTCACAGCCGCAGGAAGCGCCGCGCGTTCTCCGACAGGATGCGGGCCCGGTCGCGCGCGGAGAGCTTTGCTCCGCGCACGACGATCTCGCGCGGCCGCGCCGGGCCCATGTCGAAACAGAAGTCGCTGCCGATCATCACGCGATCGGCGCCGACGAGACCGACGAGATATTGCAGCGCGGCCGGCGCGTGGCTGATCGTGTCGTAGGTGAAGCGCCGCAGGTACGCGTCGAACGGGCGCTTGGCCACGCCCTTCGTCTCGGGCCGCACCTTCTGGCCGTGCGTGAGCCGGCCGACGAGATACGGCATGGCGCCGCCGGCGTGCGGCAAGCAGACCTCGAGGCGCGGGAAGCGATCGAGCACGCCGCCGAAGACGAGATGCGCGGCCGCGATGGCCGTGTCGAACGGGTTGCCGAGGAAGTTGTTGAGGTAGTAGCGGCCGAGGCGGTTGCCGGCGCCGATCACCGTGAGCGGATGCAGCAGCACGGGCAGCCGCCGGGCTTCGCAGCCCGCGAAGATCGGCGCGAACGCAGGATCCGACAGGTCGCGGCCGTTGATGTTGGTGCCGAGATAGACGCCGCGGATGCCCGGCAGGGCGGCCGCGCGCTCGAGCTCCGCGAGCGCGCGCTTGGGGTCCTGCATCGGCAGCGTCGCGCAGCCGACGAAGCGATCGGGGTACGCGCGATGTGCCTCGCTCATCGCGTCGTTCACCGCGGCGGCCAGGCGCTGGCCGAGATCGCCGTCGGCCCAGTACACCATCGGCGACGTCAGCGAGAGCGCGTGAACGGCGACGCCGACGCGGTCCATCGCCTTGCGTCGGCGGTCGAGATCCCAGTACGTGGCGTCGAGCGGCGCCGTGCGCGTCTCCTTGAGCACGATCGTGGGACCCTTCGGGTCCGAGCGGTCGATGCGCGCCTGGGACGGCGCGCCCTCGCGCGCGATGAGATCGAGATAGCGCTCGGGGAAGAAGTGCGCGTGTACGTCGATCGCGTCCGGCCCGGCCACGGCCGGGATTGTACTATAGAGCCCACTTCCACCCGCACTGCGAGCCGGAGGACGTCGTGGGGCTGGGGGCCCCACCGTGCGAGGCGAGCATATAAAAAAGGAGCCGCCCGTGAGACTCCCACACGAACGCTTCGACTACTCCGCGATCGTCGATCGCAAGCCCTGGCGCCTGCCGAAGGGCGCGCGCATCGCCGTGTGGACGATCGTCAACGTCGAGGAGTGGGACATCGAGAAGCCCATGGCGCGCCAGTACCTCACGGCGCCGCAAGGCGTCGCGACGGTCCCCGACGTCCCGAACTGGGCATGGCACGAGTACGGGATGCGCGTGGGCTTCTGGCGGCTGCACGAGGCGCTCGTGCGTCGCAAGATTCCCGCGACCACGTCCATCAACGCGAACGTGTGCCACTCGTACCCGCGCGTGGCGGAAGCCATGCGCGACGCGGGCTGGGAATTCATGGGCCACGGCGTCAAGCAGGGCGCGCTGCACGTGCAGCCCGACCAGCGTGCGGTGATCCGCGACTCTATCCAGATCATCCAGAAGTTCACGGGCAAGAAGCCGAAGGGCTGGCTCGGCCCCGGACTCACCGAAACGTGGGAGACGCTCGACCTGCTCGCCGAGGCGGGCATCGAGTACGTCTCCGATTGGGTGAACGACGACCAGCCGTACGCGATCCGCACCGCGCACGGCCCGCTGGTGTCCGTGCCCTACACGCTCGAGCTGAACGACATCCCGACGATGGTGATCCAGCATCACGAGTCGTCGGCGTGGGTGCAGCGCTGCCGCGACCAGTTCGATCGCCTGTACGCCGAGGGCGCGAAGAATCCGCGGGTGATGGCGATCGCCGTGCATCCCTACATCCACGGCGTGCCGCACCGGATCCGCTATTTCGAGGAGGTCTACGACTACCTGCGTCGGAAGAAAGGCGTCTGGCTCACCACCGGCGAGGAGATCTACGCGTGGTGGAAGGGCGGGCGCCGCTAGCTCCGACGCAGCGCCCAGAGCGCGAGGCTCTGAATCGCAAGCGCCACGGCGGCGGCGGCGGTAAACGCGAGCGCGACGCCGGCGCGCTCCAGCAGCGCGGCCAGCACGAAGAAGAAGCCGGTGAAGCAATAGAGCCCGAGCAGCAGGCCGCGCAGCGCGCCGGCGGCGCGCGCCGGTCCCTCGAGCGCGTGCGTGAAGCCGCTGAGCATCATGCCGTAGAGCGGAAACGGCGTGACCAGGCCGGTGAGTCGCGGCCCGAGCAGCGACGCGACTCCGGTCAGCAGCACGACGAAGCCCGTCGTGACGACCATGCGCGCGGGGAGATCCCACCAGGGCAGCGGCGCGGCCGCGCGCGGCGCGGCGGCGAGCGCTGGCATCAGCCGCGTCGACAGCAGCAGGGACAGCACGGCGAGGGCGGCCAACGGGACGAGCGACAATGGCAGCCATCGCAGCGCGAGCGTCGCGAGCGCGAAGGCGATCGACCCCGCGAGCGTCGCCAGCGGCCAGTGCGCGCGCATCGCGGTGCGCGCGTAGGCCACGCAGAACGCCGCCTGCGAGACGGTGCCGGCCATGATGCCGACCGCGGCCGCCGCCGCGAAGGCGAGGCCGTGGTCGCGGGCGAGAAAGAAGGCGATCGGCGCCGAGGTGAGCGGCAAGCCGACGATCCAGCCGCCGACCGCCGGCCCCCAGCGCCGGCCCGCGAGGCTGGCGCCGCCGATGAGCACCGGGGTGACGACGACTTTGAGGAGGAGGCTGTCCAGGCGGAGGCTACTTGACGGGCGCGACGACGACGTCGGTCGGCTGGCCAGCCAGGTAGTTCTCGATGTTCTTCACCGCGCGCAGCAGCCCGTCACGCACGACTTCCGCCGTCTGGCCGGCGTTGTGTGGCGACAGCACCACGGCGTCCAAGCCGAGAATGGGATCGCCCGGCTTGAGTGGCTCGTCGTGGAACACGTCGAGCCCCGCGCCGGCGATCTTCTTGTTGGCCAGCGCGTCCAGCAGCGCCTCCCGCTCGATGAGCGCGCCGCGCCCGGTATTGACGATGATCGCGGTCTTCTTCATCAGCGACAGCTCACGCCGGCCCAGGAACCCGCGCGTCTCGGGCGTCAGCCGGACGTGGAGCGACACGAAATCGGCGGTGCGGAGAATTTCGTCCTTCGACGCGGGCCGCGCGCCCAGCGCCCGCACATGGGCCTCGTCGCCGCGCGCGCTCCACGCCAGCACGTCCATGCCGATCGCGCGGCCGAGCGCGACGACGCGCGCGCCGATCGTGCCGGTGCCGAAGACGCCGAGCGTCTTCCCCAGGCACTGGGTCAGCATCTCGCGCGGCCACGCGCCGCCGCGCATCTCGTGATCGATGCGCACCAGCTTGCGGCCGGTGGCCAGCATGAGCGTCAGCGCGTGCTCGGCGACGGCGAAGGCGTTGACGCCGGGCGTGTTGCAGATCGTCACGCCGCGCCGGCCGGCCGCGTCGAGGTCGAAGTTGTCGGTGCCCGTGCCCCAGATCGACACCATCTTGAGCTGCGGGCACGCGGCGAAGACGCCGTCGGTGAAGCGCGCGTGCGCGCGGATGTTGATGGCGATGCGCGCACGACCGATGCGCCGGATCAGCTCGGCTTCCTCGTCCGCGCCGCGCGCCGGGTAGACGACCGTCTCGCCGAGCTTGCGCGCGGTCTCGTGGGCCGCGGATTTGTCGAAGACGCTCGGGAAATCGTCCGGCACGACGATAAGGGAATCGGGCACTAGGCGGCTCCGTTCGCGAAAACCTTCTGCGCGGCGGCGACGCCGGCGCCCGGCTCGCACTTGTACCCGACATCGCGCAGCGCCAGCTCGAGGGCCGAGAGCGTCGGCAGCACGTAGTGCGGGCTGGCGGTGATTCCCATCGTGCCGATCCGCAGCGTCGAGGCGCGGATCCTGTCGAGACCGGTGCCGATCAGGATGCCGTACTGCTCGCGCATGCGCGCGACGACGGCCGCGGGCTCGATGCCCGTGGGCGTCCGGATACACGAGACGGTGTTCGAGGCGATCGTCGGATCGGGGAACATCGTCAGTCCCATCGCGGCCACGCCGGCACGCAGCGCGTCGCCGGCGAGGGCGTGGCGGCGGGCGCGGTTGGCGATCCCTTCCTCGAGGATCAGCCGCACGGCCACCTGCAGCGCGGAGGTGAGGTGGGTCGGGATCGAGATCGGCTGGCTGCGCGGCGTGCCGTCGGGCACCTTCCCGCCGCGCGAGACGGGCACCCAGTTGGTGCGCCAGCGCAGCAGGTCGTACGCGAACGACTGGGCCTTCTTCTTCCGCCGCTCCATCACGTCCCACGCGCGCGGGCTGACGGACACCAGCGCCATGCCGAGCGGCGCCGCCAGGCACTTCTGCGAGCCCGTCATGTTGAGATCGACGCCCCACTCGTCGGTGCGCACGTCGAGCCCCGCGATCGACGACACGGTGTCGAGCATGACGAGCGCGTCGACGGAGCGCGCGATCTTCGCCACCTCGGCCGCCGGATACGTCGTCCCGGTCGACGTCTCGTTGTGCACGAGCGTGATGGCCTTGGGGCGCACGCGCTCGGCCTCGCGGGCGAGGCGCTCGACGTCCAGACGGGCGCCCCATTCGATCGGGAATTCGGTGGCGTCGGCGCCGACGCGGCTCATGATCTCGCGCATCATCAGGCCGAAGACACCGGCGCCGACGACGAGCACGCGATCGCCGGGCTCGATGACGGAGACCGCGCCCGCCTCGAGCGCGGTGCGGCCCGATCCCGGCATCACGAGGACCTCGTTCCGCGTCTGGAACACATCGCGCAGGCCGAGCGTCGTCGGCTCGAGCACGCCCTCGTCGAACGAGCGGTCGTACTGGATGGCCGGCGGCTGATTCATCGCTTGCATGACGGGGAACGGCAGCTCGGTCGGGCCGGGAATCATGAGTACGGGACGCGTGTGCACCTGGGTCCAGTTGATCGTCGACGGCACGGGATGCTCTCCTTGGCGGCGGATTGCGCTCATTCTACCTCACGACTCGGCGAGCGGCGCCGGCGAGGCGCGGTAGATGAGCCAGAGATTGCGCGCGTAGACGAAGAGGCCCGCGCCCTGCCCGAGGATGAAGACGGGATCGCGCCGGTAGATCGCGTACGCGAGCAGCGTGACACCGCCGCCGACGGAAAAATACCAGAAGGCCAGCGGCACCACGCTGCGCTTGCGGCGCTCGGACGCGATCCACTGCACGAGGAAGCGAGCCGAGAACAGGGCCTGTCCAACCAGGCCGACGCCCAACCAGATGTAGTCGGTCGTCACCCGGCTCAGGAGGCTCGGCAGAAAATCGCCTGCAGCACCCGATACGCGCGGCGAATGTCCTGCGGCCGCCGACGACCGGCGACGAGCGCGAAGATCTTCTCCGCGTCCTCGCTCGGCACCGCCGACGGCTTGTCGGCCCGCACGTCCGTGAGCTCGCGCAGCGGGATCTCGAGCGCGACCGACACGCGGTACAGGCTGTCGATCGAGATCGACTTCTCGCCGCGCTCGACCTCTCCGATGAACTTCCCGGAGAGACCGGAGCGATCACCCAGCCGCTCCTGACTGAGGGCGCGCTGCTTGCGGAGCGCCCGCAGCCGCTGCCCCAGGAACTTCCTCACGTGTTTCACCGCGCGTTCGCCCATGGCTGGTTACCCTAGCACCTTTGGGGTTGGTCAGAAACGTCTACCTCGACGATGCCGTTCACCACGCGCGTGGGGAAGACGCCGATCGACAGCTCGTCGGCCACGCGACACTGTCCCGTCGCCAGATCGAAGTCGAAGCCATGCCACGGACACACCACCGCGTCGCCTTCGATCCAGCCGTCGGCGAGCGGCCCGTCTTCGTGCGGACACAACGCGCTCACCGCATAGAAGCGACCGTCGCCGCCATTGAACACCGCGAGCGTATGCGCGCCGGCCTCGACGAGCCGGCCGCGCCCGGCGGGAATGTCGTCGCCGCGGGCGACACGCACGAAGGCCATCAGCGGCGCACCCGGAGCGCCTCGTCGATGGCGGCGCGGAAATTCTCGATGGGCTGTGCGCCCACGAGCGGCTTGCCGTTGATGAGGAACGTCGGCGTGCTGCGCACACCCAGCTCGCGGCCTTCCGCGAAATCCGCCTCGACGGCGGCGCGGTACTGGTGACCATCCAGGCAGCGCTCGAAGCGCTCGCGGTCGAGATTGAGGTTGATCGCGTAATCGACGAGGTCCTGACGCTCGAAGCGCGGCTGACGCTCGAACAGCACGTCGTGATACGCCCAGTACCGGCCCTGATCGCCCGCGCAGCGCGCCGCCTCGTGCGCGGGCATGGCCAGGGAGTGGGACGGCAGGGGGAAGTCTTTGTAGACCAGACGCACCCGACCATCGTACTCCCTGAGGATCTGCTCCAGCGACCGCTGGACGCGTCGGCAGAACGGTCACTGGTAATCCGAGAACTCGACGATCGTCACCGGCGCCGTCGCCGGCCCCTTCGACATCCGCGTCTCGACGACGAGACGGTCGGCCGCCCCCGGCGCCGGCGCGTGGCAGCCGAGGCCGAGGAGCGTGAGGGCGATCGTGAGCGTGAGCGTGATGGTGTAGACTCGCCGCGGCGTCGGAGAGCTCGCGAACGGACCGATCACGACGGGGGAGGATACCACATGGCTGGCGCACTGGACGCCGTGCTCGGCACCTTTCCCTCCTGGTCGCTGCTCGTCGTGCGCCTCGGGCTCGGCGTGATCTTCTTCGCACACGGATCACAAAAGGTGCTGGGCTGGTTCGGCGGCCACGGGCTCGGCGGCACCGTCAAAATGTTCCGCGGCATGGGCGTGCCGCCGGCGGCGGCCGTGCTGGTGGCGTTCATCGAGTTCCTCGGCGGCCTCGGCATGATCGTCGGATTGCTCGCGCGCCCGGCGGCCGTCGGCATCATCGTGGTCATGCTGGTGGCCATTGCCAAGGTCCACGGCAAGCACGGCTTCTTCCTGAATCTCGGCGTCCCGGGCAAGGGGCCGGGCTTCGAGTTCAACCTCGCGCTCATCGCGATGGCGCTCGCGATCCTCATCGGCGGTGCCGGCATCCTGTCGCTCGACCGCGCCATCTGGCTCTCGCTCGGCCCGCACTGAGCATCGCGTGGGCTTTCTGCTCCGCGTGCTGATCAACGCCGCCGCGCTCTGGGTGGCGGCCTCGCTGATCCCCGGGATCACGCTCGCCGACGTCGGCTCCACGCTGCTGGCGGCCCTCGTGCTCGGACTCGTCAACGCGATCGTGCGTCCCGTGCTGATCTTCCTGACGCTGCCGATCACGCTCCTCACGCTCGGCCTGTTCATCTTCGTGCTCAACGCGTTCTGTCTCTGGCTCACCTCGCGGCTGGTGCCGGGCTTCACCGTCCACGGCTTCGGCGCCGCGTTCCTGGGCGCGCTGGTGATCTCCGTCGTGTCGTGGGTGCTGACGGCGTTCGTGTCCGACGCCGGGCGCTGGCGGCGAATCTCCTAGGTTCGGTGCTGATCCGCCGTGTCGTCTTTTCGATCTGCGCGAGCCTCGCCTTGCTCGGCGCCTCCGCCGCCATGGGCGCCGACGCCGTCCCGCGGGATTTCAGGCTGACGGCCGAGTACTATCCCGCGCTGCCGGCCGTGGGCGCGGAGGGCTCCGCGCCGCGCGAGTGGCATCGCTGGACGCTGACGCTCAGCGCCGACGGCAAGGCCGTGCAAGAGGTTCAGCGAAGCGGCCGCGGCAGTCCCAAGGGCATTCACACGCGTTCGGTGAAAGTGCCGCGGCGCGAGCTCGAGCAGCTCGTCGCGGTCGTGCGGGCGGCGAATTTTCACTCCCTGGCTCCGGAATACACCTTCGAGGTCTCGCCGGCGGCGGCGCTGGTCCTGCGCATCACGATGGACGAGCGCTCTCACGAGGTGACCGTCTACGGACCCGACAAGCGCACGGGCGATCCCGAGGTTGCGGCGTTCCTGAGGGTCTGGAACCAGACCCTCAGGGTGGTGCCGCCGCCGAATCCGGGGCAGGGCCCGGAATGAGCCGTGGCTACGCCGCGCGCCCGGAGTCTTCGGAGAGCGCGGTGATGATGTAGGTGCCGGACTTCTCGTCCCGCTCGAGGGTGACGATCCGCTGCTTGGCGGCCTCCTCGAGCAGCTTGCTGAACGTCGAGTAGCCGTAATACGACTCGTTGAAGGCCGGGTTCTTCCGGATCATCGTCTGCTTGACCATCGACCCCCAGAGCGTCTCCTTGTTCTCACGCTGGAGCGCCTGGATGGCGTCGATGAGCTGCGCCATCGCCTCCGCTTTCTTCTCCGGCAACCCCGACAGCATCCGCGTCTTCTTCGTGTCGCGGATCAGGTCCTCATAGAAGATGAACTCGTCGCAGTTACCGACGAGCAGATCGGACGAGGAGGACTTCACTCCGAGGCCAATCACATACCGATCGTTCTCTCGCAGCTTGGAGACGAGAGGAGAAAAGTCAGAGTCTCCGGACACGAGCGCGAACGAGTCGATGTGCGATTTCCCATAGGCGAGATCGAGGGCGTCCACCACCATGCGGATGTCGGCGGAGTTCTTGCCGCTGTAGCGGCTCTGAGGAACGTCGATCAGCTCGATGGCCCACTCGTGGAAGGGGCGCTTGTACTCGGTGAATCGGTTCCAGTCGGCGTAGGCGCGCCGCACGATGATCTTGCCTTTTTCCAGCAACCGCTCGAGCACCAGCTTGAGCTCGAACTGCTTGTACTGCGCTTCCTTGACGCCGCGGGCGATGTTCTCGAAGTCCATGAACATCGCCAGCTTTCGCTCACCGTTCATCCATGTCGTCCTTTCATCCGCGCTCCTTTCCCAAGGGTGGGGCCTCGATCGCTTCCATTATATGTCCGTCGTTCGAGCACCCCGGGGAGGTTTATGATTTCCCTCATGAAAAAGCCCGATCCCGCCGTCGCCGACCGGGTGCCGCCCGGCCAGGTGAGGACCGAGAAATGGCCCGTCCTCACCTACGGCCGCACCCCGCGCTTCGATCCCGCGCGCTGGACATTTCGATGCGTCGGCCTCGTCGAGCGTCCCACGTCGTGGACGTGGGCGGAGTTCCTGCAGTTGCCGCGCGTGACGGTACGCTCCGACATCCATTGCGTCACCCGCTGGTCGAAGCTCGGAAACGTTTGGGAGGGCGTCTCGGCCCGCTTCATCGTCGAGCACGTGCGGCCGCGGCCGGAGGCGACGTTCGTGCTGCAGCACGCGGACCCCGACTACACGACCAACACCGCGCTCGCCGACCTGCTCGCCGACGACGTGGTGCTCGCGCTGAAGCACAACGGCAAGGATCTGGAGCCGGACCACGGCGGGCCGATGCGCCTCGTGCTGCCTCGGCTCTATTTCTGGAAATCGTCGAAGTGGCTGCGCGCCTTCGAGTTCCTGGACGTGAATCCGCCGGGCTTCTGGGAGCAGAACGGCTACCACATGCACGCCGACCCGTGGACCGAAGAGCGCTACTCCGGCCAGGAGACACGCGCGATGCAGCAGATGCGCGCCGAGGCCGCGCGCACGCTGCGGGAGAGGTCGTAGTGCGAGCCGGAGGACGTCGCGGGGCCGCCGTGCGAGCCGCAGCCGACAGGCCAGGCGCCGTCAGAACCGTCCGCGTCGAGCGCGCGGGGCCCGTTACGACGGTCGTGCTGGACCGGCCCGAGTCCCGCAACGCGGTCGACCGCGAAACCGCCGCCGCGCTGGCCGACGCGTTCCGCGCCTTCGAGGCGGACGTGGACGCGCGCGTGGCCGTGCTGTGGGGCGCCGGCGGCACGTTCTGCGCGGGCGCGGATCTGAAGGCGATCGGCAGCGGCCGCGGCAATCGGCTCGAGTCCGAGGGCGATGGTCCGATGGGACCCTCACGCATGCTGCTGTCCAAGCCGACGATCGCGGCGGTGGCCGGCTACGCGGTCGCCGGCGGACTCGAGCTCGCGCTGTGGTGCGACCTGCGCGTGCTCGAGGAGGACGCCGTGCTCGGGGTGTTCTGCCGGCGCTGGGGCGTGCCGCTCGTGGACGGCGGCACGGTGCGGCTGCCGCGGCTGATCGGCTTGTCGCGCGCCCTCGATCTGATCCTCACCGGCCGTCCCGTCGACGCGCGCGAGGCCGAGCGCATCGGCCTGGCCAACCGCGTCGTCGCCAAGGGACACGCGCGCGCGGCCGCCGAGGCGCTGGCCGCGGAGATCGCGGCATTTCCGCCGCGTTGCGTGCTGAGCGATCGCCGCTCGGCCTACGAGAGCGCCGGGGGACCGCTCGAGGTGGCGCTACGGCGCGAGTTCGAGCTGGGCCGTGCGACGATCGATGCGGGCGAGAGTCGCGACGGCGCCGCGCGATTCGCGGCCGGCGCCGGCCGCCATGGAACATGGGGGCCCCGACACGGCCCCCAAGCCCCCTAACGTCTTATCGCAGGCTCGCCTCGGCCGTCGAACGGCCTGCGGCTTCGCACTTCCACGCGCCCCGGCAAAGCCGTGGCGCTCCTCGATTACCCCTAGCGCTGCACGCGCGTCAGCCACCAGTGCACGATGACGGCGCCCGCGAGCACGACCATGCCGAGCACCACCCAATGGATCTCCGAACGCGGCTCTGTGGCGCGGTAATGGACGAGGCCTACCACGATGAGCGCGCAGCCGAGCACGGCGGACGCGTTGCGCGCGCCGCGAGCGAACTTCAGCAGCGCGGGCTGAGTGCCGCCCACCGAGAGCGCGACGGCGAGCAGAACGACGGCGGCGACGCCCACGCCGCCGGTGAGAAGACCGAGCGCCCACATCGCCGTCGTCTCCGCCGCCGCCTCGACGGGGCCCATCCAGAGCAGGTGAGCCACGAGCCAGACGCCGACGAGGCCCAGTGCGACGATGCCGAGCACGCGAGCCATGGCGCGGATTCTATCATCCGACCGCGGCGAGGGCTTGATACGATCCCGCCGATGGTCGCGCACGGCCACGATCGCAGCACCGCCGCCGCGCGCTCGCGGCCCGTGTTGCTCGTCACGCTCGCCCTGACCGGCACCACGATGGTCGTCGAATTCGTCGCCGGGCTGTGGACGGGAAGCCTCGCGCTACTCGCCGACGCCGGTCACATGCTCACTGACGCGACCGCGCTCGGCCTGGCGCTGATCGCCACCTGGCTTGCCGCCCGGCCGCCGACGCCCGAGAAAACCTACGGCTACTACCGCGCCGAGATCCTGGCCGCGCTCGCCAATGCGCTGTTGCTCTTCGCCGTCGCCGGCTCGATCGTCGTCGAGGCGTGGCATCGCCTGAACGTTCCGTCCACGGTGTTGGCGGCGCCGATGGCGGCGGTGGCCGCGCTGGGGCTCGGCGTCAACCTCCTCGCCGCGTGGCTCCTGCACCAGGGCGCGAGCGAGAGCCTGACCGTGCGCGCGGCCTATCTCGAAGTGCTCGGCGACGCGCTCTCGTCGCTGGCGGCGTTGGTCGCCGCCGGCATCGTGATCGCGACCGGGTGGACGAGCGCCGATCCGCTGGCGAGCGCGCTCATCGTGCTGCTGATCTTGCCGCGAACGTGGCGGCTGCTGCGGCAGGCGGTCAACGTGCTGCTCGAAGGAACGCCGGCGCATCTGTCGCTCACGGAGATCGAGGAGGCGATCACTCGGGTTCCGGGCGTTCGCCGGGTACACGACCTGCACGTCTGGACGCTGACCTCCGGCCGCGAGGCGATGAGCGCCCACGTCGTCGTCGACGACGTTCGCGAGAGCGAGCGCCTGCTCGATTCGCTGCACGCGGTGCTGCACGCGAGGTTCGGGATCGACCACACGACGATCCAGCTGGAAACGGCGCCGCCGGAAGTGCTGCAGATCAAGTCGCCGGAGGGCTGAGGCGGAGAGCTACTGAGCGCGGTACGACGCGGCCACGCTGAACACCTCGCGCCGCAGCATCTTGGCCAGGCGCGGCCGCGCGGCTTCGAGCCTGACGTGCGTCACGTATTCCGTGACCGTCATCTCCATCTGCTCCGCGAAGATGCACGCCAGATGTCTCGGGGAGACGCCGACGGTCGCGGCCACGGTCTCGACGCACGTGCGGCCGCGCTGCGCGGCGACGTACGCGAGCACGCGCGGCACCGGACCGGTGAACGGCCGCACGTCGGCGTGGCGCGCACCGAGCGCATCGATGATCGCCCGCAGCGGGGCCTCGAAGTCGGCGCGCCGGGCGGCGATCAGCACGATGGGTACCACACTCCCGTGCGTGCCGATCTCGGCGGCCACCGTCTCGTCGGAGACGATCACGACGTCGGGCCGCGTGCGTTGCAGCACGGACAGCGCGGCGTTCGTGTCGGCGACCGCGTCGACACGACCACGCGTGCGTAGCGCAACCGCCAGGCCCGCCCGCAGGCCGGCGTCCTCGGTCACGATCAGCGCGTGCGGAAGCGCGCGCGAGCGGCCGGGGGCCTCGCTCGCGTCGGGGTCCTCGGTCAGCCGGCGAATCACCTGATACAGATGGCCCACATCGAACGGCTTGCTGAGATAGTCGCTCGCGCCCAGCCGCAGCGCTTCGAGGGCCGACAGCGTGTCGTTCAGGCCGCTCACCATCACGACGTTCGTCTCGATGCTCAGCCGTTTCATCGCCTCGAGCACGCCGAGGCCGTTGAGGCCGGGCATGAGCATGTCGAGCAGCACCAGGTCCACGGTGCGCTGCTGGAGGATCTCGAGCGCGGCGCGTCCGTCGGGAGCGGTGAGGACGTCGTAACGACGTTCGAGAATTGCCTGGTAAGCGTCGAGCACGCGAGGGTCGTCGTCTACGGCCAAAATGACTCGACGGATTGTCATCAGCTTCCCGACTATAGCAGGCCTTCGGGGCCCGACGCACGGGAGTATATTTTGAACCTCATGGCTACCATCATGCCGCTGACCGACCGCGCGATCGTGCTCAAGCCCGAAGACGACGTCGCCGTTGCCAAGGCCCCCCTCGACAAAGGCGCCATCTTCGCCGACGCCGGCACCCGCATCGAGGCGCGCCAGGACATCAAGCCCGGTCACAAGATCGCTCGGCACGCCGTCCGCCGAGGCGAGCCGGTACGACGCTATGGCCAGGTGATCGGCTTCGCGACCCAGGACATCGCGGTCGGCGAGCACGTGCACACCCAGAACCTGGACATCGGCGAGCTTGCCGCCGACCGCTACGAGGTGGGCGTCGACGTCACGCCGGTGGAGTTCTATCCGCGCGAAAAGATGCGTCACTTCGACGGCTATCTGCGCGAGGACGGCCGGGTGGGCACCCGAAACTACGTGGCGATCATCTCGGGCGTCAACTGCTCGGCCAGCGTGAGCCAGTTCGTGAAGGACAAGTTCCGCGACGTCTCGCGCGACTACCCGAACATCGACGGGGTCCTGGCCATCACGCACAAGTCCGGCTGCGGCACCAAGCTGTTCGGCGAGGACCATCTGGCACTGCAGCGCGTGCTCGCGGGCTACGCCAAGCATCCCAACGTCGCCGCCTACATCCTGATCGGCCTCGGCTGCGAGGTGAACCAGGCCGCCGTGATGGTCGAGCGCCAGAAAATGTCCGTGCCGGGGCACCCCGAGCGCAAGCCGTACCTGGTCAACATCCAGGAGGCGGGCGGCATCCGAAAGACCGTCGAGCGTGCAGCGGCCGAGGTCGCCCGCCTGCTGCCGGTTGCCAACGACGTCAAGCGCACGAAGCAGCCGGTGTCGGAGATCTGCCTGGCCACCAATTGCGGCGGCTCCGACGCCAACTCCGGCATGACGGCTAACCCGGCGCTCGGCTGGGCCGTGGACGAGCTCGTCCGTTACGGCGGCACCGGCGTGCTCGCCGAGACGCCGGAGATCTACGGGGCCGAGCACCTGCTGATCCGACGGGCCATCAACGAGGGCGTCGCCAAGAAGCTCATCGACCGCTACAAGTGGTGGGAGTGGTACTGCCGCGGCATCGAGGCGATGGACAACAATCCGGCGCCCGGCAACAAGGCGGGAGGCATCACGACGGTCTTCGAGAAATCGCTGGGCGGCGTCACCAAGGGCGGGACGACGCCGATGATGGACGTCTTCCAGTACGGTGAGCCCATCACGACCCGCGGCTTCGTCTTCATGGACACGCCAGGCCACGACCCGGTGTCGATCACCGGCCTCGTCGCCGGCGGCTGCAATCTGATCTGCTTCACGACCGGCCGCGGCTCGGTGTTCGGCTGCAAGCCCGTGCCGTCGATCAAGCTCGCGACCAACTCCCTCATGTACCGGCACATGGCGGAGGACATGGACATCAACTGCGGCGTGATTCTCGAGGGCACTCCGCTGCCGGTCGTCGGCCGTCAGATCTTCGAGGAGATCGTCGCGGCGGCGTCGGGCAAGCGGACGAAGAGCGAGCTCAGCGGCGTGGGCGAGGAAGAGTTCGCGCCCTGGATCATCGGGCCGGTGATGTAGCGGCCGAGCGCGAAACGCTCAGGACTGGACGACGGTCACGACGAGGCCGATCGCGGCCAGGATGTTGCCGACGCGCACGCACTCCTTCTCGGGCCCGATCTTCACGACCGCCTTGCCGGTGTTGTGCACTTGCCAGGCGATCTCCCAGCCCTCGCTCTCGCTGCAGGCGATCGCCTTCTGTAACTGTTTCACGACCTGCTCGAAGGTGTGACAGTCGCAGTTGTGCAGGATCGTCATCCACGGCGGAGCCACCTCCGCGTCGGTGGCGTCCTCGACTTCGGGCGCCGTAAGCGTCCGCTCCGGCATACGGGAAGTTTAAGTGAGCGGGCAAGCCGGCGCAGCCGGCAGGCCGGGGCGGCGAACGTCTCAGCCCAACGCGCCCGATGCACGCAGGGCGGCGATGCGGCCGGCGTCGTAGTGCAACAGCGCGCCGAGGATCTCGTCGGTGTGCTGTCCCAGCGCGGGTGCCGGGCTCAGATTCGCCACGGCGCCCTCGGTCTTCACCGGCGTGCCGACTTCGCGCAGCACGCCGAAGCGCGGGTGCTTGACCTCCACGATCATGTCGCGCGCGGCGACCTGCTCGTCGGCGAGGGCCTGCGCGATCGTGTTCACCGGCGCGCACGGCACTCGGCCGCGCAGGCGCGCGAGCCATTCCGCCGTCGGCCGCTCGGCGAAGCGGGCGCCGAGGATCGGCACGAGCGCCGCCTTGTGCACCGATCGGTCGGCAAACGTCGCGAAGCGCGGATCGCGCGCGACCTCCGGCAGCTCCATCGCCTCGATCAGGCTCGTCCAGAACTTCTCCTTGTTGCAGAAGACGACGATCCAGCCGTCGCGGGTGGGAAAGTTCTGGGCGGGCACGAGCGATTGATGCCCGGAGTCCTCGACGCGCGCGGGCTCCCAGTCGCGGTTCAGCGCCCAGATCGCATAGTAGGAGAGCATGCTGACCGCCGTGTCGAGCAGCGACAGCTCGATGTCGCGCCCCACGCCGGTGCGCTGCGCGTCCCAGAGTCCCGCGAGCATCGCCGCCATGGACGCGTAGCCGGCCGCGAAGTCCACGACCGAGACGCCGCACTTGCCCGGCGGCCCGTCGGGCTCGCCGGTCACCGACATCCAGCCGGCGTAGCCCTGGATCAGGTAGTCGAAGGCCGGCTCCGCCGCGCGTGGTCCGGTCCGGCCGTAGCCCGAGAGCGAGCAGCACACCAGCGCGGGGTTGGCGTCCTTGAGCGCCGCGTACGTGAGGCCGAGCGTCTCGGGCAGGTCGCCGCGCAGGTTGTTGTACACGGCGTGCGAGACGCGGGCGAGGTCGCGCAGCACCGCGAAACCTTGCGGATGCTTGAGGTCGAGCGTGATCGACCTCGTGCCGCGGTTGAACGACTGGAAATAGAGCGAATCGCCGTCGGCGGCGTAGGGACCGACGTGGCGAGCGACGTCGCCGCCGACGGCGGGATCCTCGATCTTGATGATCTCCGCGCCGAGGTCGGCCAGGAACTGGGTGCCGAACGGGCCGGCACCGAACTGCGAGACGGCGAGGATGCGCAGATTCTGTAACGGAGGTGGCCTGTTCACGATGGTCCCGGCTGCGCTTGCTCTCCCAGGGTGGCGTGATTGCGCTTGGGGATGAGCGCCGTCCGCGTGAACGTCATCACGCGCTCGCCGCGCTGATTGCGCACGCGCGTCTCGACGGTGACCGTCCCGCGGTCGCCGCGTGAGGAGTCGCGCGTGGCGAGCACGGTGGACTCGGAATAGAGTGTGTCGCCGATGAAGGTCGGCGCCTCGTGGATGATCTTCTCGATCTCGAGGTTGGCGATGGCCTTCCCGGAGACGTCGGCCACGGTCATGCCGATGCCGATCGAGAACACGAGCGGGCCGAGCACGAGCCGCTGGCCGTGCTGGGTCTGCGTTGCCGCATAGTGCGCGTCGTTGTGGATCGGATGCTGATTCATCGTCAGCAGCGCGAACCATGTGCAGTCCGCCTCGTTGATGGTGCGGCCGGGCCAGTGCTTGATGACCTCGCCGACCTTGAACTCTTCGAAGTACCGCCCGTAGGGCATCAGCCGGTGGCGCGCGCCGGCGCGCTCAGCAGCGCGGCCGCGTCGCGGTAATAGCGCTCGACGGCGAACTCCGTCGTGTAGCCATAGCCGCCGTGGATGCGCATGGACTCGAGCGTGACGCCGATCGCGGCGTCGACCGCGAAGCTCCGCGCGCGGCGCGCCGCCGTGTGACCGTCGCTCGCCAGCGTGGCCGTGTCACAGACCAGCAGGCGCGCGGCGGTGAGCCGCGTCGCCATGTCGGCGAGCTTGAGCTGCACGGCCTGGTGCTGACAGATTGCCTTGCCGAACGTGGTGCGCTGCTGCGAGTAGCGCAGCGCCGCTTCGAAGGCGGCCTGGCCCAGGCCCACCGCGACTGCGCCGACGCCGAGGTCCATCACGGCGAGCAGGGATGGCGCCGATACCGAGGGACGCGAGACGGGCAGCCGCACGCCGCGCAGGGCCACCGCCGCCGGCGGGGCGCCGCGCAGCCCCAGATCGGCCGCGGCGGCCACGAGCGTGACGCCGGTCATCGACGCGGGCACGAGCCACCACGCGCTGCCGTCCGCGAGCGCCAGGGCCAGGAGCCCGGCGCGTCGAGCGTGAGCGATGGGCGGCGTGGTGCCGTCGAGCACGCACGCGGAGTCCTCGTACCGGACGAGCGCCTCGGGCAACGGCACGACGGCGGCGAGCGTCTCCGCGCGCGCGAGCGCGCTCAGCTGACGTGCGCTCTCGCCACCCGCGAGGCCGAGGCCATACGCCACGGCGCCCTGCTCGACGGCCAGCAGCGCCGGCGCCGCCCACACGCGCGCGACTTCCTCGATCATCATCGTCCACGTCGCGGGGTCCAGTCCGAGACCGCCGTGCGCGGCCGGGACCAGCGCGGCGAACACGCCGAGATCGGCCAGTTGGGCGACGATCTCGTCCGGGATGTCGCCGGCGCGATCGTGCTCGGCGGCCACCGGCGCCACGCTCTTGTCGACGACCTGGCGCACCGCGAGCAGCATCTGCCGGCGCTCCTCGGGCTCGCCCTCGCGCGAGACGAGCGCGCCGCCGCGCTCGCCGTGCCGCTCGACGAGCTGGCGCGCGATGATCGTGCGCTGGATCTCGTTGGTGCCCTCGCCGATGATCATCAGCGGCGCGTCGCGATAGCAGCGCTCGATGAGCATCGCGGTGGAGGTTCCGCAGAGGCGGACCGCGTCGAGGGCGACCTCCTGCGCCGTTTCGGAGGCGAAGAGCTTCGCCATGCCGGCTTCGAGGTCGCAGCGCTCGGCGCGATCCTTCATGCCCGCCGCCCAATACGTCAGCAGACGCGCGGCGTCCACGCGGGCCGCCATGTCCTCGAGGCGCGCCGCGCCGGCCCGGCACGCGGCGGCTTCCTCGTACGCGGCGCGCGCGACGCCGACCGCGCGTGCCGCGATGTTGATCCGCCCCGCCTCGAGACCGCTCATGACCTGGCCGAAGCCGCGTCCCTCGACGCCGCCGACGAGATTCGCGGCCGAGCAGGGGAAGTCCTCGAAAACCAACTCCGCGGTGTCGACGCCCTTGTAGCCGAGCTTGCCGATCGACTTCACAACGGCGAGGCCGGGCGCGCCCTTCTCGATGATGAAGCACGACATGCCGCGGTGGCGCGGCTGGGCGAAGGGATCGGTGACGGCCAGCAGCGCGAACGTGTTGCCCTCGCGACCGTTGGTCACGAACATCTTCGTGCCGGTGATCACGTAGGTCTCGCCGCGCTGGATCGCCCGCGTGCGAATCGCCTGCACGTCCGAGCCCGCGTGCGGCTCGGTGAGGCACAGACCGCCGCGCGCCTCGCCGGTGGCGAAGCGCGGCAGCAGCCGGCGGCGCTGGGCCTCGGTGCCGTGATACAGCACGATCAGCGCGGCCATCGTGTGGCTGTTGATGACGCCGGCGAGGGACATCCAGCCCCGGCACAGCTCCTCGATCACGCGGGCGTACGTCGTGACGTCGAGGCCGAGACCGCCGTACTCGCGCGGCACCAGCGCGCCGAACAGGCCGAGGGCCCGCATCCGGTCGACCAGGGCGTGCGGGTACGTGTCGGCGTGCTCGAGCTCGGGCGCGGCGGGCCGCACAGCCTCCTCGACGAACCGCCGCACGGCGGCGACGACGTTCGGGTGGAGGTCCATCGCGGATGCGATAGTACAATGAAATCCGATGCCTCTCGACGACCTGGTGCTCGCCCTCCAGCGTTTCGTCGATCGCCTCGTTCGGCGCGCCCGGCGCGGACGTGCGCCTACCCCGGGACGCCGCCGCCTGCTCGTCGTCCAGATCGACGGACTCTCGCGCGGCGTGCTGGAGCAGGCGCTGGCGGAGAGGCGCATGCCGTTCCTGCGCCGGGTGATCGAGCGCGCCGGCTGGCGAGTGCATCCGATGTTCGTCGGTCTGCCTTCGTCGACGCCTTCCTTCCAGCTTGCCGCGATGTACGGCGTGCGGCCGGACATCCCCGGCTTCCACTATCACGACAAGCGGCAGCGCGAGGACGTGTACTTCCCACGCGCGGGCGACGCCGCGCGCGTGGAGCGCGCGCAGGCGAGCGGTCGTCGCGGCATCGTCGAGGGCGGCGCCTGCTATGGTTGCGTTTTCACCGGCGGCGCTCTGCAGAACCTGTTCACGTTCGCGATCATGAAGCGGCCGAGCGGCAGCGGCCTGCTCGCGGCGCTATCGGCCATCATCGTGCTGCTCTGGGTCGCGCTCAAGAGCACGGTGATCACCGTCGTCGAGCTCGCGCGCGCCGTGCTGCGCCTGCTCGCCGACCCGGTGGGCGAGTGGGCGCGCGGGTGGAAGTGGCTGGCCATCAAGCTCGGGCTCTCGGTCTGGGTGCGGGAGCTCTTCACGCTCGCCGTCGCGCGTGACGTCTATGCCGGCGTGCCGTCGATCTACGTCAACTATCTCGACTACGACGTCGTCTCGCACGCCTACGGGCCGCGGCATCCGCGTGCGCTGCGCAGCCTGCGGCGCATCGACGACGCGATCAAGCAGATCTGGCGCGTGTGCCGTCGCGTGCCCGAGCACGCGTACGACCTTTATATCCTGTCCGATCACGGGCAGGCGCTGACCAAGCCCTTCGGCCAGCTCAGCGGCGGGCGGCGCTTCGAGCGCGTGATCTTCGAGGACTTCTTCACACCCGCCGGGGCCCGCCCCGTCAGTCCCGAGCGTCCGGCCGGGCGCCACCGCCTCGCCAGCGGCATCAAGGCCCTCCGTATGGGCCGCGCGCCAGGGTACTTCCAGCGATTCTTCAACTACATCGAGGATGGTTTTCCGTGGATCCTCGGCGAGGTGAAGGAGGCGCACGAGCGCGACAACGTCCGCGTCATCGCGGCCGGCCCGAACGCGTTCATCTACTTCGTCGACCACGCCGAGGCGCTGTCCATCGAGCGGATCGAGGAGCGGTGGCCCGGACTGGCCGAGGATCTCTCGCGCCATCCGGGCGTCGGCTATGTCCTCACGCGTGGTGCTGACGGTCCCGTGTGCTTCTGGCGCGGCAAACGCTACCGTCTGAGCCTCGCCGAGCCCGGCCCCTTCGCGGCACGCCCCGATGCGCCGCTGGTCGTCTCCGCCGTCGCCGATCTCATGGCGATGCCCAGCGCCGGCGATCTCGTCGTCTACGGCATCGATGCGTCCTCCGGGCACGTGTCGTACATCGCCGAAGCCGGCGCGCACGCGGGACCGTCGCCGGAAGAGCTGCACACGTTCGTGGTGGCGCCGCCCGGCGTGCGGTTGCCGGAGCCGCTCAACCATCCCATCCAGCTCTATCCGCACTTCGTGCGCTACGTCGAGGACGTCGAGCGCGAGCCCGCGGCGTGACGCCGATCATCATCGCCTCCTACAACATCCATCGTGGTGTGGGTCTCGATCGCCGCCGCGATCTCGATCGTCTCGGCGTGGTCATCGCCGAGATGAACCCTGACGTCATCGGGCTGCAGGAGGTCATCCGTCAGGACGGCAACATCATGCCGATGGCGGATCAGGCGGCGTACCTGGCGAGCAAGCTCGGCATGGAGCTGGTGATGGGCGAGACGCGCCCGTACGGCGCCGGCACGTACGGCAACGCGATCCTCACGCGGCTGCCGGTGCTCGGCTCCGTCCGCCACGACCTCAGCCACGGCCTGCGCGAGCCGCGCGGCTGTCTACGCGTGGATCTCGCGGTCGACGACGTGACGCTGCACATCTTCAACTGCCACTTCGGGCTCGCCTTCCGCGAGCGGCGCGCGCAGCTCGAGCTGCTGGCGGGCTTCATCCGCGCCGGCTCGTGCGGCGGCCCGCGCGTCGTGATGGGCGACTTCAACGAGTGGCACCGCGGACCCGTCACGCGCGGGCTTCGCCTGGAGTTCAAGTCGCCGATGCGGCGTATGCGCCGGACCCATCCCGCCATGTTCCCGCTGTTCCGGCTCGACCGGATCTATTGGGACGTCGAGCTCGAGGGCGAGGCCTTTCACGTGCATCGAAGCCGCCTCGCACGCGTCGCCTCCGATCACCTGCCGGTGATGGTACGGCTGCGCGTGCGCCGGCGCGCCGCCGCGCCGTACGTCCTGGGCGACGCGCTTCCGCCGGCCGAGTAGCGTCTGGACGCCACGCCGCCGCTCCCCGACGTCGTCGTGGCCACGCCGCGACGGCGACGCTGGATGGGCGCGCTCGTCACCGGCGTCGCCGGCTGTCTGCTGGCCGCGTTCGTCGCGCTCGCGGTGCACGTCCATCTGGCCGGCAGCCGTCTCGACAGCATCGAGGATCCGCCGCGCGCGCTGACGCTGATCGTCGAGCGCACGATGGATCTCGACGATGCCCTCACGCGCGCGGCGATGTGGGAGCGCCGCTTCTACGAGCTCACGGTGACCGACGGTCGCAACGAGCTCGACGAGGCGATCGCCTGGTACGAGGAGCTCTCCGACGCCATCCCCGGCGATCCCGGCGTGCAGGTCCGGCTCGCGGTCCTCTATGGCGAGGCCGGGCGCATCGACGAGGTCCTCGACACGGTGGAGCGCTGGCGGGCGCGCGGCGATAGCGCGCGCGCCGACGTGCTGGCGGCGGCCTATCTCGATGCGCCGCTCGACGGCGCGCTCGGGCGCCTGCGCGAGACGGCCGCGCGAATGCTCGAGCCCGGCTGGTTCCGCGACCGGCTCCTCCTACGCCTCGCCGACCGCGCCGGCGACTCGACCGCGCGCGAGGCGATCGTGACATCAGCGCGCGCGCGGACCGCGCCGCTGCTTCGACGGGTGCGCGCGCTGACGGCCGCCGAGCTCATCGTGCTCGGGCTGGGGCTTGCGGGTCTCGTGATCATCTTCCGCGGCCGTCCCGTGCGCGTGGACAGCGCCCTGGTGCCGCCGCCGTGGCGGCTCGGCGAGGGGCTCGTGGTGCTCGTCCGCGGCGGGGGCGGCGGCGTGCTCGTGCTCGTCGCCGTGTATTTCGTCGGCCGCTGGCGAGGCCCCAACGATCCGCTGCTGGCCACCCTCAGCATGCCGCTCATGTACGCGCCGCTGCTGTGGCTCGCGCGACGCCGCCTGTTCGCGCCGGCCGGCGTCGGGCTTGCCCGCGGACTCGGCTGGGTGCCCGCGCCCGGCGGCTGGCGCGCGCTCGCGTGGACGATCGCGCTGCTCGTGGGGATGGGCACCGCGACCGACCTCGCGCTGGGCTTCTTGAGCGAAGCGACGCACATGTCGGCCCATTGGACGGAGTGGTTCGACGAGGATCTCGCGTGGGGCGGGCCGCTGATCGCGGGCGCCAGTCTCCTCGGCACCGTCGTGTTCGCGCCGGTGTTCGAGGAGATCGTGTTCCGCGGGATGCTGTACGCGACGCTGCGGCGCCGCCTGGCGTGGCCGATCGCCGCCACCCTCAGCGCGGCGATCTTCGCGATCGCGCACGGCTACGGCGCGGCCGGGTTCGGCAGCGTGTTCCTGAGCGGACTCCTGTGGGCGATCGCGTACGAGCGCACCGGCAGCCTGCTGCCGAACATGGCGGCGCACATCCTCAACAACGTGGCCGCCGCGCTCGGAGTGCTGCTGCTATTGCGAGGGTGATTCACCCGCCAGCGAGGTCGACGACGGCGAGGAAGAGCGCCGTCGCGCCGTGCTCGATGTCGTCCATCGGCGTGAACTCCTCCTCGCAGTGGCTGCGGCCGCCGCGCGAGGGCACGAAAATCATCCCCGTCGGACCGATGGCCGCCATGTACTGGGCGTCGTGCCCGGCGCCCGAGAGGATGTGGCGGTAGCGCGCGCCGGCCGCCTTGGCCGCGCGCTCGACGGCGGCGACCACGTCCGGCGCGAACGGCGTGTACGGCACGCGCCAGTAGTGCTCGAGCTCCGCGCGGACGCCCTCACGCTCGCACGCCGCCTTGACGACCGCGTCGAGACACCGACGCGCGACGTCCAGCGTCTCGTCGCGTGGGTCGCGCATGTCGATGGAGAGCGTGACGCGCCCGGGGATCGCGTTGACGATGTTGGGATGCACGACGAGGTTGCCGACCGTCGTCACGAGATCGCCGCCGAGCTCGGTGGCGATCGTGCGCGCGCCGGTGATCACCTCCGCCGCCGCCAGCAGCGCGTCGTGCCGGATGCGCATCGGCGTCGGGCCCGCGTGGTCCTGCACGCCGTGCAGCGTCAGGCGCGACCACGAGATGGCCACGATGCCGTCGACGACGCCGACCGAGAGGCCTTCCTCTTCGAGCAACGGCCCCTGCTCGATGTGCAGCTCGAGATAGGCGCGAAACGGACGCGGCACGCAGGGCTCGGCACCGAGGTAGCCGATGCGCTCCAGCTCGTCCACCAGGCGCATGCCGTCCTTGTCGCACGCGTTGTAGGCGTCCTCGAGCGCGATCTTGCCGGCCATCACGCCGCTGGCGATCATCGCGGGCTGGAAGCGCGCGCCCTCCTCGTTGGTGAAGATCGCCAGCGTCACCGGGTGTCGCGTCCGGATGCCGTGGGCATTGAGGGCGCGGATCGTCTCGAGCCCGCACAGCACGCCGAGCTGGCCGTCGTACTTGCCGCCGGTAGGAACGGAGTCCACGTGCGAGCCCATCATGACGGGCGGCAGCGGCTCGCGGCCTGCGCGTTCGCCGAAGATGTTGCCCATCTGATCGACGGTGACGCGCAGCCCGGCCTCGCGCATCCAGCGCACCATCAGATCGCGGCCGCGCTTGTCGTCGTCCGTCAGCGCCAGCCGCGTGAGCCCGCCGCGCGGCGTGGCCCCGATGCGCCCGAGCTCGTCGATCGATTGCTCGAGCCGCGCGCGGTCGATGCCGATCTCGCGAGGCGCGTTCATGGGCCCTCCACTCTATAACGTGGACGCTTGCTCGACCGAGAACTAGAGCGTCTGGCTCCAGGAACGCGCCGTGAGGCGCGCGGCGTCCCAGCCGCCGGCGGTCTCCAGCGTGGCGAGCGCGGCCGCGGCGTCCGAGAGGCGCACGACGGCCAGGCCGCGGCTATCCGCAAAGAAGCCGCCCAGGTTCACGAGCTTCTCGGTGCGCAGTCTCGTCAGCGCTGCGCTGGCGCCGGCACGATCGGTCGGCATTCCCTCGACGAGCGTGACCTTCCAGCCTGCGTCGGGCGGCAGCCGCTCGATCGGCTCGACGAAATCGTCGAAGGCGCGGGCCGCGTGGGCGACGAAGAGCCCGGCACGCTGGAACTCGTTGTCCGCGACGAGCCGATCCAGATCGGCGCGGTCCGCGACGCGATAGAAGATGTGCGCGGCACTGCCATCCGGCTCCGGGCCTCCTGCGACGACGCGGCCTTCGTCGCGCAGCGTGGTGAGCTGGGTGAGGTGGGCAGGGCGGTACGGCAGTCGTCGCGCGTTGTAGTCGGCGGCGCAGGTGAAATGCACGTGATAGACGGGCATAGTCACAAACCGAGATACGCGCGCTTGAGACGCTCGTCGACGAGCAGCGCGCGGCCGGCGCCCTCGAGCACCAGCTTGCCGGATTCGAGCACGCACGCGTGCGTGGCCAGCGTGAGCGCCTGGCGGACGTTCTGCTCGACCAGCAACACGGTGACGCCGTCGGCGTTGATCGTGCGGACCGTCTCGAAGATGCGCCCCACGAGCACGGGCGCCAGGCCGAGCGTCGGCTCGTCGAGCATGAGCAGCCGCGGCCGCGCCATCAGCGCGCGGCCGATCGCGCACATCTGTTGCTCGCCGCCGGACAGCGAGCCCGCGAGCTGCGCCGCGCGCTCCTCGAGCACGGGAAACAACCGATAGACGTACCGCAGCGTCGCGTCGCGCTCGGCGCGCGCCCGCACGGCATGCGCGCCGAGCAGCAGGTTCTCCGTCACCGTCATGAACGGAAACAGCCGGCGCCCCTCGGGCACCTGGACGATCCCGAGCTCGACGCGCTGCGCGGCCGGCACGCGCGCGAGGTCGCGGCCGTCGAAGACGACGCGGCCGTGGCGCGGGGCCACCAGGCCGGAGACCACGCGCAGCGTGGTGGTCTTGCCGGCGGCGTTGGCGCCGACGAGCGCGAAGATGCCGCCCGCGGGCACTTCGAGGGAGATGCCGAAGAGCGCCTGCACATCGCCGTAGAACGCGTCGACGGCCTCAAGCCTCAGCAAGGTTGAACTCGTCGCCGAGGTAGGCGTCGATGACGCGCCGGTCGTGGGCGATCTCCTGCGGCGTGCCCTCGGCGATCTTCTCGCCGTGGTGGAGCATGACGATGCGCTGCGCCAGCCGCATCATCGCGGCCATGACGTGCTCGATGACGATCAGCGTGACGCCTTCGGCGTGCACGCGACGCACGAGGTCGACGATGCCGACGAGCTCGGTGGGGTTGAGGCCGGCCATCACTTCGTCGAGGAGAAGCAACCGTGGACGGGTGGCGAGCGCGCGCGCGACCTCCAGCCGCTTGCGCAGCGCGATGGGCAGCGCGCGGGCGCGCGCGTATCGGTGAGGGCCGAGTCCGCACAGATCGATGACGCGCTCGGCTTCGGCGCGCGCGTGCGCCACGCGGGGCAGGCGCGTGAGTGCGCCGATCATCACGTTGTCGGCGACGGAGAGGTTGCCGAACGGCTTGACGATCTGAAAGGTGCGCGTCAGCCCCAGGCGCGCGATCGCGTGTGGCGGCAGACCGGTCACGTCGCGGCCCTCGAAGCGCACGCGGCCTTCCTCCGGCCGGTAATAGCCGGCGATGACGTTGAACAGCGTGGTCTTGCCGGCGCCGTTGGGTCCGATGATGCCGAGCAGGTCGCCGGCGCGAACCTCCAGGCTCACCGCGCGCACGGCGGTGAGGCCGCCGAAGCGTTTGGTCACCGCCTCAAGCGTGAGCACGCGCCCTCCACGCCCAAAACCGGCCGGCGATGCCCGTGAGCCCGTCGGGCGCGAATCGCACGATGAGGATCAACACGACGCCGTAGATGATCAGGTAGATCCCGGTGAAGCTCGCCTCCACGCCGGAGAACGTGGCGCGCAGGTACGTCTCGAGCGACGTGATGAGGAGGGAGCCCAGGAACGGACCGAGCGCGGTTCCGATGCCGCCGATGATGCTGTTGAGCGCGAAGCGGACGGACAGATCGATCGAGAACACGTGCGAGGGATCCACGAAGCCGACGTACTGCGCCCACAGGCTGCCGCACGCGGACGTCATCGCGGCGCTCAGGACGATCGCCTGCACCTTGCGACGCCGCGTGGCGATACCGAGCGCCTCGGCGGCATCCTCGTCCTCGCGCACGCCGGCCAGCTGGTAGCCGACGCGCGAGCGCTCGAGATAGACCTGCAGCGCATAGCAGCCCACCGCGACCACGAGGATCAGGTAGAGCCACGCGACGTGGCCGAGGCCCAGCGTCCAGAACCCCGGCCGGTACGGTACCGGCACGCCCTCCGAGCCCGAGGTGAAGCCGCGCCAGCGGCTCGCCACGATTTTTAAGACTTCGGCGAAGGCGATCGTCGACAACGCGAAGTACGGGCCCTTGAGGCGATTCGACAGATAACCGATGAGCGCGCCGGCGACGACCGAGAGCGCGACGCCGACGGCCAGGCCGAGCCACGGGCTCTGCGCATAGCGCGCGCTCATGAGCGCCGCCGCGTAGGCGCCGATCCCGAAGAACGCGGCGTGGCCGAGGGAGACCTGCCCCGCGTAGCCGCCGGCCACGTTCCAGGCCGCGGACAGCGCGCCCCACAACAGAATCAGGATGACGCTGTCGAGCAGAAACGCGTCGCGCACGACGAGCGGCGTCAACGCCGCGACCGCGAACATCGCGACGGCCGCCCAGCGGTCGGGCGCGAGCCGGCTCATGCGCCGAGCGTCTCGGCGCCGCGCTGGCCGAGCAACCCGGCCGGACGAAAGACCAGGACGCCGATGAAGAGCAGGAAGTAGAAGACTTCCTTCCAGGCGGCGCCGAAGATGTACGAGCCCCCCACCTCGACGGCGGCCACGATGAGGCTGCCGAGCATGGCGCCCGCCATGTCGCCGAGGCCGCCGAGCACGACGACGACGTACGCGAGCGTCACGAACTGCAGGCCGGCCTGCGGATAGGCGGCGTAGAGCGGCGACACGAGCACGCCGGCCGCGCCGACGCAGGCGATGCCGATCGCGAACGTCAGGCGATAGACGCGATCGGTGTCGATGCCCATGAGCGTGGCGGCGTCGCGGTCCTGCGCGGTCGCGCGCATCACCCGGCCCGTGTGCGTCCACTTCATGAACGCCATCAGGGCCACGGTGAGCGCGACGGCGACCGCGAAGGCGACGACCTGCGCCAGATTGAACGCTGTGCCGGCCGCGCGCAGCACCACCGAGGATTCCCACGGCCGGATGATGCGGAAGTCGCCTGTCCACATCACCAGCGCGATGTTCTGCAGCGCCGTGGACAGGCCGACCGTCGTGAAGATCTGCACGTTGTGCGAGGCGTGGATCACGCCCCTCATGACCAGCACGTAGACGAACAGGCCGACGAGGTAGAAGATCGGGATCGCGATGATGAGCACGAGGTAGGGATCGACGCCGCGCAGCGTGAACGCGAAGAACGCGAGGTACATGCCGAGCATCAGGAACTCGCCGTGCGCGAAGTTCACCACGCGCATGATGCCGAAGATCAGCGTGAGCCCGACCGCGATGAGGGCATAGATGCCCCCGAGCAGGAGCGTCGAGACCGCGAGCTGCGCGACGACGTCTATTTGCGCTGGTCCCAGGCGGGCAGCGGGATCCACTTCGCCCGCATGGTCGTGAATTCCTCGGGCCACACCGTGACGAGCTGGCCGTTCTGCCACTGCAGCATGTAGTGCTGCACGCGCTCGTTGGCGTTCTGGCCTTCCTGGTTGAACTTCACGCCCCAGCCGTTGATCATCGAGCCCGCCGGCAGATCGAGCGACATCACCGCGTCCCTGAACTTGTCCGCGTCATCGCTCTTCGCGCGATCGAGGACGAGCTTGAGGAGCCACAGCCCGCCGCCGGCGAGCTGGTGACCGCCGAGCGGATAGGAGCCCGTCCGCTTCTGCACGGCGTCCCGGAAGTCTTTCTCGATCTTCTGGCCTTCCGGCTTCAGCGACTCGATCTTGAACCCGGGCCCCGGCTCGAGCAGCGCGAACGCGCCGTTGGCGTCGTTGCCGAGCGCCTTGCCGAAGTCCGCCGAGCCGTAGCCGGTGGCGCCCGCGTGCACGTGCGCCTTGAAGAGGAAGTTCTGCTCCCGCGCCTGCCGCCAGAACAGGGGCGCGTCGTTGGTGTAGCCGATGTGGTGAACGATGTCCGGCGCCAGCTGCTTGAACTTCACGATGATCGGCGTGAAGTCGTTGATCGTCTGGAAGTTGTAGTACTCCGCCGCCACTTCCTGCATGCCGAACTCGTTCTTGGCCCGCGCACGCGCCGACTCCGTCACGCCCTGGCCGTACGACGAGTCCTCGGACAGGAACGCGATCTTCAGCTCGCTTGGCTTCTTGTTGAACCGTGGCGCCAGGTGCTTGGCGATGAACTCGACGTTGTACCAGCCGAAGCCCGTCGCATCGATCTCCGTCCGGTAGACGTTCTTCAGCCCGCGCTTGTTGAAGCGCGGATCCACGCACGAGGTCTCCCAGTAGATGACGTTCTGGCGGGCGGCCGCCTCGCTGGCCGCCCCGCAGAGCCGCGACGAGAACGTCCCGGTGATGATCTTCACGCCCTCGCGCGTGGCTAGCCGGGTCGCCTCGGTCGCCGCCGCCGTCGGATCCGGCGCGTCGGCCACCACGAACGTCAGCTTCTTGCCCATCACGCCGCCGCGGTCGTTGATCATGTCTCGTACGATCTCGAAGCCCTCGAGGTGCCGCTTGCCCTCGCCGGCGAGCGGCCCGGTCAGCGGCTCCAGCACGCCGATCTTGTACTCGCCCGACTGCCCATATGTGACGGCAGCGAGCACGGTGAGCGTGATGAGAATGGCGGCAAGCGCGAATGCGAGGTGACGGCGCGTCATGCGGAACCTCCTGAGCGTTGGACGGTCGCGACGCGCGAGGTTGTAGCATCGCGTCGCGCGGAGGTCAAGGCGAGGAGGCGTGGTTTAGACTGGACCCCGTGACCGACGACCCTCTGCGTGTGCTCGCGCCCGGAACGATCCGCTTCTGCCCGCTATGCGCGGGCACGCTGGGTCGCGCGCCGGTGCCGCCGGATCTGCGCGAGCAGGCGGTGTGCGCGGCGTGCGGCTTCGTCTTCTATCTCAATCCGAAAGTCGTCGCGGGGACCATTCCGGAGCAGGACGGCCGCATCCTCCTCACTCGACGCTCCATCAACCCGGGTCGGGGGCTCTGGACCTTTCCCGGCGGCTTCGTGGATTTCGGCGAGAGCGTGACCGACGCGGCCATGCGCGAGACCTTCGAAGAGACCGGGCTGAAGGTCGAGCTGACGGGTCTGCACAACGTGTATTCGTATCCGGGGTCGCCGGTGATCATCGTGTATCGCGCGAACGTCGTCGGCGGCACACTGACGGCGTGCCCGGAGAACGACCTGCTGGAATGGGTGACGCCGGCGGAGATTCCGTGGGACACGCTCGCGTTTCCGTCGACGCGAGAGGCCCTGCGCGAATGGGTCGCCGCGCGCGGCCAGATGCCGGGCGGTTAGCGCGCGAGCGCCACTGCGCCCCGCTCAGCCCCGTGACGGCAGCGCCACCGTCGCGTGCCCGGTGACGACCTTCTCGCCGTGCTGGTTCTCGGCCCACACCTCGACCTCGACCAGATGCGTGTCGTCCTTCGACGATGTGCCGACTATGCGGCCGCGGCATGTCACGACATCCTTGAGCCGCACGAGCGCGGCGAAGCGGACGCCGAGCTTTCGCACGCGGCCGGCGCCCGCCCAGTCGCTGAGTGCCTGCGCGACGAAACCCATCGACAGCATGCCGTGGGCGAAGACGCCGCCCATGCCGGCGGCCTTGGCGAATTCGTCGTCCTGATGGATGGGGTTGAAGTCGCCCGAGGCGCCCGCGTAGCGCGTGAGCTGGATCTGCTGGATCGGACCCTTGACGAGCGACGGCAGCTCGTCGCCGATGTCGACATCCTCGGCGTAGAGCGTGGCGTATTTCACAGTCGCACCACCGTCACCGCGCGCATGGTCCCGACGATCTCGTTGTCGGCGTCGGTGACGGTCGTCTCGCGCACGACGAAGCCCATCGGCCCGCTCTTGCCGGTCTTCTCGTAAATATCGACGACCTTCGCGCGACACAGGTAGGTGCGCCCGGGCTGCAGTGGCTGGTGCAGCTCGAACTCCTGCTCGCCGTGCAGCACGCGCGAGATGTCGGTGCCGAGCTCGCGCAGGAACGCGGTGTAATCGAGGCTGTCGTCACGGAACGTCGTGGCGAACGTCGGCGGCGCGATGATGTCGCCCCACTCCGATGCCGCGCCGACGCGATCGTCGAGATAGAACGGATTGAGATCACCGACCGCGCGCGCGAATTCCTTGATCTTGCCGCGCTCGACGGTCACGGCGTAGGGGGGAAACGCCTTGCCGACCACGGCGCGGTCGAGGGTGATCGGCATCAGCCCTGGCCCTTCTTCATAACGCGCTCGAGGAATTTCTCGAGATTCGGGACGACGAAGCGCTCGTGCCGTCCCTCGGCGATCTTGTCCTTCGCGTCCCAGGCCTCGACGGAAAACAGGAAGCGGCGACCGTCGGTCTCGAGCAGCGTGGCCTTCGCGCGCGCACTCATGCCCACCGGCGTGGCCGCGAGGTGACGCATCTCCACCATCGTGCCGACGGTGGTGGCGCCGGGCGGGAGCGTGGGCTTGATCATCGTGCCGCACACGTCCTCGAGCATCCCGATCAGCCACGGCGTCGCGAACACCTTCACGCCGCGATTGCCCATGGCGTCGGCCGTCTTGTCTGGCGTGACCGTCCACGTGATCTCGTTGGTGGCTCCGGGCTTCAGCTCCATGGCGTGCCATGATACCAGCCGTGACCCGCTGGATCGCGGCGGCCGGCGCCGGCGTCATCTCGCTCGACTCGATCATCAACGTCGCGTTTCCCGCCATGGCGGCGGCGTTCGCCGAGCCGCCGGAGCGCGTGCGCTGGGTGATCGTCTGCTACGTCTTCACCTACGCGCTGACCGCGTTCTCGGGCGGCGCGCTCGCGGACCGTGTGGGTCACGCGCGCGTGTTCCGCGTTGGTCTGCTGCTCACGGCCGTGGCGCTCACGCTCGGCGCGCTGGCGCCGACGTTTGGACTGCTGCTGGGCGCGCGCGTGCTGCAAGGACTCGGCGGTGGCCTCGTCTACGGCACGGCGCCGGGGATCGTCACGCTCGCCGCGCCGCCCCAGGCGCGGGGCCGCGCGCTCGGCTTCCTCAATGCGGGCATCGGCGTCGGCTTCACGGTCGGGCCGCTCGTCGCCGGGCTGCTCGTGGCTCACCTCGGCTGGCGTTCTACCTTCTATGTCCGCGTTCCGATCGCGCTGGGCGTGTTCGGCTGGGCGCTCGCCGGTCTGCCGGCGGCGCGCGGCGCCGCCACACGGCTCGTGGCCGCCGCCGACGTCGTGCGTCGCGCCGTGCTCGCGCCGGGCGCCCTCGCGTTCCTCGCGAATGCGTCCATCTTCTCGGTCTGGCTGCTCGCGCCGTTCTATCTCGTGCTCGTGCGCGGGCTCGACGCGCTTACGGCGGGCCTGCTGTTCACGCTCACGCCGCTCGGCACGGCCGCGGCGGCGCCCGTCGCCGGCGTCGCCGCCGATCGCCTGGGCGCGCGTGGCCCGATGATCGGCGGGCTCGCGCTCGAGGCGCTCGGCCTGCTCCTGCTGAGCCGCGCGGACGCGACGACGAGCATGCCCATGATCGCCGTTGCGCTGTTCGCGGCGGGATTCGGTCTGGGCATGTTTCAGGTTCCCAACATGGCGCTCATCATGGGCGCGTTCGGCGGCGCGCAGCAGGGCATGGCGGGCGGCTTCGCGTTCCTGGCGCGGACGCTCGGCGTCGTCACCGGAGTGCTCGGCCTCGCCGGGCTGTTCGCGGCGCGGCGCGACATCGTCGGACTGCCCGCCGCGTTCGGCGAGGCGTTCCTCGCCGCGGCGATTGCGGTCGTGCTCGCCACCGTCGCCGCCGCGGCTCCGTGGCGCTATACTCCACGCCCATGAAACTCTGGAGCCCGTTCTCAGGCGGCCAGGCGAAGATCGGGCGGCTCGCGCCGCGCAAGCCGAGCCTGGCCGGTCTCACCATCGGCGTCCTCGACAATTCCAAGCCGAACGCCGGCGCGCTCCTGCATCGGGTCGCCGAGCTGCTCGCCGCGCGCACGGGCGCGGCGGGCGTGCGCGGCTGGAGCAAGCCCAGTGCGGCGCGGCCGGCCGAGATCCTCGACGACATCGCGAAGGGTGCTGACGTCGTGCTGACCGGGAGCGCCGACTGAGGGTCCTGCACGTCGTGGAGTATCCACGACGCGGCGCAGCTGGAAGGGCGGGGCGTCCCGTCCGTCGTGCTCGGCACCGACGCGTTTCTCTCGCTCGCGAGGGCGACGTCCGCGAAACATGGACTGCCGCACATGCCGGTGGCGCTCGTGCCGCATCCGCTCGGCGGCATCCCCACCGACACGGCGCGCGCGAAAGCCGACGCGATCCTCGATGAGGTTCTGCGCGGCCTGACGTCGGATCCCACCCCGCCCGCGACCACGGCGGCGGCCCGTCCGACCCTCGTGGAGGCGCCGGAGGATCTCGACGCGTTCCAGCTGTGGGCGATGGAGCAGGAGTGGTCGGACGGGCTGCCCGTGCTGCCGCCGACCGAAGCGCGGGTGGCGAAGATCCTCGGCCGTCGCGCAGGCGAGGAACTGGCCTCGACGCTCATGCCGCTCGACGGTCGCGCGACGCTGCACGCGATCGCCGTCAACGCCGCGCTGGCGGGCGCGGGCCCCGAGCACCTGCCGGTGATCATCGCCGCCGTGCGCGCCGTGGCCACGCCGCAGTTCAACCTCAACGCGATCCAGTGCACGACGCATCCGTGCTCGCCGCTCGTCATCGTCAACGGTCCCATCGCGGCGCGGCTCGGCGTGGCGGGCGGACCGAACGCGCTCGGCAACGGCCATCGCGCCAACGCGGTCATCGGCCGCGCGCTGCGACTGGTGCTGCAGAACGTCGGCGGCGCGCGCCCGGGCCGAGAGGACCGCGCGACGCTCGGGCATCCGGGGAAGTTCACGTACTGCCTGGCCGAGAACGAGGCGCAGTCGCCGTGGGAGCCGCTGCACGTGGAGCGCGGCTTCGCGCGCGAGGACAGCACGGTGACCGTGTGCGGCTCCGAGCCTCCCCACAACGTCAACGACCACGGCTCGACGACGGGCGAGACGCTGATGGCCGCGCTCGCCGGCACGGCGGCGACCACCGGCAGCAACAACATCTATCTGGCTGGCGATCCGCTCGTGATCCTCGGCCCCGAGCACGCGCAGACGCTCGCCTCGTCGGGCTGGTCGAAGCAGGACTTCCAGAGCCGCTTCTGGGACGCCGCGCGCGTGCCGATGGCGAAGTTCTCGGCGGACAACATCGCGCGCTTCAAGCTCACGCATCCCGAGCGGTTCGAGAACGCGGGCCCCGACACGCTGCTGCCGTTCGCGTCGAAGCCCGAGGACGTGATGGTGATCGTCGCGGGCGGTCCGGGCAAGCACTCGGCCATCGTGCCGACGTTCGGCGCCACGCGCTCGGTGACGGAGCGGATCGAGGCCTGAGCGTTACTCGGGGACGACGACGGCCAGTCCGCGCGTGCGCAGGGCCTGGTCCGTCGTGTGATGGCGCCGCTCGGCGGTTCCCATCGCGGCCGTGCGCATGGGCGCGTCCTGGCGCCGATCGAGGATCACGCTGACGTCGGGGTCGCCGGCGAACTTTTCCGTCAGATAGTCGAAGAGGTTCATGTTCGAGCGCGCCACGATCACCAGATGACCGAGCGCCTTGAGCTCCGGCTGCGACCGCTCGAGCCAGCCGCGCATGCCCATCTCGGCGAAGAGCACGACCGCGCGCGCGAGGTGATCCTCGGCGTCGTCGAGATGGCCGAGACGGCGCTCCAGTCGGCCGAGGTCGAAGTGGGCGCGCGCGACCTGCGGGCGCAGCCCCAGCTCTTCGCCCAGCAGCAGCGCCTGCTCGTACGCCTGGCGCGCTGCCTCCAGTTCGCGTTCCCGCACCGCGACGTCGCCGAGCACGCGCCACGCCATCGCCTCGTGCGCGCGCTCGCCATGCGTCAGGGCCAGTGCCATCGCGCGATCGGCGGTGACCCGCGCGCCGGCGACGTCGCCGGTGACCAGCAGGCCCTCGGCGAGCTGCAGCGTCCAGCGTGAGAGATAGGCCATGACGCCGAGCGACTCGGCGCGGCGGACGCCATCGCGGAGCAGCGCCAGACCGTCGTCCTTGCGATCGAGCGCGAGCAGGCACGCGCCGAGCAGCGTGGTCGGAATCGGCTGCCACACGGTGAGGTTCGCGTCTCGGCAGATCTCGAGGCCGCGCGCCAGCGTCGGCATCGCGCGATCGAGCTGACCGCGCGTGTACCAGACGGCGCCGGTGAGCGTCCACGCGATCGCCTGGCTGTACGGGTGCCGCGCGAGATCCGACTGCGCCCGCGCCCGGTCGAGGTACGCATCGGCCCGCTCGAACTCGCCGAGATCGGCCAGCGCCCACGCGAGCCAGGTCGCCGACGCCACGTAGGCCGTCGTGCGGGCCACCGCCATGCTGCCCGCGGTCTCCGCGACCAGCGCACTGAGATTGTCGTCGAGGACCTCGATGGCCATGCGGTGCCGGCCCTGCGCGTGGTGACTGTGGCCGAGGTAGCGTCGGGCGAGCATCGCCAGCTCGGGATCGCGACGCCGCCCGGCGATCGCGAGGCAGCGTGCACCGTATTCGTCGGCGCGCGCCGGCTCGCCGAGCAGATAGTGGTAGTTCACGAGATACGAGTACGCGCGCGCCAGCCGCTCCTCGTCGCCGACGTGCTGCGCCATGCTCTCGGCTTCTTTCGACAGCCGGTGGAGATCGTCGAGCCGGCCGAGCTGCAGCAACGGCACGCGCAGATCGAGGCGCAGATCGATGGCGAGCGCGAACGTGTCGCGGCTCTCCGGCAGATGCGCCAGCGCGCGCAGCGCGTCCTCGTAGAAGGCGGCGGCCTCACGATTGGCCGAGCGCGCCACCGCGCGCTCGCCCGCGTCGCGCAGATAGCCGACGGCGGTGGGCCAGGCCTCCGCCCGCAGCGCATGGTAGGCGAGCCGCTCGACGTGCTCGGCGCGGCGCTCGCCGGGATAGCTGGCCTCGAGCGCCGCGACGATGCGCGCGTGCAGCGCGCGGCGCTGCTCTTTCAGCAGCGTGGCGTAGGCGACCTCCTGGGTGATCGCGTGCTTGAACGAGTAGGCGAGATCGGGCACCAGCGCGCTCGGCCGCACGAAGTCGGCGGCCTCGAGCTCCGCGAGCGCGTGCAGCACCTCCTCGGACGAGGCGTTGGCCACCGCCTGCAACAGCGCCACCGGCACATCGACGCCGATGGCCGCGCCGGCCTGCAAGACCGCCTTGCTCTCGCCAGACAGTCGGTCGATGCGCGCGGCCAGCACGGCCTGCACGCGATCGGGGATCTGCAGGCCCTCCACGAGTCTGCCGAGGCGATACTGCCCGCGCTCACCGGCGAGCGCGTGCGTCTCGACGAGTGCCTGCACGATCTCCTCCATGAAAAACGCGTTGCCCGCGGTGTGCGCGACGAGCCGTCGCTTGAGCGCCGCCAGCTCGTCGGCGGGCCCGAGGATCGCGTCGGCCAGCGCCGCGGCGCTGGCCGCGCCCAGCGGATCGAGCCGGATCTCCGTCGTGTCACCGGTGCTCGACCAGTCGCGCCGGCGCTCGGGCCGCGCCGTCACGACCACGAGCATGCGCGCCTCGGCGAGCCCTGCGGCGAGATCTTCGACGAGCGCGTGCGTCTCCGAGTCCGCCCACTCCAGACTCTCGACCACGAGGAGCAACGGCGCGCGACGGCTTTCGGCCAGCAGCAGCTCGCGCACGGCCTTGAGGATCCGCTGGCGTCGCATGGTGGGCGCGAGCGCGTCCCACTCGGCGTCGTCGTTGGGGACGTTGCCGAGCGCCAGGATCGCCGAGACGCCGCCGGCGAGTCGTGTGTCGAGCGCCACCATCCGCGTCGCCACCTTTTCGCGGATGCGCCGCGCGTCGTCGCCGTCCTCGACGTCGAAGTACCTCGTCAGCAGATTTCGGAGGGGCAGATAGGGCGTGAGCATGCCGTAGGAGACGCACGCCGCCTCGTGCATCTGCCAGCCGTCGGCAGCGGCCCCGCGCGAGAGTTCCCAGACGAGACGCGACTTGCCGACGCCCGGCTCGCCCACCAGCGTGACGAGCTGCCCGCGGCCCTCGCGGGCGCGCGCCAGCAGCCGGGCCAGCGTCGCCATCTCCGCGGCGCGGCCGAGCATCGCCGTCTGCGCACGTCCGGCGACGGCGCCGAGGCTCGACGTGACCGGCGTCGCCCGCTTGAGCTCCCACACCTCGACGGGATCGCGCAGGCCCTTCACCGGCATCGGCCCCTGCGGCGCGGCGTCGATGAAGCGCGCCGCGAGGCGGTGCGTGGCCGCGGTGATCAGCGTGGTGCCGGGACGCGTGAGCTGCTCCATCCGCGCCGCGAGGTGGGTCGTCTGGCCGACGGCGCTGTAGTCCATTCGGAGATCGCTGCCGATCGAGCGGACGACCACCTCGCCCGAGTTCAGGCCGACGCGGATCTGCACGTCGACGCCGAGCCGCCGACGCACGTCGTCCGCGTCGTGGGCGATGGCGCGGTGCATGCGCAGCGCCGCGTAGCACGCGCGCACCGCGTGGTCCTCGCGGGCGACCGGCGCGCCGAAGAGGGCCATGATGCCGTCGCCCATGACCTGGTTGACCGTGCCCTCGTACCGGTGCACCGCCTCCATCATCCGCTCCAGCACCGCGTCGAGCAGGGCGCGCGCGTCCTCGGGATCGCGGTCGGCGAGAAGCTCGAGCGAGCCCTTGAGATCTGCGAACAGCACGGTGACCTGCTTGCGCTCCCCGGCCAGCGTTTCGCGCGCGCTCAGGATCTTGCTGGCGAGGTGCGCGGGGGTGTAGGCCTCAGGCGACTCGGTTCGGGGCGCGTCGGCGATCGAGCCCAGGCGCGCGCCACACTCCATGCAGAATTTGGCCCCGGGCGCGTTGTCGTGCTGGCACCGGGCACACCGCACTCGCGTCTCCGTTCTTCAGTGGCGGCTGAGTTCGAGAGTCCGCGCAGTATGCGACACCTGCGCCGCACCGGTCAAGGCGCGCGGTTGCGGCGACGCGGCGGCGGGTGGTAGCGTGGCGTCGCCTGTTTGGGCAGGCACCAGGGAGGCTGGAGCGACGGACTGCCGGTCGTCCCGCCCACCGAGTCGGCGGTGCGCGCCATGCTGGACGCGGTCCGGCTCGCGCCGGATGCCAAGCTCGCCTATATCCGCGATCGGTTCGTGACGGTCACGGCCGAGAAAGTCGCGATCAACGCGGTGATGGCGGGCTGCAAGCCGGAGTACATGCCGGTCGTGGTGGCCGCAGTCGAGGGGATCGGCGACGAGGGCTGGAGTTATCACGGCCCGGGCACGTCGACCGCCGGCGCGGCCGTGCTGATGATCGTCAACGGACCGATCGCGCGTGAGCTCGACATCAACGCGGGCGACAACCTCTTCGGTCCCGGCTGGCGCGCGAATCTCACGATCGGGCGCGCGGTGCGCCTGGTCATGCGCAACGTGTGCGGCTCGATGCCCGGCCTGCTCGACCGCGGCACCGTCGGCCATCCCGGCAAGCTCTCGTACGTGATCGCCGAGAACGAGGCGGAGAGCCCGTGGACGCCGCTGCACGTCGAGCGCGGCTTTCGGCCCGAGCAGTCGACGGTCACCGTGATGGCGGCGGAAGGCCCGCACCAGTTCTACAACCAGCTCTCGAGCACGGCCGAGGGTGTCCTCATCACGCTGGCGGACAGCATGCGCATCTCCGGCAACGTGATGGGGCAGCCGCACTACTGTCTCGTGCTCGCGGGCGAGCACATGAAGACGATCGCCGCCGACGGTTGGGACAAGAAGCGGATCCGGCAGTTCGTCTGGGAGCACACGCAGAATGCGCACGCGCACCTCAAGCGGACGCAGCGCATGGCGGGCGCGCCGGAGGCGGGTGACGAGAGCAGGATGCGCCCGCTCGTGGCCGCGCCCGACGACATCCTCGTCGTGGCCGCCGGCGGCCGCGCCGGCGCGTTCTCGTGCTTCATCCCGGGCTGGTCGAGCGCGAAGTCCTCCGCAGCCATTACGAAGGAGATCAAGCGATGAGCATCGAGATCCTGGATCCCACCACGCCCGCGTCGCCGCGGCCGATCGAGTACTCGCCGCGGCCGGGCTCGCTCGCGGGCAAGCGGGTGGCGCTGATCGAGAACACGAAGTTCAACTCCGACAAGCTGCTCGAGCGGATCGGTCAGATCCTCAAGGCCGAGCACGGCATCGCGGAATGGACGATGTACCGCAAGCACAACGCCAGCGTGCCGGCGCACGAGGAGATCATCGCGGCGATCAAGACATCCGCAGACGTCATGGTCGCCGGGATCGGCGACTGAGGGTCCTGCTCGTCGGGCAGTGTGCTCGACGGAATTCTGCTGGAGCATCACGGCATCCCCTCGGCCTCGATCGTGACCGACGTGTTCGAGAAGACGGGCAGGGCGATGGCCGAGCAGTGGGGGCTCACCTCCTACAAGTTCCTGGCGATGCCGCATCCGATCGCCAATCTCAGCGATGCGGAGCTCGACCGACGCGCACGCGAGATCGTGCCGGCAATCGTGAAGCTGCTGCTGAACGGGCAGGAATAGCGTTCCGCCCCGCGTGGTGGTTGCGCAACCGCCACGCGCAGACGGTGTGGGGCCCGTTCACGCGCCGGGACGCGCCGCCGTCCCGGCGCGAGCGGGTCGTCACGCCCGACGGTGACTTCGTCGACCTCGACTGGCACGACGGGCCGGTGGCGCCCGGAGCGCCGCTGCTGCTGGTGCTGCACGGCCTCGAGGGCTCGTGCCACTCGCACTACGTGCGCGGCCTCTTGCGCCTGGCGCGCACGGCCGGCTGGGGCGCTGTCGCGCTGAACTTCCGATCGTGCAGCGGCGAGCCCAACCGGTTGCCGCGCTTCTATCATTCGGGCGATACCGACGATCTCGATCTGGTCGTTCGGCTGCTCATCGAGCGCGATCCGCTGGTGCGCATCGGGGCCGTCGGCGTCTCGCTCGGCGGCAACGTGCTCCTCAAGTGGCTCGGTGAGCACGGCGATGCCGCGCCGATGCAGCTCGCGGCCGCCGTCGGCATCTCGACGCCGTACGACCTCGAGCGCTGCACGCGCGTGCTCGACCGTGGCATCGCGAAGCTGACGTACACCGCGTCCTTCATGCGCTCGTTCAAGGAGAAGGTTCGCGACAAGGCCCGCGCGTTTCCCGAGTTCGTGGACGTCGCGGCCGTCATGCGTGCGCGGACGTTCGCCGCCTACGATCGCGCCGTGACCGCGCCGCTGCACGGCTTCGCCGACGAGCGCGATTACTGGCGCCGCGCCTCGTGCCGTCCCTACCTCGCGCGCGTGCGGCGGCCCACGCTGCTGATCAGCGCACTCGACGATCCGTTCGTGCCGCCCGCCGCGCTGCCCAGCCCCTCGGAGCTCTCGCCCAGCATCGTGGCCGAGTTCACCGCGCACGGCGGCCACGTGGGGTTCTGGGACGGACCGCCCTGGCGGCCGCGCGCCTGGGCCGAGCATCGTGCCGCCGAGTTTCTGTCGGCCGTCTTCGAGGAGCGCCATGGCTCCGCCAGGGCGCTGCCGAGCGTTGGGGATTTGGGGGCCATTTCGGGGCCCCCGACATGAGATCCAGTTCCTGTCGATCGGTGATCGAGGAGCGCCTCTGCTAGCATGACCCGCATGCCGACCGACGCGTACGGCCTGCCTGTCTCGACCGCCGATCCCGAGGCGCTCGCTCTTTACGACCGCGCCGTCCGCGCGCTGCAGGCGTGGCAGGCCGATGCGCTGGCGCTCTTCCGCGCGGCGATCGAGCGCGATCCCGGGCTGGCGCTCGCGCACGCCGGCGCCGCCGTCTGTCTCTTCCTCGAAGAGCGATTTCCGGAGACCAAGGCGACGACGGAGGCGGCGCGCGCGGCGGTGGCGGGCCAGACCGAGCGCGAGCGATCGCACGTGGCCGCGCTGACGGCGTGGACCTCGGGACAGGTCGCGCCGGCCCAGACGCTGATGCGCGAGCACCTGACGCGCTGGCCGCGCGACGCGATGGTGCTGCAGCGGCTGTACTACGTGTACTTCTGGCTCGGAAAGTTTCCCGAGATGCTCGCGCTCACCGACTCGCTTCGGACGCACTATCCGGGCTCGTCCTTCGTGCTCGGCCTGCACGCCTTCGCGCTGGAGGAAGGTGGTCAGTGCGCGGAGGCCATCCGCGCCGCGGAGGCGGCGCTGCGCCTCGAGCCCAACGACCCGTGGTCGGTGCACGCGCTCGCGCACGCGCTCTACGAGTCCGAGTCGTACGACGTCGGCGTCACCCAGCTGCCGGTCGCCATCCATCCGTGCCGCGGGGTGAACTGGTTCCGCAACCACCTGCTGTGGCACCTCGCGCTGCTGCACTTCGCGCGCGGCGAGTACGCGCGCGCGGGGAGGATCGGCCGCGCGGCCTTCGAGCGCGCGCCGTCGTCGATCGCCGGCGAGCTGCACGACTCGATCTCGCTGCTGTGGCGCCTCGAGCTCGTCGGCCAGCCCGTGGGCGCGCGCTGGGCGCCGTTCACCGCGATCGCGCGCGAGCGCGTGAACCGCATGGGGCTGCTGTTCCACGCCGCGCACGTGGCGATGGCGCTCGCCGGCGGCGGCGAGTGGGCGACCGCGAAGGCACACCTCGAAGCGGTGCGGGCGCGCGCGCCGAAAGATCCCACGGGGATGATGGGCGAGGTGCTGGCGCCGCTCATCGAAGGCCTGCACGCCTTCGCGCAGGGCGACTACGCGACGACCGTCGCGAAGATCGAGCCGTTACGGCCACGGATCGTCGAGCTCGGCGGCAGCCGCGCGCAGCGCGACGTCTTCCACGACACGCTCTTCGAAGCGTGCTTCCGCGCCGGCGACGCCGAGCGCGCCGGCCGCTACCTGGCCGAGCGTCTGGCGCGGCGTCGCGATCATCCCTGGCTCGCTCGCGTCGCGTAGCGTGAGCGCTGTTCACCGGCTGGCTGGATGGACGCTCGTCGTCTGCGCGCTGGCCGGTTGCGCGGCGCCGGACACGCGCCCACGGGCGGCGGCGGCCCCCGCCGTCGAGATCACGTTGCTGCAGATCAACGACTCGTACGTGCTCGAGCCGGTCGACGGCGGCCGGCGCGGCGGCATGGCGCGACTGGCCACTCAGGTGAAGCGCCTGCGCGCCGCGCATCCCAACGTCGTCGTCGCGCACGCGGGCGACATGCTCTCGCCCTCACCGATGTCCACGGTGCTCCGCGGCGCCCAGATGATCGCCGTTCTCAACGCCGTCGGGCTCGACGGCGCGACCTTCGGCAACCACGAGTTCGACTTCGGGCCGCGCGTCCTGCGCGAGCGGATGTCGGAGTCGCGCTTCACCTGGCTCAGCGCCAATGTCCTCGAGCGGGGCGGGGTGCGACCGTTCGGTGGCGCCGCGCGTGAGCAGATGCTGGAGCGCGGCGGGCGTCGCATCGGCCTGTTCGGGCTGACGACGGCGGACACGGCGTCCACCTCGGCCGGCGGCGCGGACGTCGACTTCACCGATCCCGAGGCGGCCGGCAGAGCGGTCGCCGCCGACCTGCGTGGCCGCGGGGCGCAACTCGTCGTGGGCGTAACGCATCAGCACATGCGCGCGGATCGCGCGCTCGCCACCGCCGCCGACGTCGACGTGATTCTCGGCGGTCACGAGCACGAGCCGCTCGTGGCCGAGGAGGGCAAGGCGCTCATCACCAAGGCCGGCTCCGACGCGCGCTATCTGGTCGAGGTCGATGTCTGGCTCCGCTCGGACGGCGCGCTCGTCGAGCGCTCGTGGACGTTCCACGAGATCAGCGCGCGGCTGCCGGAGGACCCGGAGGTCGCCGCGGTCGTTCGCGACTACGAGACGCGGCTCGGCCGAGAGCTCGCGACCGAGATCGGCCGCACGACCGTGCCGCTCGAGGCGCGCCGCGCGCCGCTGCGCACCGGGGAGACGAACCTGGGTGACTTCATCGCCGACGCGATGCGTGCGCGGCTCGACGCCGACGTCGCGCTGATCAACGGCGGCGGCGTGCGCACGGACCGGATCATCCCCGCCGGTACGCTCACGCGGCGCGAGGTGCTCGGCCTGTTGCCGTTCACCAACGTCGTCGTGAAGCTCGCGGTGTCCGGCGCGCGGCTGCGCGAGGCGCTCGAGCAGGGGTTGAGTCGGCTCGAGCGCGAGGGCGGCGGTTTCCTGCACGTCTCGGGACTGCGGCTGGCGTATGATCCGCGGCTGCCGGCGGGCCGCCGCGTACTCGGCGTCGAGGTCGGCGGCGCGCCGCTCGACCCCGCGAAGACCTACACGGCGGCCGTGGTGGACTGGATCGCGCGCGGCGGCGATGGCGTCACCGCGCTGCGCGAGGGCCGCGTGCTGGTGGATGCGGTGAGCGGCCCGCAGCTGTCCGACATCGTGCTCGAGGCGATCACCGCGCGCGGCACGATCGCGCCGGCCGTGGACGGCCGCCTGCGCGACGCCGCGCGCTGAACTTCACCCGTCAAGGAGGATTCCATGGCCATGCTGGGCGACATCGTCGAGCTGTCGGTGGTCGTGCGCGACCTGGACGCGGCGGCGGCGCGCTTCACGCAGCTCTTCGGCCTCTCCGTGCACCGGCGCGACACGTCGGAGCGCTTCGGCTTCAAGAACGCGATCCTGCCGACGGGCATCGGCCACATCGAGCTGCTGCAGCCCACCGATCCGGACAAGGCCGTCGGACGATTTCTCGCCAAGCGCGGCGAGGGCGTTTATCTCGTCGGCTTCGAGTGTGCCGACGTCGCCGGCTCGGTGGCGAAGCTGCGCGCGAGCGGCGTGCAGGTCGACAGTCCGCGCCCGGACATCGCGTGGGTGCATCCGCGTCAGACGCACGGGCTCTTCGTCGAGCTCCGCCACCGCGAGCGGTACGACTAGATTTCGGGCGGCCGGCGGTCGGCCCACGGCTGCGTGCCCTCGAAGGCGGCGGCCGCGCGCAGGACGCCGGCCTCGTCGCGCCAGCGGCCGACGATCTGCAGGCCGACGGGGAGGCCGGACTTCGTGAAGCCGGCAGGCACGGAGATTGCCGGCAGGCCGACGACCGTGAACGCGTACGTCAGCATCGCCCAGTCGACGTACGTCGGCATCGGCTGGCCGTTGATCTCCTTGGGCCCCGATCGCCACTCGACGGGAAACGGCGGCACCGCCGCCGTCGGCGTCAGGATCAGGTCGTAGCGTTCCTGGAAGACGCGCACGCGCTCCCAGAGCTCGGTGCGCAGCCGCTCGGCGCGGCCGATCTGCGACGGCGTCAGTGCCAGGCCGTGCTCGATGTTCTTGACGAGGTTCTCCTGCATCGCGTCGCGCCACTTCGCCAAGCGGTCTTCGTGGCGCGCCACCATCGAGGCGCCGCGGCTGGTGAGGACGATGTCGCGCAGGCCGCTGAAATCGGGATGCGCCTCCTCCACGCGGGCGCCCAGCCGGCGGAACGCGTCGGCGGCGGCGCGCGTGATCTCGCGCACCTCGTCGTCGACGGCGGTGACGCCGAGGTCGCCGCCCCACGCCACGCGCAGGCCGCGCACGCTCGGCCGGCGGACGGCATCGAGAAATGCGCGCGGGTTCACGGCGTACGAGATCGGCGCGCGCGCGTCCGCCCCGGTGATCACCGAGAGCATGAGCGCCGTGTCGGCGACGGTGCGCGCCATCGGGCCGTTGACGCTCCACGGATCCCACGCGAGCGGCGCCGGATGTACGGGCACGAGCCCGGGCGAGGTGCGAAATCCGACGACGCCGCAGAAGGACGCGGGCAGGCGCAGCGAGCCGCCGAGGTCCGTGCCCTGGGCGAGGGGGCCGAGCCCGGTGGCCAGGGCGACGGCGCCGCCGCCGGTGGAGCCGCCCGGCGTCAGCGTGGGATTCCACGGGTTGCGCGTGACGCCGAAGACCGCGTTGAACGTGTTGGCTCCCGCGCCGAACTCCGGTGTGTTCGTCTTGCCCAGCACGATGGCGCCCGCCGCCTTGAGGCGCGTGACGACCAGCGCATCCTCGTCCGGCACGTGATGCTCGTAGATCTTGCTGCCCCACGTCGTACGGATGCCCTTCGTCGGTGTGAGGTCTTTGATCGAGACCGGCACGCCGTGCAGCGGGCCGAGCCGCGCGCTGCGACGCCGCGCCACCGCCGTCGCCTTGCGCGCCGCCTCCAGCGCCTGCTCGGCCGCGACGGTGCAGTAGGCGTTGAGTCGCGGGTTGACTCGCTCCAGGCGCGCGAGCACCGCCTGGACCATCTCGACAGGTGAGACGGCGCCGCGCCGGATCATCGCCGCGAGTTTCGTGGCCGGTGTGAAGCAGAGATCGATATTCGTCACTTGCCTCCCAACACTTTCCGCGGATCGAGCGCGTCGCGTAATCCGTCGCCGATGTAGTTGATGGACAGTACCGTGAGGAAGATCGCGGTGCCGGGGAAGAGCGCCCAGTGCGGCGCGAAGTCGAGGTTGTCCTTGGCGTCGA